>CAJYVI010000071.1 GCA_913778145.1 uncultured Pseudocitrobacter sp.
CACGCTATTATTATTTACCTGGATGGTGAGGGATTCACTCTGTGAATTACATATCAAACAGGGAAGTAATGAGCTGGCGGCATTTTTAGCCTGTGGAAATAAAAAGTAAGAGCATCTGGCGGGGAGAAATCTCCGCCTTTCTTACGGTGTGATGCATTTTCAATGCACCCTTTTTATTTATGATGTGAATATCTGTAAATCAACTGCGGCAAATCGCAGGCAAAAAAAATCCCCGCCCGAGGGCAGGGATTCGAATTTTTAGCGGCTTGAACTTACAGAGAAGTTACGTTGCCAGCTGCCGGGCCTTTAGCGCCGCTTTCGATGGTGAAGGACACTTTCTGACCTTCGTCCAGAGATTTGTAGCCATCGTTCTGGATAGCAGAGAAGTGTACGAACACGTCTTTAGAACCATCGTCAGGAGTGATGAAGCCGAAACCTTTATCAGCGTTGAACCATTTTACGATACCAGTCATTTTACCGGACATAGAAATTACCTTTATAAATTAAGTGAGCCTTACGGCAATATGGCATGCTTTACAGAATTTAAAGCGTAAAGGAAATGTCGCTACGAGGGGTACCAATGGATAACCTTGAAGGGAACTGCTTTACTCAACTGCTTTGTGGTCTGTGCGTCAAACCGTGAAGCTATTAACGCATACTTCGGCCCCTAAACGCAAACGTTATCTGAGAAAAACATAAAACGGCCCTGAAAAAGGACCGTTAAAAGAGTGATAAATATTTATTGATCAGATAGTTAGCTGTTAAAAATTTGTTTGTCAGCCTGAATCAGACGTAGCAATTTAAGTTCGGTAACTGAAGGTTTTACCCGTCTGGACGCCCATTCCTGCGCCATGGAGACACTTACGCCCATCGCTTTAGCAAACTCTGCCATCTGCAAACCGGTGCTTTCGCGCAGCTCTTCAAACTCAGTAAAGATGGATGGCTTTGGTGTCAGGGTAATCACTGATGAAGCATCTTTGAAGACAATCTGTTCCAGACTGCTCAGCAGTTCAAATGTTGGATCTTTTTCTTCCATTGATAACTCCTATAAACACACAGCGTGATCGTGAATAGGTACAGCCTGTTAAGAATAGTCGGGAAATCCGAACAAAAGTTGATTGCTGAAGTGATTATTCGTGAGATCGATTTCTACATAGCGCAAATAGCCTAAAAATCGCACATAAATCAAGGCCAGCGGTGACAGGTATAATTTTGTAAAAAATCGCTCAAACCGACGGCTGAGCCGCCGGTTCGCTAACTCAGGCTTTCTGCGTATTGCGGTTCAACGCAGGCGTTTCCGCTTCGCTTTTCAGCGTCTGCCGCTGGCTGACCACATGCTTCACCAGTAGCGCCAACGCTGATACCAGAGCCGGAATGGCCAGCAGCGTGAAAATGGTTTGGAAAGAGAGTTCAGCCTGCATCAGGAATGCGCCGCTGAATGCGCCCAGAATGCCACCAAAACGGCCCAGCCCCAGCATCCACGCCACGCCCGTTGCACGTCCCTGTGTCGGGTAGAAACCCGCCGCGAGCGCCGGCATTGAGGATTGTGCGCCATTCATGATGGTACCGGCAATAAAGACCATTACGCCCATCAGCACCAGGCTGTTGGTTGAGAAACCGACCAGGCAGACAAATACGCCGGTCAGTATGTAGCCAACCGCCACCACCTTATTCGGGTTTAGTTTGTCCATCAGCGCTCCCAGGATAAGCACGCCAATGCCGCCACCTAAGGGGAAGAGGGCGGTGATAATCGATGCCTGACTCAACGAGGCGCCCGTTTCACGAATTAACAGCGGCAGCCAACTGGTCAGTAAATAGAAAATCAGCAGGCCCATGAAATAGGTCAGGCACAGCATTACTGTACCCACGGCATAGCGAGGCGAGAAAATCACGCCCAGCGCCGATTTCTCTTTCACTTGCCCGGCCTCCTGCAAAACAAAGCTTGCGTTGTCGGCCACCGGAGCGATGCGTTTGAGGATGGCGGCGATTTTATGCTGAGGCTGATTTTTGACCACCATATAACGTGCGGATTCCGGCAGCAGGAATATCAGCAGTACAGCCAGCGCCAGCGGCATCACGCCGCCGAGGATCAGCACGCTCTGCCAGCCGTAGTGCGGAATAAGCCACGCCGAGATAAACCCGCCCATTGATGATCCAATTGGAAAGCCCACAAACATCAGATTCACCAACAGTGCGCGGCGACGTTCCGGCGCATACTCACTCATCAGCGTGGCCGCGTTGGGCATAGCGGCGCCCAGGCCCAGTCCGGTCAGGAAACGCAGCAGCGTAAGCTGGGTGAGGTTAGTGGCAAACGCGGTGACCAGGCTAAAGCCGCCAAAAACCAGAATCGACAGCACCAGCACTTTTTTTCGGCCAATGCGGTCCGCCATCGGGCCTGCCGTTAATGCACCCACCGCCAGACCCACCAGCGCGGCGCTCATCACCGGGCCGAGATCCGATTTTTGCACGCCCCATTCCTGCACCAGGTCAGAAGCGATAAAGCCGATGATTGCGGTATCGAAACCGTCCATGGCGACGGTCACAAAGCATAATGCGAGGATCATCCACTGGTATTTAGAAAAGGGATGATCGTTGATAAAAGCCTGAATATCCGTGGTTGTCTTCGTCATGCGGCAATTCCTGAAAACGGCGGGGAGAAGGATTCTCCCGCATGAAGTTGTGCGATTATCGAACCTATTTTCGGTAATCGTTCACTTCATCAAAACACTTAACCTATGCGCCGACAATGCAGGGGAAATCAGGAAGTGTGCGATTATCGTACGTCTCGCAGGAAGGTAATCCGTTGCTGCAATTGAAATCATTTAAAAACAATAGATTAATAACAATTCTTCGCGTAAAAGTTGTCGTCATAAATGTGATGTATGCAACAATGCATTAACATTCGCCATTTCTCCCCTTTTCTCATCGCAATTTCCTGCCATAACTTTGTCAGGAAAAGGTATCCTGCGGCGCGCTGCTGGACTATCCTTGTCAGCGTCGGGCACGCGGGTGCCTGTTTGCGCTTTTTTTGGCTGAAGGAGTAATAAAATGGCGACAGGAAAGTCCTGCTCTCGCTGGTTTGCGCCTGTTGCGGCGTTATTGATGGTTGTTAGCCTGAGTGGGTGTTTTGATAAAGAAGGCGACCAGCGCAAAGCGTTTGTCGATTTCCTGCAAAATACAGTGATGCGTGGGGGCGAACGTCTGCCAACGCTGACCGCTGACCAGAAAAAACAGTTTGGTCCCTTTGTCTCCGATTACGCCGTCATTTACGGCTATTCGCAGCAGGTGAGCCAGGCGATGGATGCGGGTCTGCGCCCGGTTGTCGATAGCGTTAACGCCATTCGCGTTCCGCAGGATTATATGACTCAGCGCGAGCCGCTGCGTCAGGCGAACGGTTCGCTGGGCGTACTGAGCCAGCAACTGGAAAATGCGAAGATGCAGGCCGATGCGGCGCATGCGGCGCTGAAACAGCCGGATGACCTGAAGCCGGTCTTTGACCAGGTGTACAGCAAAGTGGTGACAGCGCCCGCTAACGCGATGCAGCCACTGATCCCGGCGGCGCAAATCTTCACGCAGCAGCTGGTTCAGGTGGGTGATTTTGTCGCGCAGCAGGGTGAGCAGGTGAGCTTCGTGGCGAACGGTATTCAGTTCCCGACTTCACAGCAGGCAAGCCAGTACAACTCGCTGATCGGCCCGCTGGCCTCTCAGCATCAGGCCTTTACTCAGGCCTGGAATGCGGCTGTTGAGGCAACGAAGTAACATGATGTTAGATGGCGTTTTACCGTAAGTCGCCATCCGGCAAAAATAAGGCGGGGAACTCCCCGCCTGAGACTGATAACAAACGCAACATTGCCTGATGCGCTACGCTTATCAGGCCTACAAGGTTTCTGCAATATATTGAATTTGCAATATTTTGTAGGCCGGATAAGGCGTTTACGCCGCATCCGGCAAGAATAAAGCGCACTTTGTCAGCAATCTGAGGCGGGGAATTCCCCGCCTTATCTGTTTTATTTCTCTAACACCTGCGGGTTCACGCAGTTCTTCTCCACTTTCCCCTGCAACGCATCAATCAGGTTATCTACCGCGCAGGCCGCCATGTTAAAGCGCGTCTCATGCGTGGCAGAACCAATATGCGGCAGCGCGACGACGTTCGGCAGTGTCAGCAGCGGTGAATCGGCAGGCAGTGGCTCCTTCTCAAAGACATCCAGCCCGGCGGCGTGGATTTCGCCCGCTTGCAGCGCGGCAATGAGCGCCTGTTCGTCGACTACCGGACCACGGCCCGCGTTGATAAAGATGGCGGAGGATTTCATCTTCGCGAACTGTTCTTTACCGAAGAGATGATGCGTCTCGTCGGTGAGCGGCAGGATCAGGCACACGAAATCGGATTCCTGCAACAGGGTGTCGAGGTCACAGTAACGCGCGCTGAAGCGCTCTTCTGCCTGCGGATGCGGGCGGCGAGCGTTATACAGAATCGGCATGCCGAAACCGCAGTGCGCGCGCTGAGCCAGCGCCATACCGATGCGGCCCATCCCGACAATACCCAGCGTTTTATGATGCACATCGGTCCCGAACCAGTCCGGCCCGATGCTTTTTTTCCACTCACCCGCTTTGACGCGATCGGCGACTTCCACCACCCGGCGCGCGGTGCTGAGCACCAGCGCCATCACCGTATCCGCCACGGTTTCCGTCAGAACGGTAGGCGTATGCATCAGCAGAATGTTACGTGCGTTCAGGGCGTCGACATCAAAGTTGTCATAGCCCACGGAAACGGTCGAGGTCGCGCGCAGCTTCGGCATTTTCTCCAGCAGCGCTTCGTTAACGGCTTCGCTGGAGCCCAGCAGGCCGACGGCGTTAGCAAACACCTCTGCATGCTGTTGGATGGTTTCCGGGCGCAGGTTTGGCACCTGCGTAACGGTAAAGTGGGCTTCCAGGCGATGCAGTAAATCGTCAGGCAGTGCCTTGTAGAGAATAATGGACGGCTTCATGCGACTCTCCGTAAGTGTGATTTAAGCGTGGCGTGCGCCAACGGGAAGTTGTTGATTCTTAGCAGGCTTAACAATTAAAGTAAGCCATACCGAGGCGAAAAGCGCCACCCCCATAAAAATGTAAGAGGCGGACGGCGAACCGGTCGCGCCGTTCAGGTAGCCGACGAACCAGGAGCCAAAGAACGAGCCCAGCGCGCCCATACTGTTGATTAAGGCCATCGCACCGCCAGCGACGTTGCGCGGCAGCATTTCCGGGATGATGGCGAAGAACGGGCCATACGGCGCGTACATCGCGGCACCGGCGATCACCAGCAGGGTATAGGACATCCAGAAGTGGTTGGCACCCACTGCCCAGGAACCGATAAAGGCGAAACCGGCAATCAACAGCAGCGGCCAGACAAACAGCTTACGATTTTGCATTTTATCGGAAGCCCAGGAGACCAGAATCATCGCCGTTGTGGCGGCCAGATACGGTACTGATGACAGCCAGCCCACTTCCACCATGCCAAGGTTTGCGCCACCGCTGCGAATAATCGACGGCAGCCACAGCACGAAACCGTAAACGCCGATGCTCCAGGCAAAGTACTGCATACACAGCAGAATCACGTTGCGGGAACGGAACGCTTCGCCGTAATTACGCACGGCTTTGATGCCCTGCTGTTCTTTATCGAGTTCCGCCTGCAATGCGGTTTTTTCGGATTCAGACAACCAGCCCACCTGCGCTGGTTTATCTTTTACCAGCACCCACCAGCAAAATGCCCAGATGATGGCCGGGAAACCTTCAATGATGAACATTTCACGCCAGCCGAGCGCCTGAATCAGGTAGCCAGAAACCACGGACATCCACAGCACCGTCACCGGGTTACCGAGGATCAGGAACGTGTTGGCGCGCGAACGTTCGGATTTGGTGAACCAGTTGCTGATGTAAATCAGCATTGCTGGCATGACTGCTGCTTCCACCACGCCGAGGATAAAGCGAATGGCGGCAAGCATCGGAATATTGTGCACAATCCCGGTGAGCGAGGCGCAGGCCCCCCACAGGATCAGGCAGATGAAAATCAGTTTGCGCACGCTGCGGCGTTCCGCATACATCGCGCCGGGGATCTGAAAGAAGAAGTAGCCGAGGAAGAAGAGGGCACCCAGCAGGGAAGAGATCCCTTTTGTGATGCCTAAATCTTCATTAATGCCTGCGGCGGAAGCGAAGCTGAAGTTTGCGCGGTCGAGATACGCCAGGCTGTACGTGATAAACACGATTGGCATGATGTACCACCAGCGTTTGGCTGCATTGGTTGAGCTATTCATAGTCCTGCCTCTGTAGTTGTAGGGTCAGAGTGTTATTAGGGGAAGGTGCGCGCTGGTGCCCTCACCCCGGCCCTCTCCCACAGGGAGAGGGGGAACCAAAGATTTGCACGATCCAGCGGGGGGAAGGCTCTATTCGCCCAATGCCTCACGCGTCGGTAATCCTTCACTGTCGCCCTGAACCTGAATGGCCAGTGCGCCAATTTTATTCCCGCGTATCACCGCATCGCGCAGTGAGCGTCCTTCCAGCAGGGCGCTGATTACTCCGACGGCGAAGCCATCGCCCGCGCCCACCGTATCGACCACCTTGTCGACTTTCACCGGCGCAACGCAGCCTTTCTCGCCTTCAGCCGTCTTATACCAGGCGCCGTCCGCGCCGGTTTTCAGCACCACCGCTTTCACACCATGCGCCAGATAGAAATCAGCGATAGCTTCCGGCGTATGTTCGCCGGTCAGAATCATGCCCTCTTTCAAACCGGGTAAAACCCAATCGGCCTGGAACGCCAGATGGTTGAGTTTTTCCACCATCTCCGCCTCGCTTTTCCACAGTACCGGGCGCAGATTCGGGTCGAAGGAGATTGTTTTGCCCTGCGCTTTCATCGTGCGGGCCGTATGGTCGAGCAGGGCATAAGAGGAGTCAGCGAGCGCCGCCGCCACGCCGCTTAAGTGTAGATGGCGTGCGCGGGAGAAATAGCTGTCATTGAAGTCGTCGAGCGAAAGATGGCTGGCCGCCGAATTTTTACGGAAATACTCCACAATGGGATCGGTTCCATTTTCAACTTTAGATTTCACCTGAAAGCCGGTAGCGAAACGCGTATCGCAGGTGACACCCGTCGCATCAATACCTTCTTTCTTCAGGCTATTGAGCACGAACTGGCCAAAGCTGTCGTTGCCAATGCGGCTAACCCAGCCCACGTTCAGGCCCAGTCGCGCCAGCCCGGTTGCGACGTTAAGCTCCGCACCGGCAACGCGTTTGATAAACTGCTCAATTTCGCTGAGATCGCCCGTTTGTGTTGCCACAAACATCGCCATGGCTTCACCGATGGTGATGACATCCAGTTGCTTATTCATCGCTTAATCCTCGCGTAACAGTTTGACATAGCGGCGAGTTACCGCGGTCAGGTCATCGCCTTCCAGTGGAAATTCGATTCCGCGCGGCGCGTCGGCAGGCAAAGCGCGCAGTACGTCCAGCCAGTCGCGATTGATAGGATCCGGCGGCACGGCGCGGAAGCTGTTCTGATGCGGCGTCGCTGCTTTAACGTGGATGTAGCTCACCGCCGGCGCCAGCTGCTGGGCGGCTTCCTGCGGGCAATTTCCAACCCACAGCCAGTTACCCATATCAAAAGTCAGGCGCACGGGAAGATTGAGTACGCGGCAGGCGGCTTTAAAACGCTGCATCGGCGGCAGCTGGCCGCATTCGGTCTGGTCGTTTTCCACCACCAGCGCCATGCCGCTCACGTCCAGCCAGGTACGCAGCGTGACCAGCGGGGCTTTACGTGCGAAATGGCCAAGAGAAACTTTCAGCCACAGAGCGTTAAGCGTGCGAGCTTCTTCGAGCAGGGCGGGAAGGTGTGGGTTAAGCGTGCCATCGTTGAGAAACAGCGGTTCGGGGGCGGAATAGCAGGCCAGTAATTTTTGCGCGTCGATCGCGCGTGCCAGTTCTGGCAGGGCGTTTAGTTCGGCGTCGTTAAACATCTCGCGGCGGATCTCAACACCGTCTGCGCCCGCTTTCGCAATTACCGGCAGCATGGCTGCTTGTCCACCCGCGGCGCGGACCTGGTCATGTCCGTAAGCGGCGGTAACCACGATAATTTGTCTTTTCATGGGGAACTCCAGCGTCATCGTATGGTTAATACGCTAGATGGAACCGGTTCCAAAGAAAAGCTCAGGATGTTGAATTTATGATCGTCATCACGAAGGATCGTTAACGGGAGGTTGATCCCCTGATAATCAGCTCGCCGGAGAATACCTGCTCATGAATCGCGGTGCTGCCGCCTTCGATGCGTCGCACGACCTGTTCGACCGCCGCAAACCCAATCTGCCAGGTGGGCTGCTTAAGGGTGGTGATGCCGACGCCCGCCAGTTCTGCCCATTCCAGTTCATCGAAGCCCAGCAGGCCGATGTCGCTGCCCCAGTTCAAGCCAATGCGCTTGAGCGAACGGGCAACCTGTAGGGTAAGCGCACCGTTGGCGGAGATAATCGCTTTGCGCATGCCGCGATAGCGGGTGTGAAACTGGCGCAGGGTGTTATCCAGCTGCGCATTCTCGGCCAGCGGCACTTCCGCATTTTCGGCCAGCACGCCGGGGTAGCGCGCCAGCGTGGCATTAAATGCCGCCAGACGCTCGCGCCGAGTGTTGACGGTGCCCAGCGGTTCGCTGAGGAACAGCAGGGCTTCAAAGCCCTGGTCAATCAAATGTTCGGTGGCGGTCGTGGCTGCCTGTGTGTTATCCAGCCCCACCACATCGCAGGCGAAATCGGGAATTTTACGGTCAATGAGGACCATTGGCAGTGAGGATTGTTGCAGGCGATTGAGCGCTTCTTCGCGCATCCCGACGGCGTTGACTACAATCCCTTCCACCTGATAACTGCGCAACAGGTCGAGGTAGTGCTGCTCCTGATCGACTTCGTTATTGGTGTTACACACCAGCGGGGTGAAGCCTTTCTCGCGGCAGGCGGCCTCAATACCGCTTAACACGTTAACCGAATAGGGGTTGGTGATGTCGGCGATAATCAAGCCAATCAGGCGAGTGCGGCCACGCTTCAGGCTACGGGCCATCAGGCTGGGGCGATAATCGAGTTCGGCGATGGCATTTTCAATACGCGCCAGAAGCGCATCGGAAAGCAGATGCTTCTCGCCGTTAAGGTAACGGGAGATGCTGGTTTTGCCGGTTTTCGCTGCTTTTGCGACGTCGCTGATAGTCGGGCGTGCTGATTTCGCCATAAGGGCCTCTCTTTGCAAAGTGAGAACACCTTAGCGCGAAAATCTCGCTAAGCAAGTGATTTGCCCGGTAAATGAGCGTTACCGGGCGGATGTATTACTGGAGAGGGCTTAAGGTGATTTCAACGCGACGGTTCTGCGCTTTGCCCGCTTCGGTGCTGTTGCTGGCGATTGGATTCGCCGGGCCCATCCCGCTGGTGCGGATACGCGTTGCCGCTACGCCCTGAGTAATCAGCGAGCTGGCGACGGAATCAGCACGTTGCTGAGACAGGCGCATGTTCAGGTCCTGGCCGCCGGTGCTATCGGTGTAGCCCACTACGTTCACCGCGGTTTTTTCATACTCTTTCAGCACCATCGCCACGCCGGTCAGGGTATTCGCGCCTGCCGGTTTCAGCGTTGCGCTGCTGCTGTCGAAGGTGACATTATTTGGCATATTTAGCACGATATTGTCGCCATTTCGCGTCACGCTCACGCCGGTTCCCTGCATTTTGTCGCGCAGTTTAGCTTCCTGCACATCCATGTAGTAACCGACGCCGCCACCCAGGGCTGCACCCGCTGCCGCACCAATTAGCGCGCCTTTGCCGCGATCTTTCTTCGATGATGAGAGTGCGCCAACGCCAGCGCCAACCAGGGAGCCTATCCCGGCGCCAATGCCGGATTTGCCCGCTTCGCGCTCACCGGTGTAAGGGTTAGTGGTGCAGCCAGAAACTACCAGTGCGCCGCTCACAACGGCAGCAATCATCAGTACGCTTTTTTTCATCTCAATTCCTTAATCCTTTTTTATTCTTTGCCACGGCGAGCGTGACGGTTGATTATGACGTGGAAAGAAGCGGAAAATTCCCTCTATAACTCCGATTTATGTAAAAAATAATGAGCGATGGCTAATCTATCGCCACAACACCTGCATCGAACACTCAGGAGCACGCTTTGGCTACTACAGCGAAAACGCACACCGTCTTAACCGCCGCCCACTGGGGCCCCATGCTTGTCGAAACAGACGGGGAAACCGTTTTTTCCTCTCGCGGGGCGCTTGACACCGCATTTGTTAACTCTCTGCAAAGCGCCGTGCGCGATCAGGTGCACAGTAAAACGCGGGTACGTTACCCGATGGTGCGCAAAGGTTATCTGGCCTCGCCAGCGTCGCCGCAGGGGGTACGCGGGCAGGATGAATTCGTGCGGGTAAGCTGGGATGAAGCGCTGGATCTCATTCACGCACAGCACAAACGCATTCGCGAGACTTATGGCCCGTCCTCGATTTTTGCGGGCTCCTACGGCTGGCGCTCCAATGGTGTGCTGCACAAAGCGGCGACGTTGCTACAGCGCTATATGAGTCTGGCGGGCGGTTACACCGGGCACCTGGGGGATTACTCGACCGGCGCGGCGCAGGCCATCATGCCGCACGTGGTCGGCGGCAACGAAGTTTATCAGCAGCAAACCAGCTGGCCGCTGGTGCTGGAGCATTCGGACGTGGTGGTGCTTTGGAGCGCCAACCCGCTGAATACGCTGAAAATTGCCTGGAATGCTTCGGATGAACAGGGCATTCCCTACTTCGATCAATTGCGTAAAAGCGGCAAACGTCTGATCTGCATCGATCCGATGCGATCGGAAACGGTCGATTTCTTCGGCGAGTCGATGGAGTGGATCGCCCCACATATGGGCACCGACGTGGCGATGATGCTCGGCATTGCCCACACGCTAGTGGAAAACGGCTGGCATGATGCGCAGTTCCTGGCGCGCTGCACGATCGGATTCGACATCTTCGCTCAATATCTGCTCGGCGAGAGTGATGGGCAGCCGAAAACCGCCGAATGGGCAGCGGCAATCTGTGGCGTAAGTGCGGCTAAAATTCGCGAACTGGCAAAATTATTCCACGAAAATACCACCATGTTAATGGCGGGCTGGGGCATGCAGCGTCAGCAGTTCGGCGAACAAAAGCACTGGATGGTAGTAACGCTCGCCGCCATGCTGGGGCAAATCGGCACGCCGGGCGGCGGCTTTGGGCTTTCCTATCACTTTGCCAACGGCGGCAACCCTACGCGCCGCGCGGCGGTGCTGGCGTCGATGCAGGGCGCGGTAAAAGGAGGAGCGGATGCGGTCGATAAAATTCCCGTCGCGCGGATTGTCGAGGCGCTGGAAAACCCTGGCGCACCGTATCAGCACAACGGCATGGACAGGCACTTTCCGGATATCCGCTTCGTCTGGTGGGCGGGCGGCGCCAACTTTACCCATCATCAGGATACCAACCGCTTAATTCGTGCGTGGCAGCGCCCGGAGCTGGTGGTGATTTCCGAGTGCAACTGGACGGCGGCGGCGCGTCATGCGGATATCGTTCTGCCTGCCACCACCTCTTTCGAGCGCAACGATCTCACCATGACCGGGGATTACAGCAATCAGCACCTGGTACCTATGAAGCGCGTAGTGATGCCGCAGGCTGAAGCGCGCGACGATTTTGAGGTATTCGCTGAGCTGAGTGAGCGCTGGGAAGCGGGCGGACGTGAGCGTTTTACCGAAGGCAAAAACGACCTGCAATGGCTGGAAACGTTCTATCGCATCGCCGCTGAGCGGGGGGCCAGCCAGCAGGTGACGCTGCCGCCGTTTGCGGAATTCTGGCAGGCGAATGAGCTTATCGAAATGCCGATCAGCGAACAAAACGGTCAGTTTGTGCGTTTTGCGGCTTTCCGGAACGATCCCCTGGCTAACCCGCTGAAAACGCCGAGCGGGAAAATCGAAATCTATTCCGAGCGCATCGCCAGCTTCAACTATGCCGATTGTCCGCCGCATCCTATGTGGCTGGAGCCGGACGAATGGCACGGCAATGCCGAGCCACAGCAGTTGCAACTGCTCTCCGCGCATCCGGCCCATCGCCTGCACAGCCAGCTCAATCACACCTCCCTGCGCGAACAGTACGCGGTGGCGGGGCGTGAACCGCTTACTCTGCATCCACAGGATGCGCGTGCGCGAAATATTAAAGATGGCGATGTGGTACGCGTGTGGAATCAGCGCGGGCAGGTGCTGGCGGGCGCGGTGGTGAACGACGGTATTAAGCCAGGCGTGATTTGCCTGCATGAAGGCGCGTGGCCGGATCTTGACCTTCAGGCCGATGGCATCTGCAAAAACGGCGCGGTCAACGTTCTGACCAAAGACCTCCCCAGCTCGAAGCTGGGGAATGGCTGCGCGGGCAATACGGCGCTGGCGTGGGTGGAGAAATACAGCGGCCCGGCGCTTACGCTAACGGCGTTTGATCCGCCTGCCAACGCATAATCCAGGTAGGATGTTGAGTCTCCTCCTGCCATGCGCCGTCTTCAATGCGAAAGCCGAGAGCATGGTAGAAGCTCACCGCACGGCCATTTTTCTGATACACCTCCAGGCTTAGCATCGGGTAGCGTTGCTTAACTTCGTTGAGCAGCGCGCTGCCAATACCACGGTGCAGTGCCTGTGGCGCAACGAACAGTGCACCGACAAACTGGTTATCCATCACGCTGACGAACCCCTGCAGGGTGTTGTTTTCTTCCCACACCCATGTTTGCGCCGCCGGAAGGTAAACGTCGCGCACCAGCGCCAGGCTGTCGTGCCAGTACTGCGCATCAATAAAAGGATGCGCAAACGTGGTGCTTTCCAGCCACAGCGTGAGCAGAGGGTCGAGGGATTTAGCTGTCCACTTGCGGATCATGCTGGCCTCCGGGATGGCAGAAGCAGCCCGTAACGTGATCGTTAACCAGACCGCACGCCTGCATAAAGGAGTAGCAAATGGTGGTGCCGACAAACTTAAAGCCACGTTTTTTCAGCGCTTTTGATAAAGCGTCGGATGCGGGTGTCGAGGTCGGAATGCCGGAAAGCTCTGCCGCCTGGGTAACGATGGGCGTGTTATCCACGAACGACCAGACGAAATCGACAAACGGTTCACCGTTTTCTTCCATCGCCAGCCAGGCGCGCGCGTTGCCAATAATGGCCTGAATTTTCCCGCGATGGCGGATAATTCCGGCATCCAGCACCAGCCGTTCAACGTCCTCTTCCGTCATGGCCGCAACCTTGCGCGGGTCAAAGTGGTGGAACGCGCGACGGTAATTTTCGCGTTTTTTAAGCACCGTTATCCACGACAGCCCGGCCTGCTGGCCCTCAAGGCAAATCATTTCAAACAGCTGCTGCCCGTCTCTCTGCGCAACGCCCCACTCCTTGTCGTGATAGTCGATATAGAGCGGGTCCTGACTGACCCAACCACAACGCTGCATACCCTTCTCCTGTTTCATGTTCCTGACCTGATAATAAAACCTGCAAATCATGCTTGACGCCAGAAATAAAAAGACAATATTTAATACAGGGATACACACCCCTAAAAACATAACAATATCGCCGGGTTCGGCTCTTTTCTGGAGTCGCTTAAATGATTGATAAGAAATGCACTGGCCCTCGACCAGCCGCTTTGACTGCGTCGGTCTTTTTTTGCTTATTATTTGCGGCTTCGGCGCACGCCTGGCAGCAAGAATATATCGTGACTGACACAGAAAGTCGTACTGCTGAGCGCTATACATGGGACAGCGATCACCAACCGCGCTATGACGATATTCTGGCGGAACGTATCAAAGCTGCCAGCGATGGGCCAGGCCTGGCCATGACGCTGCCGGATGAAACGCCGCTGGACGCAACTAAATCAATGAGCATCGGCTGGAATATGCCGTTGACGGCAGGGATTACGACCGGGCCGGTTGCCGCGTGGAGCTACGATGGCTCGCCTGGCGCGGTATTTAATGACGCGAGTGATATTGGTAGCTATACCGATCCTATGTGGCATGCCAGCGTTAGCACCCTGGGCTGGCGCGTGGATTCCCGCTCCTGGTGGGGCGTTCATCCGTGGGCGCAGGTGAGCTATAACCAGCAGTATGGCGAAAATCAGTGGAAAGCGCAGTCCGGCCTCAATCGCATGCCGGGCACCAATCAGGAAGGCAACTGGGTCGATGTGACGCTTGGCGCTGATATGCTGCTGAATCAACATGTTGCTGCGTACGCGGCCCTTTCGCAGGCCGACAACATGACCACCGGGTCTAACTACCTCTATACCATGGGCGTTAGCGCACGCTTTTAAATTCCCCGATGGCACGGGTCATAAGCCGCGCCATCGGGCATAAGCTGCACGCAATGTCATTCATTCCACTCTCAATGCATTTCATTCCGTCCTCAACGCACTTCATGCCTTTTTCCCCCATGGAATACGCGGGTTTCGTTATCGTAGCCGCAGTTAATTCAAGAAGGCATCTTCATTATGAACGCTGCAACTCAAAACCATACTCGCTGGCTGACGCTTATCGGCACCATTATTACCCAGTTTGCACTGGGGTCAGTTTACACCTGGAGTCTGTTTAACAGTTCGCTCTCCAGCAAGCTGGATGCGCCGGTCAGCCAGGTCGCTTTCTCCTTCGGTTTATTAAGTCTTGGCCTCGCGCTTTCATCCTCTGTGGCCGGGAAACTACAGGAACGTTTTGGTGTAAAACGCGTCACCATGGCTTCCGGGATTTTACTGGGCGTCGGCTTCTTCCTGACGGCGCACTCTAACAGCCTGATGATGTTGTGGTTGAGCGCAGGCGTTCTGGTTGGCCTCGCCGACGGCGCGGGCTATTTGCTGACGCTATCCAACTGCGTGAAATGGTTCCCGGAACGTAAGGGCCTGATTTCCGCGTTTGCTATCGGTTCTTACGGTTTAGGCAGCCTCGGTTTCAAATTTATCGACAGCCACCTGCTGGAAACCGTCGGCCTGGAAAAAACCTTCATGATTTGGGGCGCAATTGTGCTGGTGATGATTGTCTTCGGCGCGATGCTGATGACTGATGCGCCGCAGCAGGAAGTGAAAAGCGTTAACGGCGTGGTCGAAAACGACTTTACTCTGGCGCAATCCATGCGTAAACCGCAGTACTGGATGCTGGCGGTGATGTTCCTGACCGCCTGCATGAGTGGCCTGTATGTGATTGGTGTCGCGAAAGATATCGCTCAGGGCATGGTGCATCTGGATGTTGCTACGGCGGCGAATGCGGTGACCATTATCTCCATTGCTAACCTCAGTGGCCGTCTGGTGCTGGGTATTCTGTCCGATAAAATCTCCCGTATCCGCGTCATTACCATTGGTCAGGTGATTTCGCTGGTAGGCATGGCGGCACTGCTCTTCGCACCGCTTAACGCCATTACTTTCTTCGCGGCGATTGCCTGTGTAGCCTTTAACTTCGGCGGCACCATCACTGTGTTCCCATCCCTGGTGAGCGAGTTCTTCGGCCTGAACAATCTGGCGAAAAACTACGGCGTGATTTACTTAGGTTTCGGTATCGGCAGCATCTGCGGTTCGTTGATTGCCTCGCTGTTCGGCGGCTTCTACGTCACCTTCTGCGTTATCTTCGCTCTGCTGATTATCTCGCTGGCGCTGTCTACCACGATTCGTCAGCCGGCAAGTGCGAAGTACCATCCAGCGCACGCCTGATCTACATTAAGTTTTAAAATGCCAAAAAGAGAGATGAATAATCTCTCTTTTTTTATTTTTTCAATATTAAACTTAGCTATTTATTTATAAATAAAATACATTTAAGTTAAATGATAATTTATTTGCATGGTCAAATTCCTAAAAATAATTAATTACAACTCTCTCGTTCTATCAAGTGTTTGAATCTCATTGATTTTTTAGTATTGTATTTAAATAATATAAATTTATAATATAATTTCATTTTTCACTTTCATTTGTATAATGCAAATCCCTATTCAGGGAACGGTTGTAAGATCGTCATTCATTCAGCAATAATATAAATGGAGTTTTTCATGAAAAAGGTCGTTTTTGCCTTAACCGCACTGGCGTTAACGTCTGGCTCTGTATTTGCAGCAGAGTCTGGTGACGGCACGGTTAAATTTACAGGCGAGATCGTGGATTCACCTTGCGTACTGTCCGTTGACTCTCAGAACCAGGAAGTTGTGTTGGGTCAGGTACAAAAATCTGTATTTGCTGCGGTTGGTGATAAATCCCCGGCAAAACCCTTCGAAATTAAACTGGAAGATTGCGATACCACTACGATGAAAAAAGCCAATGTGAGCTTTAGTGGTGTTGGTGATGCAACTCAATCTGATCTGGTTTCTGTTAGCACTGAAGCCGGTGCGGCGACAGGCGTTGGTATCGGTATTTATGATAACAGTAACACCCTGGTCGCTCTTAACGGTGGTAAAGCAAGTGTTGATCTGAGCAAAGGCCAAACGGTTCTCTACTTTACAGCCAACTACGTTTCCACCCAGGCAGCAGTAACAACCGGTTACGGCAATGCGCAGGTCAATTTCAACCTGACTTACGAGTAATTGTCTGTTTTATCCATGGCGGCGCAATTGCCGCCATTGATAGTCAAAATTCATGGATTGAATGATGAAAAGTAAATTTGTTGCGTTGGCTCTCTCTCTGTTCCTTTCCCAGTCTGTTCTGGCGGGAGGCGTTGGGCTTAGCTCTACTCGCGTAATTTATGATGGCAGTAAGAAAGAAGCCTCGCTGACAGTACAGAATAAAAGTAAGACGGAAGAGTTTCTTATCCAGTCCTGGGTGGATGATGCCGCGGGCAGCAAAAAAACACCGTTTATTATTACCCCACCGTTGTTCAGGCTCGATCCCGAAAAGAACAATATATTGCGTATTGTGAATATTACTCCCGGCCTACCGCAGGATCGTGAATCGGTCTACTGGGTCAATGTGAAGGCCATTCCGTCGAAAAGTGACGACAGCGAAAACAAAAATGTTTTACAGATTGCTGTTCGTACCCGCATCAAACTGTTTTATCGCCCGGCAGGGTTACAGGGCGATGTAAAAAACGCGCCAAACGAACTTCGTTTTACGCGTAGCGGAAATCAGATCCGCGTCGATAACCCCACCGTTTTTAATATTACCTTCAATCAATTTTTTGCAAATGACAAAGAAATTGAAAAAGCCGGCATGGTACCCGCCAAAGGGGCATTAAATATTACATTACCCGCCGGGGTAGGTAGCGTTTCTAAAATTAAATATAACACCATCAATGACTTTGGATCGTCAGCGGACATGATGACTAAAAATGTTGATTGATTAATATCTCGGCAGGAGAAATTTCTCAATGTCACGGAAGACCGTTTCATGTACTTTTTCTTCCTTTTCTATCTCCGTGGTGGCGGTTGCAGTTGCCAGCGCGTTTTCTGCACATGCCGGAAAATTTAACCCCAAATTCCTGGAGGACGTTCAGGGTGTGGGCCAGCATGTCGATTTGACGATGTTTGAAAAAGGCCCGGAGCAGCAGTTACCCGGCACCTACCGTGTCTCTGTTTACGTCAATGAGCAGAGAATGGAAGCCCGCACGCTGGAATTTAAAGCGGCCACAGAAGCACAGTGCAAAGCGATGGGGGAATCCCTTGTGCCTTGCCTTAGCCGGACGCAACTGGCAGAGATGGGCGTGCGCGTTGGAAGCTTTCCGGCCCTCAATCTGGTGCCTGCCGAAGCCTGCGTACCGTTTGACGAAATCATTCCCCAGGCCTCAAGCCATTTCGACTTCAGTGAACAAAAGCTGCTATTAAGTTTCCCTCAGGCGGCGATGCATCAGGTGGCGCGCGGCACGGTGCCGGAATCTTTATGGGACGAAGGTATCCCGGCATTATTGCTGGATTACAGTTTTAGTGGGAGCAACAGTGAATATGACTCGTCGGGGTCTTCCAGCAGTTATGTCGATGATAATGGCACTGTTCATCATGATGATGGTAAAGATACGCTAAAGAGCGACAGTTACTACCTCAACTTACGCAGCGGGCTGAACCTTGGCGCGTGGCGGTTACGTAATTACAGTACCTGGAGCAATTCCGGCGGCAAAGCGCAGTGGGATAATATCGGTACGTCGCTTAGCCGGGCCATCGTGCCTTTCAAAGCGCAATTAACACTGGGGGATACGGCGACCGCGGGGGATATTTTTGACAGCGTTCAGATGCGTGGCGCGATGTTAGCCTCCGATGAAGAGATGCTGCCCGACAGCCAGCGAGGCTTTGCGCCCATCGTTCGTGGGATCGCCAAAAGTAACGCCGAAGTCAGTGTTGAACAAAACGGCTACGTTATTTATCGCACCTATGTGCAGCCTGGTGCCTTTGAAATAAACGATCTTTACCCTACCGCAAACAGCGGTGACCTCACGGTCATTATTAAAGAAGCGGATGGCAGCGAACAACGCTTTATTCAACCATTCTCATCGGTGCCTATTTTCCAGCGTGAAGGTCATCTCAAATATAGCTTTGCCGCGGGTGAATATCAGGCCGGGAATTATGACAGCGGCTCGCCGCGTTTCGGGCAGCTTGATCTGATTTATGGTTTACCGTGGGGGATGACCGCCTACGGCGGCGCATTAATCTCTAACAATTACAATGCATTTGCGTTAGGGATAGGCAAAAACTTTGGTTATATCGGGGCGATTTCCATCGATGTGACGCAGGCGAAAAGCGAGTTGAATAACGATCGCAATAGCCAGGGACAATCTTATCGTTTCTTATATTCTAAGAGCTTCGAAAGCGGCACCGATTTCCGCCTTGCGGGCTACCGATACTCTACCAGTGGTTTCTATACCTTTCAGGAAGCCACCGATGTGCGCAGTGACGCCGACAGCGACTATAACCGTTACCACAAGCGCAGCGAAATACAGGGTAACCTGACGCAGCAATTAGGGGCGTATGGCTCTGTTTATTTAAATTTAACGCAGCAGGATTACTGGAACGACGCAGGTAAACAGAACACGGTATCGGCGGGTTATAACGGACGTATTGGTAAGGTCAGTTACAGTATTGCGTACAGCTGGAGTAAAAGCCCGGAATGGGATGAAAGCGATCGCTTGTGGTCTTTCACTATTTCCGTTCCGCTGGGCCGGGCCTGGAGTAACTATCGCGTGACGACCGACCAGGATGGTCGCACCAATCAACAGGTTGGGGTCAGCGGCACGCTGCTTGAGGATCGCAACCTGAGCTACAGTGTTCAGGAAGGCTACGCCAGCAACGGCGTGGGCAATAGCGGTAATGCTAACGTTGGCTATCAGGGTGGGTCCGGTAATGTCAACCTAGGCTATAGCTACGGGAAAGATTACCGGCAGCTCAACTACAGCGTTCGCGGCGGCGTGATCGTTCACAGCGAAGGCGTCACGCTTTCCCAGCCGCTAGGCGAAACCATGACGCTCATCTCCGTACCCGGCGCGCGCAATGCCCGCGTGGTGAATAACGGCGGTGTGCAGGTCGACTGGATGGGTAACGCGGTTGTGCCTTACGCCACGCCTTATCGTGAAAACGAAATCTCACTGCGTAGCGATTCGTTGGGTGACGATGTTGACGTTGAAAATGCATTCCAGAAAGTGGTGCCGACGCGTGGGGCGATTGTCAGAGCGCGTTTTGATACCCGTGTTGGTTACCGCGTATTAATGACGTTGCTCCGTTCCGCGGGCAGTCCGGTGCCTTTCGGGGCAACTGCAACCTTAATCACCGATAAACAAAATGAGGTGAGCAGCATCGTCGGTGAAGAAGGGCAGCTCTATATTAGCGGGATGCCAGAGGAAGGGCGGGTACTGATTAAATGGGGTAATGACGCGTCGCAGCAATGCGTGGCACCTTATAAATTATCCCTGGAATTAAAACAGGGCGGAATTATTCCTGTTTCAGCCAATTGCCAGTAAGCAAGGAGAGCGAAATGAAAGCGGCAATAGCATTATCTTTATTAGGATGCGTATTCGGATTTTCTGGCAAAGCATTTGCCGGAGATGCCTGGGGGCCGTGTACCCCCGCGGATGGCACGACTTATCACTATAATGTCGATGTGGATGTTGGTGTTCCCGATGCAAGTAAAAACGTCGCAGGTACCGTTTTAACGGATGTCCTGAACTGGTCTAATGGACAAAATGTTTCGATAATTTGTGAATGCCCTGATTCATATAAAAATGAAAAAGATACGCTAATACAAGGAGTTAGCGGTATAGCAACAATAACCAAGGATATCAATGGTTTTAAGTATTATTACTTAACTGATGAACTGTCTGTATCCACAAAGATTCAGGTAAGTTCGGGGCAATATGGTTTTGTACCCTTTAAAGGCCAACAGGCGCTTCAGGTGACGGGCTGTAATAAAGTCATCACTACTCCGTATATGGGCGGCGGAGGATTACTTTCTTTCTTGATTACTAAACCCTTTATCGGCGATTCAATCATCCCCCCCACGTTAATAGCTGAACTGTATGCCTCCAAAACAAATAAAGATTACGGAACAATACCCATATCTTCCGTATCTATTCAGGGCCGCATTACCATAACCCAGGACTGCGAAATAAAGCCCGGCACGGTGCTGGATGTGCCATTTGGTGAATTCCCCTCCTCGGCGTTTAAAAACAGACAAGGGCAAATGCCTGAAGGTGCAACCGAGCAAGAAATTAACCTCAGCTTCGATTGCAACAATATTTCGGATGGCATCAAGGTTGCGTTGCGCATTGAGGGAGCAACCAATGCTGACGACCCCAGGGCAGTGGATATGGGCAACCCCGATATTGGCGTGTTGGTGAAAGATTCCAGCGGCAAAATTCTGGTACCGAATGATGCAAACAGCACTACGTTATTAGATTTGAGCACCCTGGATTCGGCGACTCACCGCAATGCCGCGATTCGACTGCTGGCCTTACCGATCAGCACGACGGGTAAAGCGCCGAAAGCCGGGACGTTTGAAGGCGTAACGACCATATATCTGGAGATGCCATGAAATTCAAACGATTGCTGCATAGCGGCATCGCCAGTTTGAGTCTGGCTGCCTGCGGGGTAAGCGCGGCGACGGATCTTGGCCCGGCAGGAGATATTCATTTCTCGATTACCATCACCACGAAAGCCTGTGAGCTTGAAAAAAGCGATCTCGAAGTCGATATGGGCACCATGACGCTGCCAAAACCTGCGGCAGTCGGTACGGTGTTGAGTAAGAAAGATTTCACCCTTGAACTCAAAGACTGCGATGGAATATCCAAAGCGACCGTTGAGATGGACAGTCAGCCGGACAGCGATGATGATTCTATGTTCGCCCTTGAGACTGGCGGGGCAACGGGCGTTGCGTTGAAGATAGAGGACGATATGGGAACGCAGCAAGTTCCCAAAGGCTCCGGCGGAACGCCGATTGAATGGGCGATTAATGGTGAAACCACGTCACTTCACTACAAGGCGAGCTATGTGGTCGTCAACACTCAGGCCACTGGCGGCACAGCGAATGCCCTTGTCAATTTTTCCATTACCTATGAATGAACAGAAGGCCAGCTTGCTGACAAAGTGCGCTTTGTTCTTGCCGGATGCGGCGTAAACGCTTTATCCGGCCTACAAAATAGTGCAAATTCAATAAATTGCAGAAAATTTGTAGGCCTGATAAGCGCAGCGCATCAGGCAATGTTGAGTTTGTCATCAGTCTTAGGGCCAGCGTGCTGCCCTTTTCTGAATCTTAATAAATCCTTGAAAAGTCCGGTTCCGCACTTGCTTTTTTGTAAATATCTGTAGCGAAATCGCACATCTTTGCCACTTTTCGCTTCCGCTGTGGTCTACTTAGCCGCGCGTGTAGCGAACGGACTCTTTTACTCCCGCACAATTGCCTGATGCGCCAACCGGGATGGTTCGGTGCTGGATCTGTTTTTCCCTTATTTCAGGGTTACTTGCATGCGATATTTAAAAACGATGTCTCAGCAGACGCTGTGCTGGCTGCTGGCGGTTTACATCGGTCTGTTTATGAATGCTTCCGTGTTCCTTCGCCGGTTTGAAGGTTACGCTCAGGATCTCACTTTCTGGAAGGGCGTCGCGGCGGTTGTCGAAATGATTGCCGCCGTTCTGATCTGTTTTTTCCTCTTACGTCTCCTGTCGCTTTTCGGCAGACGCGTCTGGCAGGTACTGGCGTCTTTGCTGGTATTGATCTCCGCTGGCGCCTGTTACTACATGACGACCATGAACGTCATGATCGGCTACGGCATTGTTGCGTCGGTGATGACCACGGATATCGATCTGTCGAAAGAAGTGGTTGGCTGGACGCTGGTTATCTCGGTGTTGCTGATTAGCGCTATCCCGCTGTTCCTGATCTGGTTCAACGGCAGCAATATGACGCTGTGGCGTCAGATTCGTACCCCAGAACTGCGCTGGCGCAGTGTGCTGGTCGTACTGCTGGCCGGCCTGATGGTCTGGGGCCCGGTACGTTTTCTCGATACCCGTCAGAAGCGTGATGACCGCATCGCGGGCGTGGATATGCCGAGCTACGGCGGCGTGCTGGCTAACTCCTACTTACCGACCAACTGGCTGTCGGCGCTGGGCCTTTACGCCTTTGCTCAGGTGGATGAATCATCCGATAACAAATCGTTGATGAATCCGGCGAAGAAATTTACCTATACGCCGACGCAAAATCTCGATGATACCTACGTGATTTTCATCATCGGCGAAACCACCCGCTGGGACCACATGGGGATGCTGGGGTACGAACGTGACACCACGCCAAAACTCGCTAAAGAGAAGAACCTGGTGATGTACCGTGGTTACTCCTGCGACACCGCGACCAAGCTGTCGCTGCGCTGCATGTTCGTGCGTCAGGGCGGTGTGGAAGATAACCCGCAGCGTACGCTGAAAGAGCAGAACGTGTTTGCGGTGCTGAAGCAGTTAGGGTTCAGTTCTGACCTCTATGCGATGCAAAGCGAGATGTGGTTCTACACTAACACGATGGCGGATAACATCGCCTACCGTGAGCAGATCGCCGCCGAGCCGCGCAACCGCGGTAAAGCCGTGGACGATATGCTGTTGTCGAGCGAAGTTCAGCGCTCGCTGGATGATAACCCGCAGGGTAAACACCTGATTGTGCTGCACACCAAAGGGTCGCACTACAACTATACGCAACGTTATCCGCGCGCCTTCGCCCAATGGGGACCGGAATGCTACGCGGTCGATCGTAAGTGTCCAAAAGACCTGATGATCAACTCGTTCGATAACTCCATCACCTATGTCGATCACTTTATCGATACCATTATCGACCAGGTACGCGATAAGA
The DNA here is from genome assembly GCA_913778145.1 of uncultured Pseudocitrobacter sp. Lineage (GTDB taxonomy): Bacteria > Pseudomonadota > Gammaproteobacteria > Enterobacterales > Enterobacteriaceae > Pseudocitrobacter. The sequence goes on from CAJYVI010000071.1 coordinate 23,258, forward strand.
AAGCGATTGTGTTCTACGCCTCTGACCACGGTGAGTCGATTGAAGAACGCGAGCACCTGCACGGCACGCCGCGCCATATGGCTCCGCCGGAGCAGTTCCGCGTGCCGATGATGGTGTGGATGTCGGATAAATATCTGGAGAATCCCGCGAATGCGGCAGCGTTTGCGCAGTTGAAGAAAGAAGCGGAGATGAAACAGCCGCGTCGTCACGTTGAGCTTTACGACACCATTATGGGCTGCCTCGGTTACACCTCGCCAAACGGCGGGATTAACGAGAATAACAACTGGTGCCACATCCCGGATGCCAGCAAGAAAGCCACGAATTAACCGGGATGGCGACTTTCTCGCCTAACGGACGGCTTTTTTAAGGTAAGGGATTGACGAGGGTGCATCACAGCAGTAAGATGCGCCCCGCATTCGGTGATTGGCGCAGCCTGGTAGCGCACTTCGTTCGGGACGAAGGGGTCGGAGGTTCGAATCCTCTATCACCGACCAAATTTGAAAAGCCTGCTCAATGAGCAGGCTTTTTTGCATCTGTAGCTTGTGAGGATGAGAACCTCCGGGGGCCGAGAGGTTCGACTCGAGCGAAGCGAGAGAACGTTGCGCCAGCAACGGCCCGCAGGGCGAGCTACGCAGTGGCGAGTTATCCTCTATCATCGACCAGGCTCAGATTGCTGACAAAGTGCGCTTTGTTCTTGCCGGATGCGGCGTAAACGCCTTATCCGGCCTACAAAATCGTGCTAATTCAATATATTGCAGAAACCTTGTAGGCCTGATAAGCGTAGCGCATCAGGCAATGTTGCGTTTGTCATCAGTCTCAGCCTGCTCAGCGAGCAGGCTTTTTTGCATCTGTAGCCACGAGGATGAGAACCTCCGGGGCCGGGACGTTTACGCCGACCGCGAAACGGTGGATGCACGCACCACCAGCTCCGGCATTTTCCCTTCGCTGTGACCCACCGGTTCACCCGCCAGCACGGCAAACAGCAGCGTTATCGCCTGACGCGCCACTTCATCAAGATGCATATTGACGGCCGTTAGCGGCGGCACTGATTCCCGCGCACGAATGCCGTCATAGCGGGTGACGACCCGTATTTGTTCGGGGATGGCCAGCGACTTCTCCCGAAATGCACGTACGGCGCCGCTGGCAAAGGTGTCTATCAGCACCAGCACGCCATCGACATCAGGATGCGCCTCTGCGAGCTGACAGGCTGCCTGATAACCCGCGTCTTCCCCTTCATGCTCATTGAGATAATAAACAACCGGAGAGTGTTTCCCCTGACACCAATGTCGATAGGTCGCCTCGGTTTCCTGCATTGATGTACGGCAGGTGTTGCCAACAAACAGCGCGCATCTGCTGGCGCCTGCCGTTTGCAGATGTGAAAGCAGCAGTTGCGCCGTCGCTGCCGAATGTAGCTCAACCCACGGCACCGGCGCGTCGGTTCCGGGCGTTCGACCAATGGTCACACAGGGAATCCCGGCCTGGGCCAGCGCCTCAAGCTGCGGATCGTTCTCTGCCGGTTCAATCAGGATGGCGGCGTCAAAACTGACTGCATCGAGCGGGTTTGCACCGGGGGGCACAAGAATCAACGCGTGCTGTTTATCCAGCGCCATCATCGCCGACGTCAGTGCCACTTCCATCATAAAACCTAACCGCGACGCGCCGGAGGCGATGGTTAACGGCAGTGAAGAGAGCAGCGCGATGGTGTTGGTCTTGCCGGTACGCAGCTGGCGGGCACGAATGTTCGGCGTGTAATTTAGCGCCTTAATTGCCTCTTCAATGCGCCGCCGCGTTTCGGGTTCGACGAACCGGGTATTGTGTAACGCATTGGACACCGTGCCCGGCGAGACGCCTGCGTGGCGGGCAACATCAATCAACTTCGCGCGTTTTTTCTCTTGAGCAGCCATCTGCTTCCTGACCTTCGCAATTTTGCGCACAGGGTAACATATTTACCCGACGATAACGTTTGCCTTTTCTCGCGCAAAAATGCAAAAAACTCTTCATTAAAACGTTTTAATGGGTTATTTTGACGAAAATTTACTCCTCAGGAGGCGATGTGGCACACGTAACGCAGGATCCGACTTTCACCTTAGGGCGCCGTCTGGCGGGCCTTATTTATGCAGACAGCGCGAAGAGCTTTGGCGGGTATACGCTCTTTGCTCCGCAAACCGCCGAAGGGCGAGTCTATCTGGTGGATGAGCAGGGCGAGATAGCACACCAATGGCAGCTTCCGGTACGCGCCGGGCGCGATGCGGTGCTGCTGCCAAACGGCAATTTGGGGTATAACGGCAGCCACCCTACCTCGGCAAATCTCTATCCCGCGTGGGATCTCTGGCACGGCGGTGACTTCTACGAAGTGACGCCGGATAACGAAATTGTCTGGCACTACGAAGATATCTATCACCACCACGATGCCCAGTGGTTAGCGAACGGTAACCTGTTGTATACCGCTGCCGCGCCGCTGCCCGCCGATATCGCCGCACGCGTCACCGGCGGCGACCCGCGTCGCGACGCGCCGGACGGCGTGATTCAGAGCGACGTAGTTAAAGAGGTCAATCGCGACGGGAAAGTGGTCTGGGAGTGGCGTGCGTGGGAGCATCTCAATCCGGAAGATTTCCCGGTACACGAGATTTTTGACCGTCGTCACTGGCCGATGATTAACGGCCTGTCCGTCACCCGCGATGGCCTGGTCCTGATGAGCCTGCGCACGACGTCCGGCGTAATTGCCGTGTGCAAAGAGAGCGGAAACGTGGTGTGGCACGCGGGGCCGGAAGTGGTGGCGCAGCAGCATACGCCGGTTGAGATGGAAAACGGCGCGATTCTGGTGTTCGATAACGGCAACCTGCGCCCGGGCGTGACCTCTCCACACTCTACGGTGCTGGAATTCTGTCCGCAAACCAAAGCCATTACCTGGCAGTATCGCGATATTTTCCCGCCGGCATTTTTCTCGCCATATATGGGCAGCGCGCAGCGACTGGCGAACGGCAATACCTTTATCTGCGAGTCGGCGTTTGGTCGCCTGTTCGAAGTGACGCCAGAAGGCGAAACGGTGTGGGAATACATCATTCCGTTCTTTAATGAGTACCCGGAACACCTGAGCAAAGGCATTATTCCAGGCAAACAGAATAGCGCCTTCCGTGCACACCGGTATGCGGCCGACGCGATTGCGTGGCTGAAATAATCTCCGCCGCCAGCCTGTGCTGGCGGTGATTTTTTTGCAGTTTTACGGGAGGCAATCATGCCGCAACCTGGCCTTACCACGCCGGACAACGACGCATTACCCTGGCAAACCACTTTTCTCCTGGCGCTTCAGCACGTGCTGGTTGTCGCCGCCACGCCCATCACCTCCGTTTTTCTGATTGCTAAAGCGCTTCACTTTACCGATGCGGTGACCGCTTCGGTTCTGAGCGCCACGTTTTTGATGTGCGGCCTGGGGGCTATTCTGCAAAGCCTGGGCGTGAAGGGCGTTGGCGCGCGCCTGCCGTTTATCATGGTGCCCGGCGGCGCGCCGATCGCCATTTTTGTCGCTATCGCTCTGCAAACCAATATCCAGACGGCGGTTGGCGCGGTGATCTTAACCTCGTTATTCTATTTTCTGGCGCTGCCTGTTTTTCGCCGCTGCCTGCATCATTTCCCGCCGTTTATTATCGGCATTATGCTGCTGATGGTGTCGATTAACCTGATTCGCCTGTATGGCGGGTTGATTATTGGCCAGCCGGGCAGCGCGGATTTCGCCCACCCGACCAGCATTATTTTGTCGCTCGGCACTATCCTGATTACGTTGGTCTTTGCGCTGGCTTTTACCGGCATTTTGCGTCAGCTGGCGGTGATGTTTGGCCTGTTGGCGGGTACCCTGTTGGGGATGATGCTCGGTAGCGCTGATTTTAGCGGCGTAAGCCATGGGCCGCTGTTCAGCGTTCCGCAACTGTTTCCCTTCGGTTGGCCCGTTTTCAACCTTTCCGCCTCGTTGCCGTTACTGATTTACGCGGTGATTTCTATGGCTGAAGCTACCGGGCAAACGATTGCTACGGCGGAAATCGTTAATTCTACTGAAAATGTACGCGAGGCCATTCCGCGTACTATTCGTGGTGATGCCATTATGTCGCTGTTGGGCGGGATTTTCGGCACATCGCTGATTATTACTTCCGGCGAAAATATCGGCGTCGTGCGCACCACCAACGTGAAATCACGCTACGTCACTGCCGCAGCGGGCGGGCTGCTGATTCTCATCGCGCTGTTCTCGCCGCTGGTGCGTCTGGCGACCTGCCTGCCGGGCCCGGTGGTATGCGGCACGGCGGTGATTGTCTTTAGCATCATTGGCGTAATTGGTATCGATTTGATCGCCCGTGAGCCGCTACACACGCCGGGTAAAACCTACGCGCTGGCGATGGGGCTTTCGATGGGGATGCTGCCGATTCTGGTTCCGGGCCTGTATCAAAATTTCCCGTCGGGCGTGCAGATGGTTTTTGGCAACGGCATGGCGGCAGGGACGTTGACGGCGATTCTGGTCAATTCGCTGTTTAACTGGAGTGAAAAACGCAACCTGGCCCGCGTGAAAAACTAGGTTCCTGGGGGCAGGTCAACGGCCTGCCCTGGGACGATGAAGCAGCAATGCTTTTAGCCTGTCTGTTCACAATTTTGTGACATATTCCATTGTATTTTTGTATGTATAGATGAATCTTTTTTCGCGTTGCTTATGGGTTACCTCAGCATTTTCGCCTGTGCGTTTTAACGTTCGCGGCATTAATCGCTCAGATAATCAGCATATCGAAAGAAATTTTTCATATAATGGCTAATTGTTAATCACTGGATGTTTCAAAGTAATAAGTGAATAACTCTGCCTTCTTGCCCGTAGCATAAATTTCTCTGCTGAAAATACCGCTCTGGAGTTTTTTTAATCTTTGCCTGCCAATTCTCACCCTCGTTGTAAATCCCGGAGGAGTGTATTGACGTTTTCATATTCTGTTGACAGATTGTAGGGCACGAGGGGCATTTCAGGGAGGATCTGCGCTGCAACTCACTCGCTCACCTGAAAGGAATCTCCATCCCCTGTAATGCCTTCGGGCACCACCGACCAGACCGGTTAAAAAACAAATAAAGGCTGGCGGAATAACAACAACACAACACACATAACCTGGAGCACGATAATGAGTATTTCCTTGAAGAAGTCAGGGATGCTGAAGCTTGGTCTCAGCCTGGTGGCGATGACCGTTGCCGCCAGCGTGCAGGCTAAAACCCTGGTTTATTGTTCTGAAGGCTCGCCGGAAGGCTTTAACCCACAGCTCTTTACCTCGGGAACCACCTACGACGCTAGCTCGGTGCCAATCTATAACCGTCTGGTGGAATTCAAAACCGGTACTACCGAAGTTATCCCTGGCCTCGCTGAAAAGTGGGACGTCAGCGAAGACGGTAAAACATACACCTTCCACCTGCGTAACGGCGTGAAGTGGCAGGACAGCAAAGACTTCAAACCGACGCGCGACTTTAACGCCGATGACGTGGTGTTCTCGTTCGATCGTCAGAAAAACGACCAGAACCCGTACCATAAAGTCTCTGGCGGCAGCTATGAATACTTCGAAGGCATGGGCCTGCCGGAGCTGATTAGCGAAGTGAAAAAAGTCGACGATCATACGGTTCAGTTCATCCTGACCCGCCCGGAAGCACCGTTCCTTGCCGACCTGGCGATGGACTTCGCCTCTATTCTGTCAAAAGAATATGCTGACAACATGCTGAAAGCCGGTACGCCGGATAAAGTCGACCTGAACCCAATCGGTACCGGGCCATTCCAGCTGCAGCAGTATCAGAAAGACTCCCGTATTCGCTACAAAGCCTTCCCAGGCTACTGGGGCACCAAACCGAAGATCGACACGCTGGTCTTCTCTATTACCCCTGACGCGTCCGTGCGTTATGCCAAACTGCAGAAGAACGAATGCCAGGTGATGCCGTACCCGAACCCGGCAGACATCGCGCGCATGAAGCAGGATAAAAACATCAATCTGATGGAGCAGGCTGGCCTGAACGTCGGCTATCTCTCCTATAACGTACAGAAAAAACCGCTGGATAATGTCAAAGTTCGCCAGGCGCTGACCTACGCGGTGAACAAAGAAGCGATCATTAAAGCCGTTTATCAGGGCGCAGGCGTAGCCGCGAAAAACCTGATCCCGCCAACCATGTGGGGCTATAACGACGACGTTAAGGACTACACTTACGATCCGGAAAAAGCGAAAGCCTTGCTGAAAGAAGCCGGTCTGGAAAAAGGTTTCTCCATCGACCTGTGGGCAATGCCGGTACAGCGTCCGTATAACCCGAATGCGCGTCGCATGGCAGAGATGATTCAGGCGGACTGGGCGAAAGTGGGCGTACAGGCCAAAATCGTTACTTACGAATGGGGTGAGTACCTCAAGCGTGCGAAAGATGGCGAGCACCAAACGGTTATGATGGGCTGGACTGGCGATAACGGGGATCCGGATAACTTCTTCGCTACCCTGTTTAGCTGCGCGGCGTCAGAGCAAGGTTCCAACTACTCGAAATGGTGCTACAAACCGTTTGAAGATCTGATTCAACCGGCGCGCGCCACCGACGATCACAACAAGCGTATTGAACTGTACAAACAGGCTCAGGTAGTGATGCATGACCAGGCTCCGGCGCTGATTATCGCTCACTCCACCGTATACGAGCCAGTGCGTAAAGAAGTCAAAGGCTATGTGGTCGATCCGTTGGGCAAACACCACTTCGACAACGTCTCTATCGAATAATAACGATGTTCCCCCTCTCCCTCAGGGAGAGGGCCGGGGTGAGGGCGAACGCGTGTCGCCTTCAGCCTGTGCTTTGCCCTGAGGGGGCCGGTATTTACATTTGTGAGCAATACAGACACCCAGTTCCAGGCTGAGTGTCACTAGAGAGAATCCGGGTTATGTTGCAGTTTATTCTCCGACGTTTGGGACTCGTCATCCCCACGTTTATCGGTATTACCCTTCTCACGTTTGCGTTTGTCCATATGATCCCCGGCGACCCGGTGATGATTATGGCGGGCGAGCGTGGTATCTCCCCTGAACGCCATGCCGAACTGTTGGCCGCGCTCGGCCTTGATAAGCCGATGTGGCAGCAGTACCTCCACTATATCTGGGGCGTGTTGCACGGTGATTTGGGCGTCTCGCTGAAAAGCCGTCTCCCGGTGTGGGACGAGTTCGTGCCGCGTTTTAAAGCGACGCTGGAACTCGGTATCTGCGCCATGATGTTCGCCGTCGCCGTGGGTATCCCGGTAGGCGTGCTGGCTGCGGTAAAACGTGGCTCTATCTTCGATCACACCGCGGTTGGCCTGGCGCTGACCGGCTACTCCATGCCTATCTTCTGGTGGGGCATGATGCTGATTATGCTGGTCTCGGTGCAGTGGAACCTGACGCCGGTTTCCGGGCGCGTGAGCGACATGGTGTTCCTGGATGACTCGAACCCGCTGACCGGCTTTATGCTGATAGACACCGCCATCTGGGGCGAAGAGGGCAACTTTATCGACGCGGTGGCGCACATGATTTTGCCCGCCATCGTGTTAGGCACCATTCCGCTGGCGGTGATAGTGCGTATGACGCGTTCATCCATGCTGGAAGTATTGGGTGAAGACTACATCCGTACCGCGCGCGCCAAAGGGCTGACCCGCCTTAGGGTGATTATCGTCCACGCGTTGCGTAACGCCATGCTGCCGGTGGTGACCGTTATCGGCTTGCAGGTTGGTACTCTGCTGGCTGGCGCGATTCTGACGGAAACCATCTTCTCCTGGCCGGGCCTGGGCCGCTGGTTAATCGACGCCTTACAGCGCCGCGACTACCCGGTGGTTCAGGGCGGCGTCCTGCTGGTGGCGACGATGATTATCCTCGTCAACCTGCTGGTTGATCTCCTCTATGGCGTGGTGAACCCGCGTATTCGGCATAAGAAGTAAGGGGCCATCATGTCACAAGTCACTGAAAATAAAACGGTGTCTGCACCGGTGCCGATGACGCCGCTGCAGGAGTTCTGGCACTACTTTAAACGTAACAAGGGCGCAGTGGTTGGCCTGGCTTACGTGGTTATCGTGCTGTTTATCGCTATTTTTGCGAACTGGATTGCGCCCTATAACCCGGCGGATCAGTTCCGCGATTCCCTGCTCGCGCCACCGGTGTGGCAGGACGGCGGGAGCTGGGCGCATTTACTGGGCACCGATGACGTAGGCCGCGATGTGATGTCGCGCCTGATGTACGGCGCGCGGTTGTCGCTGCTGGTGGGGTGCCTGGTGGTGGTGCTGTCGCTGGTGCTGGGGATTGTCCTCGGCCTGGTCGCAGGCTACTTCGGCGGCCTGATTGATAACGTCATTATGCGCGTGGTCGACATCATGCTGGCGCTGCCGAGCCTGCTGCTGGCGCTGGTGCTGGTGGCGATTTTCGGCCCGTCGATTGGTAACGCCGCGCTGGCGCTGACCTTCGTTGCGCTGCCGCACTACGTGCGTCTGACGCGTGCCGCCGTACTGGTAGAAGTCAACCGCGACTACGTCACCGCGTCTCGCGTGGCGGGGGCGGGCGCGATGCGCCAGATGTTCGTCAATATCTTCCCGAACTGCCTTGCGCCGCTGATCGTTCAGGCGTCGCTCGGTTTCTCTAACGCCATTCTCGATATGGCCGCCCTTGGCTTCCTCGGCATGGGTGCGCAACCGCCAACACCGGAGTGGGGCACCATGCTCTCCGACGTGTTGCAGTTCGCACAAAGTGCCTGGTGGGTCGTGACCTTCCCCGGTCTGGCGATCCTGCTGACGGTGCTGGCATTTAACCTGATGGGTGACGGTCTGCGTGACGCGCTCGATCCCAAACTGAAGCAGTAAGAGGTTCGAGATGGCGTTATTAAATGTAGATAAATTATCGGTGCACTTCGGTGAAGTGGGTGCCGAATTCCGCGCCGTTGACCGCGTCAGTTATAGCGTGGATCAGGGCGAAGTGGTTGGGATTGTCGGTGAATCAGGTTCCGGTAAATCGGTCAGTTCGCTGGCGATTATGGGGCTGATTGATTATCCAGGCCGCGTAATGGCGGAAAGCCTGGCATTTAACGGCCAGGATCTGAAGCGTATTTCTGAGAAAGAGCGCCGCAACCTGGTGGGTGCCGAAGTGGCGATGATCTTCCAGGACCCGATGACCAGCCTCAACCCGTGCTACACCGTCGGTTTCCAGATAATGGAAGCGATTAAAGTGCATCAGGGCGGTAATAAGAAAACGCGTCGTCAGCGGGCGATTGACCTGCTGAATCAGGTCGGCATTCCTGACCCGGCGTCGCGTCTGGATGTTTATCCGCATCAGCTCTCCGGCGGTATGAGCCAGCGCGTAATGATCGCCATGGCGATTGCCTGTCGGCCAAAACTGTTGATTGCCGATGAACCGACAACAGCGCTCGACGTGACCATTCAGGCGCAAATCATCGAACTGCTGCTGGAGTTACAGCAGAAAGAGAACATGGCGCTGATCCTGATTACTCACGATCTGGCACTGGTGGCCGAAGCCGCGCATAAAATTATCGTCATGTATGCAGGCCAGGTGGTGGAAACTGGCGCCGCGCACGATATCTTCCGCGCGCCGCGCCACCCCTACACTCAGGCGCTGCTGCGCGCGCTGCCGGAGTTTGCCCAGGACAAAGCGCGTCTGGCGTCGCTACCGGGCGTGGTGCCGGGTAAATATGACCGCCCGAACGGCTGTCTGCTTAACCCGCGCTGCCCGTATGCCACAGAGAAATGCCGTACTGAAGAGCCGAACCTGAACCTGCTGGACGGCGCGCGTCAGTCCAAATGTCACTACCCACTCGATGACGCCGGGAGGCCTACACGATGAGTACGCAAGAGGCCGCTCTGCAACCCCTGTTGCAGGCAACCGATCTGAAAAAATACTACCCGGTGAAGAAAGGGCTGTTTGCCCCTGAGCGTCTGGTGAAAGCGCTGGACGGCGTGTCTTTTACGCTCGAACGCGGTAAAACGCTGGCGGTGGTGGGGGAATCCGGCTGTGGAAAATCGACGCTGGGCCGTCTTCTGACCATGATTGAAACCCCGACCGGGGGCGCGCTCTCGTATCAGGGGCAGGATCTGCTGAAACACGACCCGCACGCGCAAAAGCTGCGTCGGCAGAAAATCCAGATAGTTTTCCAGAACCCTTACGGCTCGCTGAACCCGCGCAAAAAAGTAGGGCAGATTCTGGAAGAACCACTGCTGATTAACACGTCACTGAGCAAAGCCGAACGCCGTGAAAAAGCGCTGGCGATGATGGCGAAAGTGGGCCTGAAAACGGAACACTACGACCGGTATCCGCATATGTTCTCCGGCGGCCAGCGTCAGCGTATCGCTATCGCCCGTGGTCTGATGCTCGACCCGGACGTGGTGATTGCCGACGAACCGGTTTCTGCGCTGGACGTCTCGGTGCGCGCGCAGGTGCTCAACCTGATGATGGATTTGCAGCAGGAGCTGGGGCTGTCTTATGTCTTTATCTCCCACGACCTGTCGGTGGTGGAGCACATTGCTGATGAAGTAATGGTGATGTACCTGGGCCGCTGCGTGGAGAAGGGTACCAAGGACCAAATCTTCAATAATCCGCGTCATCCGTATACCCAGGCGCTGCTTTCGGCAACACCGCGTCTGAATCCGGACGATCGTCGCGAGCGTATTAAGCTCACCGGTGAACTGCCAAGTCCGCTGAATCCACCGCCGGGTTGTGCTTTCAACGCCCGCTGCCGTCGCCGCTTTGGGCCATGCACCCAACTCGCGCCGCAGCTAAAAGAGTATGGTGGTCAACTGGTTGCGTGCTTCGCCGTAGACCAGGATGAAAACCCTGAAAAGGCGTTATAAGGTCTGGAAGGCAGCGCGCATATTGCGAGATTGCCAGGTGAAGGGAATAAACAGATAAGCGTAGTATCGACGCCAGGCCGGGTTCGCCCGGTCAGGTGCAATGTTGCGGGGGCTTGATCCCCGGCGGCATTGGTTGCTGGAAAGAGAAAACCCCCGCACGTTGTGAGGCATAAACCTGACAACATAACGGGGGCCAATTCTTGCATCTAGACAATTCAAGAATAGCCGCGAACCGTTGTCATTTCAAGCAAGGCGGCTATATGACGTTCGCACAACTCTGTGTGATCTTCTGGCACGATCTGGCAGCGCCGATTCTGGTGGGGATTATCACCACCGCAATCGTGAGCTGGTGGCGTAACCGGAGATAATCCACAGGCGGGCGTCAGGCTGTCGAGATGGCAACGTGCGCCCGAAACAGGCCGCAGGGGTAACATCCTGCGGCCTTTTTTGCTTACTGCGGATACGGAACCCAGTCGCCGCCGTTCAGGCGAACGTACGGTTTACCCTGGTATTGCATCACAACGGCATTGGAGTTCTCAGAGACCGGAGCCGTTTGCGGCAGGCTGTTGGTGTAAGCCTGCCAGTCCACGCTATCTTCATTAAACATCTTACCGTCAACGGCGCGGGCAACCAGTTCGGAGACCGCAAGATAGCTGCTCGGCTGATCGATGACGATCGGCGCCCCCTGATGGGGTGCTTTCATGCCGAAGAATTTCACCGCGGCGGGAACGTGCGTAATGGACGGGCTTGGGATATCGCGCAGACCAGAAACCTGCATTTTATCGCCCTGCAGCGCCGCGCCGTGTTCCGGCACCACGACCACCATCACTTTACGCCCCGATTTTTCCAGCTCGGTAAAGAAGGTGTCCAGCTCATCAAACAGCTTCTGCGCACGCGCTTTATAATCGGCGGTTTTGCTCTGGCCCTGATAGTGGTTACCATCGTGCAGCGGCAGAATGTTGAAGAAGGTAGCGGTGCGTTTTTCTGCGCCCTGGCCTTCCGATTCCTGCCAGCGTTTCAGAACGGCAAGGTCGTCATATACCGGCGAGCCGTCGAAGGAGAGCAGGTTAACCGGCAGTTTGCTTTGATCCATCAGCGGGCTTTGCACACCCCCGTTATCCCGTATTTCTTTCAGGAAGCCGCCAAAGACGCCGTTGTGATCCAGCATCAGCTGCTGCGCGAAGCCGAGTTTGCTCAGGTTATCGAACAGGTAGCACTGGTTACCGGCAGGCTGATACAGATTGGTATGCGACGGCTGGCCGCAGCTGGCGCGCAGCAGGCGAATCGCCGCCGGGCCGCTGTAGGAGGTTGCCGAGTTGAAGTTGGTAAAGCGAATATCGAAATGCGACCACAGCGGGTGCTGCATCAGGCCAGCGGCTTCAATATCGGCATTCGAGAGCGAACAGATATTAATCACCAGCAGTTCAAACGGCTGGGCATCGGCAGGCAACGCGTCCGGGAATTTGGTCGAACGCTTTTCTTCAGATTGATAGAAACTGTTCAGCCAGGCATTGAGATTGGCTGAGGTCGGTGGCGCGGTCTGGGCCGGGATATCACCGACAACCGGCGTATTGCCCGCCGTGGCGACCGTCGCGGCAGCCGTGCCGCCGGTGGTGGTCACGGTGTTGGTTGGCTGGCCGCCGGGGAACAGGCTAAAGGAAGGGCCAACCAGGGTAATCAAGTTCAGCCAGACCATTGCAGCGACCACAAATACCGTCACGCGGATCCACTGGGTTAAGAACAGCCAGGCGACCAGCAGCACAAAGAAAGCGCCAACCATCTGCCAGTTGATAAAGCGGGTCACCAGATCCCAGATATAGTCTGCGCTGAAACCGGCAACCTGCGAGCCCTGACTCATAATGCTTTCCGGGCCAGGCAGCCAGGTGTCATGCCAGAAGAGGGCGAAGCCTATCGGAATGGCAATCCAGTTGCGCCATTTATGCAGGCGGCGATTGGGCAGCGGAAACAGCAGAAACGCCATAAACACCAGGTTCTGCATGGCGTGGAAATTGAGATAACCGGCCCACAGCAGGCCGAATTTCACCAGGAAATAGAAGTTCCAGCCGGACAAGCCGCGCCAGTATTGCCAGAGCGGCGATGAGGCCGTGGCGGTTTGGGTTGATTGGGTCATTTTTCTGTTTTCGCTCTGGAACTTGAACCCCGACGGACGACGCCAGCCGGTTTGACATAACGTGGTTTAAAGAACATCAGCCGGAAAGCGTTTTCGATGCGGCGCTGATAGTGGCGCGTCAAATATCCCAGCGGGAAGAAGAGCAGCGCACACAAGACAACTAACTGAATAATATCGCTTATCGACATCATGATGGTTGTTTCCCCGTGTCGGCGGATAAACGATGCGGTTCCGGATAACGTCGCCAGTGACGGCCATCGTGGGTGGCGTTAATCACTTTTCCTGGGTGCGTGGTGACTGGCAGCGGCCTGGTCCAGTGCTCTGATTTCACGTCCTGCATATTCACCAGTTCCGCCGCAATTTGCTTGTCTTCAAACCAAATCACACGGTTAGAAAAAATATCTCCCGTTGGCAGTGGGAAAATATGATTCAACGCGATATCGAGATCGTTGACCCGGCAAAAGGATAAAAAGATCATCAGGCGTTTGTCGGCAATGGTGGCAATATCGCCCATACGGTGCGGGCGGCAGAGCGTCAGCGCTTGCTCGACTCGTAGGCCCGGCGCGGGCCGGAGCGCAACCAGCACGCCTTTACCATCAGCGGGCAGCAGCGGGTTGCTGACGATTTTTTGCACTGCTTCGCAGAAGACGTCCCATTTCAGGTAGCCTTTGAGCTTTAAAGGCTCAGTATTACTTATCAGCGTAGCCAAATCTTCCGGCACGCGGCGGCTGAATTGCTGGTTTTGTACGCTTTCAATCAACGTCAGACAGCGCGAAAGCGCCGAACTGTGAGAGATAACCAGGTTTGCACCGCAGCTTAACAGCAGACGCTCGTCGGTGGCGCGCAGGCTGGGCACGCTTTCTCGAACCACAATTTTCAACGCTGTACCACGCTGACGTCGCAGCGTGTGAATATAACGCGCGAGCTGTTCAATCTGGCTGTTTTGGCCCATAACGAAAATAACCGTTGCGGCCTGCGCGCTGCGTGCGGCATTAAAAACGGCATCGTTGGTATCAAATACTGACCAGTGCTCAGAAAGCGGCGGGGCGCCTTCCAGAAAAGCAATATTACTCAATACCGCTTTTTCATCAGTGCGCGGCTGAACATTTGCCAGCTCTTCCTGAACTAATTCCAGCGCGTTATCGTTTTGCTTAAGGAGAAGTTGTTGCCGGGCGCTAACGCCTTTTTCATTTGACCAAAAAGCAATGTCAAAAAGCATTCCATCGCCCTGGTAACGTAAACTTGCCAGTCCGGCAAGCGAACCGTACTCACTTAACAATCGTGAGGTTTGGGCATCCGAATTGTTTCCGGGGCTGAGGATCAAGAGCGTGCAACGATGGTATTTTACCCATTTATTGGATTTACTGAGCCAATCGTGAAATTTTTCTGGCGGAATATTTTTCCATGCATTATTGCTGCATAAAACCACAACCAGATAATGTGTTGGGTCGATTGAGCAGAGTAAATCGCGGCGCATAAAGTATAGACTGTTTTCATTTTCCTGCATGGAAAAAAGATCTATTTTTTGAGGCCCGCTATTCTCGCCTAACTGAATGATTTTCTTTGGATCTGACCCCATACATACCACCGCGACCCGCGCCTCTTTTTGCTGCGCGGCAAGGGTTTGGTTGAGCAGGCTGACAGCGTCTTCATGGCGATCGGTATTAATCCACCACACGCCACCGGTCGGCATGTGACTGACTTCGTCCCATAATGACTGAATACCAATAGAAAATATGGGGTTCATCGTGTCCTTCTTTTGCTGATTAGCCTGCATATCAGTTTACTAGCGAAAGTAATAGAATAAACCTAAGATTGAAATTAAATAACATCAGATTTAGCATGTAAACGAATTTCAGGAAAAGCTTAGTCGCTGCTGGGCGCGATTTCTCATCTTATTCATCTGGATCGACAAAAATGCCTGATAATGAACCCATGACTTCGTCAGATTCGACGCTCGGTTATACATTTCAGAATGACTTCCTGGCGTTGAGCCGGGCATTTTCTTTGCCGGATATAGACTACACCGATATTTCTCAACGCGAACAACTTGCCGCGGCGTTTAAGCGCTGGCCGTTGCTGGCTGAGTTTGCAGAACAAAAAGTCGAACAAAAATAAGGAAGCCATAATGGCCATTCTGGGAATACAGGGCATCCGTGGTGGAGTGGGAACCACTTCCGTTACGGCAGCGCTAGCCTGGTCATTGCAACTACTTGGCGAATCGGTGCTAGTGATTGATGCCTGCCCCGATAATTTGCTGCGCCTGTCATTTAATGATGACATTGCGCATAAAAACGGCTGGGCGCGCGCGCTGCTTGACGGTGCCGACTGGCGCGACGCCGGGATGCGCTACACCTCGCTGATTGATGTTTTGCCGTTTGGCGCGCTGACGCCGGGCGAGCGCGAGAATGTCCTGACGCTGGCGAACCCGCTTGCGGAAATTACCGCGATTGCCGAAGCGCTCCAGCGTCAGGGAAACTATCGCTGGATCCTCCTCGACCTTCCGCACGGGTTTTATCCGTGGACGCAATCCCTGATGGCGGCCTGCCAGCATACATTGATGATTGTCCAGCCGGATACTAACTGCCATGTGCGCCTGCATCAACAGGCGCTGCCTGTGAATGCGCATATTCTGATTAACGACCTGCGCGTCGGCAGCCAGCTCCAGGAAGACCTGTATCAGGTATGGCTGCAAACCCAGCGTCGCCTGCTACCGATTGCCGTGCATCGCGATGAAGCGATGGCCGAGTGTATGGCGGCGAAGCAACCGCTGGGCGAATATCGTCATGACTCGCTGGCGGCGGAAGAGATTCTGACGCTGGCGAGCTGGTGTCTGCTGCATTATGCCGGTGCTCCCGCTCCTGAGGAGTCCGCATCATGATAAGCCTGAGCGCCTGGCTGTTTGCGCCGGAAGCCTATGCGCGCCTGCATGCGCGCTATCAGGGCTATCGGCGCGCGGGCGCATCCTGTTTTAGCGCGTCGCTGGGCTGCTTTTGGGTGGCATTGGTGTGGGCGTTTATTCCGCTTGAACAGGCGAACTGGCAGCGGCTGATTGCCCGCCAGGATGAACTTTATCCCCATATTGACGCCCGGCGTCCGCGCCCGCTCGACCCGCTACGCTATCTGCTGCAAAGCGCGTGGCTGCTGGCGACGAAGCGGCCTGAACCGGCTAAACGTCCTGGCTGGCGCTCGCTGGCGGCGGTGCAGGGCGTGATGGGGCGCTATCATCAATGGGTGGCGGCGATTCCGGCGAAGGTCAACGCGCGAACCGGGCACCTCGATAGCCACAAAGAGCTGGCGCACATCAACCCGAAAATCCGCCGTATTGTGCTGGGCGTGGTGGTGACGCTGTCGCTCGCGCTGGCGCTAATCTGTATTACGCAGCCCTTTAACCCGCTGTCGCAGTTTATCTTTTTGATGCTGCTGTGGGGCGTGGCGCTGCTGGTCAGACGCATCCCCGGGCGCTTCTCGGCGCTGATGCTGATTGTGCTGTCGCTCACCGTTTCCTGTCGCTATATCTGGTGGCGGTATACTTCTACGCTCAACTGGAATGACCCGGTTAGCCTGGTGTGCGGCCTGATTCTGTTGTTTGCTGAAACCTACGCGTGGATTGTGCTGGTGCTGGGGTATTTCCAGGTGGTCTGGCCGCTCAACCGTCAGCCCGTTCCGTTGCCAAAAGACATGAACCAGTGGCCGACGGTCGACATTTTTGTGCCGACCTATAACGAAGACCTCAACGTGGTGAAGAACACGGTCTACGCGTCGCTGGGTATCGACTGGCCGAAGGATAAAGTCTCTATCTGGATCCTCGACGACGGTAATCGCCCGGAGTTTCGGCAGTTTGCCAAAGACGTCGGCGTCGAATACGTCGCGCGTAGCACCCATGAGCATGCGAAAGCCGGGAACATCAACAATGCGCTGAAGCTGGCGAAAGGCGAATTCGTATCGATTTTCGACTGCGACCACGTGCCTACCCGCTCGTTCCTGCAAATGACCATGGGCTGGTTCCTGAAGGATAAAAAGCTGGCGATGATGCAGACGCCGCACCACTTCTTCTCGCCCGATCCGTTTGAACGCAACCTCGGTCGTTTCCGTAAAACGCCGAACGAAGGCACGCTGTTCTATGGCCTGGTGCAGGACGGTAACGACATGTGGGATGCGACCTTCTTCTGCGGTTCCTGTGCCGTTATTCGCCGTAAACCGCTCGATGAAATTGGCGGCATTGCCGTTGAAACGGTGACGGAAGATGCGCACACCTCGCTGCGTTTGCACCGTCGCGGCTACACATCGGCGTACATGCGCCTTCCGCAGGCGGCGGGGCTGGCGACGGAGAGTTTATCCGCGCATATTGGCCAGCGTATTCGCTGGGCGCGCGGGATGGTACAAATCTTCCGTCTCGATAACCCGCTTACCGGCAAAGGGTTGAAGTTCGCGCAGCGCCTCTGTTACGTCAACGCCATGTTCCACTTCTTGTCCGGCGTGCCGAGGCTTATCTTCCTGACCGCGCCGCTCGCTTTCCTGTTGCTGCACGCTTACATCATTTACGCCCCGGCGCTGATGATTGCGCTGTTTGTCCTGCCGCACATGATCCACGCCAGCCTGACCAACTCGAAGATTCAGGGCAAATATCGCCACTCTTTCTGGAGCGAAATCTACGAAACGGTACTGGCGTGGTATATCGCACCGCCGACGCTGGTTGCGTTGATTAACCCACACAAAGGCAAATTCAACGTTACGGCGAAAGGCGGGCTGGTGAAAGAGGAGTATGTCGACTGGGTGATTTCCCGGCCTTACATCTATCTCGTTCTGATAAACCTGGTGGGCGTGGCGTTCGGTATCTGGCGCTATATGTACGGCCCGGAAGATGAAATTCTCACGGTCTGGGTCAGCCTGGTGTGGGTGTTCTATAACCTGATTATCCTCGGCGGGGCGGTGGCCGTGTCGGTTGAAAGTAAACAGGTTCGCCGCTCGCATCGCGTGGAGATCAAAATGCCTGGCGCGATTGCCCGCGAAGACGGTCATCTCTTCTCCTGTACGGTGCATGACTTCTCCGATGGCGGGGTGGGGATCAAAATTAACGGCGACGCGCAGGTGCTGGAAGAGCAGAAAGTGAATCTGCTGCTCAAACGCGGCCAGCAGGAGTACGTCTTCCCGACGCAGGTGGTGCGCGTGTTTGGCAACGAAGTTGGCCTGAAACTGCTGCCGATGACCACCCGTCAGCATATCGATTTTGTTCAATGTACCTTCGCGCGTGCCGATACCTGGGCGCTCTGGCAGGACAGCTATCCGGAAGATAAACCGCTGGAAAGCCTGCTGGATATTCTCAAGCTCGGCTTCCGGGGCTATCGCCATCTGGCGGAATTTGCTCCACCGTTTGCAAAAGTAATTTTCCGTACGCTCACTTCGCTGGTGGCCTGGGTGGCTTCTTTTGTCCCGCGTCGCCCTGAGCGTGAAGCTGTGCAGCCGCACTCACAGCCGGTTATGGCTCAACAATAATGATGATTACACGATGAAAAGAAAACTCTCCTGGATTTGTGCAGTGGCGATGGGAATGGGCAGCTTGCTGCCAGCGACAACCTGGTCTGAACCGACGACCGCAACGCCGGTTATGCCGCCTGCTCAGGAGAGCGCGACGACGCCTGCTGCGCCGTCCGATGCCTCGCCGGTGGTGGTGGAAAGCGTGCCATCGCGCGATGTTAAACTCACCTTCGCGCAAATTGCGCCGCCGCCGGGCAGCATGGTGCTGCGCGGTGCGAATCCCAATGGTTCTATTGAATTTGGTATGCGCAGCGACGAAGTGGTGTCGAAAGCGCTGCTGAATCTCACCTATACGCCATCGCCGTCGCTGCAGCCGGTGCTGTCGCAGCTGAAGGTGTACCTGAACGAAGAATTGATGGACGTGCTGCCGGTCACCAAAGAGCAATTGGGCAAAAAGGTCAGCGCGCAAATTCCTATCGACCCGCTCTATATCACCGACTTTAACCGCGTGCGTCTGGAGTTTGTCGGCCACTATCGCGACGTCTGTGAAAACCCGGCTAACACCACCGTCTGGCTGGACGTGGGCCGCAACAGTTCGCTGGATTTAACCTATCAGGCGCTGAACGTGCGTAACGATCTGTCGCACTTCCCGGTTCCGTTCTTCGATTCCCGCGACAACCGTCCGCTCACGCTGCCGATCGTCTTCGCGGCAACGCCGGATCTGCCACAGCAGCAAGCGGCGGGCATTGTCGCCTCGTGGTTTGGTTCGCGTGCGGGCTGGCGCGGGCAGACCTTCCCGGTCAGCTACAACACGCTGCCGGAAAGAAATGCCATTGTGTTTGCCACCAATGACAAGCGTCCTGATTTCCTGCGCGACCATCCGGCGGTGAAAGCCCCGACGATCGAAATGATCAACCATCCGAACGATCCTTACGTCAAGCTGCTGGTGATCATGGGCCGCGACGATAAAGATCTGTTGATGGCCGCAAAAGGCATTGCCCAGGGCAATATCTTGTTCCGTGGCGACAGCGTGGTGGTGGACGATGTGAAACCGCTGCTGGCGCGCGTGCCGTACGATGCGCCGAACTGGGTACGGACCGACCGTCCGGTCACCTTCGGTGAGCTGAAAACCTACGAGCAACAGCTGCAATCCACCGGACTGGAACCAGCGTCCATTAACGTGGCGCTGAATCTGCCGCCGGATCTCTACCTGCTGCGCAGCAACGGTATCGATATGGACCTCAAGTATCGTTTTACCATGCCTGCGGTGAAAGACAGCTCGCGAATGGATATCAGCCTGAACGACCAGTTCTTACAGTCGTTTAACCTCAACAGTACCCAGGAAGTGAGCAGCCTGCTGCTGCGCCTGCCGGTATTGCAGGGGCTGGTTGACGGTAAAAATGAAGTGACTATTCCGGCGTTGCGTCTGGGTGCAATGAACCAGCTGCGCTTCGACTTCCAGTATATGAACCCGATGCCGGGCGGCTCGATTGATAACTGTATTACCTTCCAGCCGGTGCAGAACCATGTGGTGATTGGCGACGACTCGACGATCGACTTCTCGAACTACTATCACTTCCTGGCGATGCCGGACCTTCGCGCGTTTGCCAACGCGGGCTTCCCGTTCAGTCGCATGGCGGATCTCTCTGACACCACCGTAGTGATGCCGAAAAATCCGACCGTTGAACAGGTGACCACGCTGTTGAATACCGTCGGCGAAATGGGCGCACAGACCGGCTTCCCGGCGATGAACGTCACCCTCGCCGATGAAGGCAGCGATATTCAGGGCAAAGACACTGACCTGCTGCTGATTGGCTCCATTCCGCAAAAACTGAAAAACGACAAGCAGATTGACCTGCTGGTTGAAGCCACGAAGAGCTGGGTGAAAACGCCGCTGCGTCATCATGAGCTGCCGAGCATCTATCTCGATGAAAACGAACGTAAACCAAACGTGCAGACGGACGTAACTTCGTCCGGCCCGATGGCGGCGATAGTCGGCTTCCAGTCGCCGTATAACGACCAGCGCAGCGTGGTTGCGCTGCTGGCGGACAGCCCGCGCGGTTATGAACTACTGAACGGCGCGCTGAACGACAGCGGCAAGCGCGCGGCGATGTTTGGTTCGGTTTCGGTGATTCGTGAATCGGGCGTGAGCAGCCTGCGCGTGGGCGATGTGTACTACGTCGGCCACCTGCCGTGGTTCGAGCGGCTGTGGTTTGCCCTCTCTAACCATCCGATTCTGTTGGCGCTGTTTGCCGCTATCAGCATCGTATTGCTGGCGTGGGTGCTGTGGCGACTGCTGCGCATTATCAGCCGCCGTCGACTGGATCCTGAAGACGAGTAAGCCGTGATGAAAAGCGTACGCTGGATAGTTTTGCTGTTAACGCTGGGCACGATGGTACAGGCCCAGGCGGCCTGTAACTGGCCTGCCTGGGATCAGTTCAAAAAAGACTATGTCAGTGCCGAAGGGCGCGTGATCGACCCGAGCGATGCACGCAAAATTACCACCTCCGAAGGGCAGAGCTACGCGATGTTCTTCGCGCTGGCGGCCAATGACCGCGAAACGTTCGGCAAACTGTTCGACTGGACGCAGAACAACCTGGCGCAGGGTGACCTGAAAAGCACGCTGCCTGGCTGGCTGTGGGGCAAGAAAGACGATAATGCGTGGACGGTGCTGGATACCAATTCCGCATCTGATTCTGACGTCTGGATTGCCTGGTCGCTGCTGGAAGCGGGCCGACTGTGGAACAACGCCAATTACAGCGAAACCGGGAAAGCGCTGCTTTCGCGCATTGCCCGTGAAGAAGTGGTGAATGTACCGGGGCTGGGCTCGATGCTGCTTCCAGGCAAAATTGGCTTTGCTGAAGCCAACAGCTGGCGCTTCAACCCAAGCTACCTGCCGCCGCAGCTGGCGAGCTACTTTACCCGTTATGGCGCGCCGTGGACGACGCTGCGCGAAACCAACCAGCGCCTGCTGATGGAGACCGCCAGCAAAGGCTACTCGCCGGACTGGGTGAATTACGAAAAAGGCAAAGGCTGGCAGAAGCAAAGTAAAACGCCGCTGGTGGGCAGCTATGACGCCATCCGCGTCTATTTATGGGTGGGCATGATGCACAACAGCGACCCGCAAAAAGCCCGTCTGTTAACCCGATTTAAAGCGATGGCGGCGCAGACCGCCCGCGAAGGCGTTCCGCCGGAAAAAGTCGACACCCTCACCGGCAAAGTCACCGGCAACGGCCCGGTGGGCTTCTCCGCCTCGCTGCTGCCGTTCCTGCAGGACCGCGATGCGCAAGCCGTTCAGCGCCAGCGCGTAGCCGACAACTTCCCTGGCGCAGACGCCTATTACAGCTATGTCCTGACCCTCTTTGGCCAGGGCTGGGACCAACACCGTTTTCGCTTCAGCGCCCGCGGTGAATTACTACCTGACTGGGGCCAGGAATGCGCAAGTTCACACTAAGTTTACTCACTCTCTCTTTAGGCATTACGCTGATTCCGGCGAGCTACGCCGCGCCTTCCGCGCAGGAGCAACTGCTCAATCAGGTGCGGCTGGGCGAATCCAGCAAGCGCGAAGATATCGTGCAGCAGTCGCTCTATCGCCTGGAGCTAATCGACCCGAATAACCCGCAGGTGCTGGCCGCCAGATTGCGCTACATGCTGCGTCAGGGCGACACCGCCGGGGCTCAGAAGCAGCTTGCGCGACTGAAAACCCTGGCGCCCAACTCAACGGAATACAACGCCTCGCGCACGGAGATACTGCTGAATTCAGCGGAAGGTCGCCAGGCGCTGCAACAGGCGCGCCTGCTGGCAACAACCGGTCACGCCGATGAAGCCATTGCCGCCTATGAGAAAGCCTTTAACGGCCCGCCGCCGGACGGGGATTATGCGGTGGAGTACTGGGCCACAGCGCTGAAAATCCCCGCGCGGCACAATGACGCGGTGGCACGTTTACAGGCGCTGAACAAGCAGATGCCGGGCAACGTCACGTTGCAATCCACGCTAGCGCGCACGCTGCTGGCGGATAATCGCCGCGATGACGCGTTTGCCGTACTGGAACAGATGGCGAAATCGTCCAACGGGCGCAATGAAGCGGGCGATGTCTGGTTCAACGCCATTAAGGATCAGCCGCCGAGTCAGGCGAGCGTGCAATCGCTTCAGCGTTTCCTGCAAATTTTCACCGCCGGGGAGCAGGCGGATAACGCCCGTGGCTTGCTGGCTGAACAACAGAAAACCCTCTCTGACCCGACCGTTCGCGCGAAGAGCGAAGCTGCTGCCGCGCTGGCGTCCGGGAATACCGCCTCGGCGATTTCAGACCTACAGCGTGCCGTTGCGACGAACAATAAAGATGCCGACGCCATCGGTACGCTTGGTGAAGCCTATTCGCAGAAAGGCGACCGCGCGCGTGCGGTCGCCCAGTTGCAAAAAGCGATTGCCCTCGACCCGCAAAATACCAGCCGCAGCAAGTGGGATAGCCTGCTGAAGACCAACCGCTACTGGCTGCTGATTCAGCAGGGCGACGCGGCGCTGAAGGCCAATAACCCGGCGCAGGCGCAAACCTATTACCAGCAGGCGCAGCGGGTAGATAACACCGACAGCTATGCGATTCTTGGGCTGGGCGACGTCGCTGCCGCGCGTAAGGATTACCCGACGGCGGAAGGCTATTACAAACAGACACTGCGCATGGACCGGGATAATAATCTTGCGGTGCGCGGCCTGGCGAATGTCTACCGGGCGCAGTCTCCCGAGAAAGCGACCGCTTACATACAATCGCTACCTGCCGCACAACGTCGCAGCATTGATGATATTGAGCGCGGCCTGACCAACGATCGCCTTGAACAGCAGGCGGAAACGCTTGAGAGCAAAGGCCAGTGGGCGCAGGCCGCCGAGGTTCAGCGTCAGCGTCTGGCGCTCAACCCGGACAGTGTGTGGATAACCTATCGTTTGGCGAAAGACCTCGACAGCGCGGGCAAGCGCAGCGAAGCGGATTCACTGATGCGCAATCTGGCGCAGAAGCAGGCGAAAGACCCGGATCAGGTGTACGCCTACAGCCTGTATCTCTCCAGCACCGAACGTGATGCCGCCGCCATTTCCCATTTAGGCACGCTGCCGCGCAGTCAGTGGAACAGCAATATTCAGGAACTCTCAGACCGCCTGCAATTCGCCAAAACGATGCAGGAGGCGAACCGACTGCGCGACGCCGGTCAGGAGAAACAGGCCATCGCGCTTCTGCGCAAACAACCAGCGTCTACGCGGATCACCCTGACCCTCGCCGACTGGGCGCAGCAGCGCGGCGATGCGCCGCAGGCGATCACGCTCTACAACGAGGTGCTGAGCAAAGAACCGCAGAATGACGACGCACGTTTGGGGCTGGCCGAGCTTTATTTAGCGCAGGGGGATAAAGCCGCCGCGCGTGCGCAGCTGGCGAAACTCTCCACCACGGACGAAGCGCCGTCGATGGGTACGCAGCGGCGTATTGCGCTGGTGCAGTCCGGGCTCGGTGAAAACGAAAAAGCGCGGAATACCTTTAACACGCTGGCGCAGCAGGCGAAATCTCAGCCGCCGTCAATGGACAGCGCGCTGGTGCTGCGCGATGCCGCACGTTTCCAGGCGCAGGACGGCAACCCGCAGCAGGCGCTGGAAACCTATAAAGATACGATGGTCGCCACCGGGATCACGCCGACGCGTCCGCAGGATAACGACACCTTCACCCGTCTGACGCGCAACGATGCCAGCGACGATTGGCTCAAGCGCGGCGTGCGCAGCGATGCGGCGGACCTGTATCGTCAGCAGGATCTTAACGTGACGCTGGAGCATGACTACTGGGGCTCCAGCGGTACGGGCGGCTATTCAGACCTGAAAGCGCACACCACCATGCTTCAGGTGGATGCGCCGCTTTACGACGGGCGGATGTTCTTCCGTTCCGATTGGGTAGACATGAACGTCGGAAGTTTTTCACGTAAAAGCGACGGCAGCTACGCGCCGGACTGGGGCACCTGCGGCATTAAAGATCACGCCTGTCGCGGCGGCGCGAGCGCAAGCGATAACGGCGTCAGCGTGGCGGTGGGCTGGAAAAACGACACCTGGAGCGGCGACATTGGTACCACGCCGATGGGCTTTAACGTCGTCGATGTGGTTGGCGGCCTGAGCTACAGCAGTAAAGTCGGCCCGATTGGTTATACCCTGGAAGGTCACCGTCGCCCGATTTCCAGCTCGCTGCTGGCCTTTGGCGGCCAGCAGGATAACAGCAAAGATGGACACACCGGCAAAAAATGGGGTGGGGTACGCGCCGACGGCGGCGTGCTCAGCCTGAGCTATGACAAAGGCGAGGCCAACGGCGTGTGGGCGTCGCTGGGCGCGGACCAGTTGACCGGCAAGAACGTTGAAGATAACTGGCGCGTGCGCTGGATGACCGGCTACTACTACAAGGTGATTAACGAGAATAATCGCCGGGTAACGGTCGGTCTCAACAATATGATTTGGCATTATCAGAAGGATCTGAGCGGCTATACCCTTGGTCAGGGGGGATACTACAGCCCGCAAGAGTATGTGTCGTTTGCCGTGCCGGTGACCTGGCGTCAACGGACGGAGAACTGGTCGTGGGAGCTGGGCGGTTCGGTATCGTGGTCGCACTCACGCACTAAATCGCAGGCCAGCTATCCGCTGATGAATCTGATACCGACCGACTGGCGTAATAATGCCAGCCAGGACGGTAGTAGTGGCAGCAGCAGCCAGGGCTACGGTTACACCGCGCGCGCGCTGGTGGAACGTCGGGTGACCTCAAACTGGTTCGTTGGCGCGGCGGTGGATATTCAGGAAGCGAAAGATTACACCCCAAGTCATGCGCTGCTGTATGTACGTTACTCGGCGGCAGGCTGGCAGGGCGATCTGGATATGCCGCCTCAGCCGCTGGTCCCTTACGCGGACTGGTAGGATAAAAGCGCTAATTTCGCTAACAACTGTCACGAAAACCATTCTCTTAGCGTATAATCGGCCCGCGAAACGTCATACTTTGTTACGTTATCGCGGGCTTTGTCCTGTTTTGTTGCGCATCTGATATCTGCACAGTAAGACGTTGGTGCTTTCTGTTGCGGATCGTCGTTTTGTCGACCAGCTCCTTTTTGGTTACTTTTTGACTTTGTCATCGACCTCGTTATTCTCATGACGGGCAGTGCGTTAAGTTTTTAATGGAGAATTCTTTTGCGCGTCAGCCGTTCACTTACGATCAAACAAATGGCAATGGTTGCAGGCGTAACCATGGTGTTCGTGTTTGTCTTTTGTTTCATTCTGCTTTTTCACTTTGTGCAGCAGAATCGCTATAACACCGCCACGCAATTAGAAAGCATTGCCCGTTCCGTTCGCCAGCCGCTCTCTGCGGCCATTCTTAAAGCTGATATCCCGGAAGCGGAAACCATTCTTGGCCGTATTCAGCCTTCCGGCATTGTGAGCCGGGCCGATGTGGTATTGCCTAACCAGTTCCAGGCGCTGCGCATGAGCTTTATCCCGGAACGCCCGGTACCGGTGATGATCACGCGTATTTTTGAGCTGCCGGTACAGATTTCGCTGCCGCTCTATTCGCTGGAGCGCCCGGCAAACCCGCAGCCGCTGGCTTATCTGGTGCTTCAGTCTGACTCGTACCGCATGTACAAGTTTGTAATGAGCGCCCTTGCTACGTTGGTGACCGCTTACTTACTTTGGGTGTTGATCCTTACGGTGGCACTGACGTGGAGTATCAACCGCCTGATTGTGCGCCCGCTGCGCGCGATTGCGAATGAACTGAACGACCTTTCCCCGGAAGAGCGCGTGGGGCATCAGCTCGCGCTGCCGCGTCTGCATCACGACGATGAAATCGGCAAAATGGTGCGCAGCTACAACCGCCATCAGCAGCTTGCCCTGCGCCAGTATGACGAGCTGTGCAGCCGCGCGACGCGTTTTCCGGTTTCCGAATTACCGAATAAAGCCTTTTTACTGGCGTTGCTGGAACGCACCGTCAGCCAGCAGAAAACCACCGCGCTGTTGATGGTGGCGTGTGAGACCTTGCAGGACACGGCGGGCGTACTAAAAGAAGAGCAGCGCGAAATGCTGCTGTTGACCCTGGTTGAGAAGCTCAAACAGGTGATTTCGCCGCGTATGGTGCTGGCGCAGATTAGCGCCTATGACTTCGTGATTCTGGCCGAAGGCGTCACTGAACCGTGGCACGCCATCACATTAGGTCAGCAAGTGCTCACTGTCGTGAATGAACGCCTGCCGTTGCAGGGTATTCAACTGCGCCCGACCGCCAGCGTGGGAATTGCCATGTTCGAAGGCGGGCTGACCGCTGAACAGCTTTATCGCCGCGCCATTTCGGCCGCGTTCAGCGCGCGGCGTAAGGGCAAAAACCAGATCGAGTTTTTTGACCCTGAACAGATGGAAAAAGCGCAAAAGCGTCTGACTCAGGAAAGCGACATTCTCTCGGCAATGGAGCATCAACAGTTTGCCATCTGGCTGCAGCCGCAGATCGACACCGCCACGGGCAAGGTGTGCAGCGCGGAAGTGTTGCTGCGTCAGAAACAGGCCAATGGCGAATGGGAACTGCCTAACGACCTGATTGAGACTATCGAATCCTGCGGGCTGATGGTGACCGTCGGCCACTGGGTGCTGGAAGAGGCGTGTCGCCTGCTTTCCGCGTGGCAGAAGCGTGGCATCATGCTGCCGCTGTCGGTTAATCTCTCTGCCCTGCAGCTGATGCATCACAATATGGTGCCGGATATGCTGGCGCTGCTCGAACGCTACCGCATTGCGCCTGGCACGCTGGTGCTGGAAGTGACAGAAAGCCGCAGCATCGACGATCCTAAAGCCGCTGTAGCGATTCTGCGCCCGTTGCGCAATGCCGGGGTGCGTATCGCGCTGGATGACTTCGGAATGGGCTATGCGGGGCTCCAGCAGCTTCAGCATATGAAGTCGCTGCCGGTGGATATCCTGAAAATCGACAAGCTGTTTGTCGATACTTTGCCGGAAGATGCCAGTATGGTCGCGGCGATTATTCAGCTCGCGCGCAGCCTGCACCTGCGGCTGGTGGCGGAAGGGGTGGAAACGCAGGAACAATATGCATGGCTGAAGGCGGCAAATGTCGATGTGTTACAGGGTTTCCTGTTTGCGCGCGCGGTGTCACCGGAAAGCTTTGAGCAGGACTACCTGCCGGATTCGGCGGTGAAACCCGATTGAAAATGATTTCGCAGTTGTGCGAGTCAGCTCAAGGTTTTTAACAATTCAGTTGCAAATGTAGCTATATATATTTCCGTAATGTTTCGTGGGTGTTATTTTGAGGTCACAAGTTGGGTAATCCCCTACCTGGTTTGTGGTTTTATCTTAAGGACATCCTATGAAAACCTCTTTCTTCAAAAGCCTCTATGTGCAGGTTCTGACCGCCATCGTCATCGGTGTGCTGTTGGGCCACTACTACCCTGAGTTAGGCGCGCAAATGAAACCGCTTGGCGACGCGTTCGTGAAGCTGATTAAAATGATCATCGCGCCTGTCATCTTTTGTACCGTCGTGACCGGTATTGCCGGGATGGAAAGCATGAAGGCGGTAGGGCGCACCGGTGCGGTGGCGCTACTCTACTTCGAAGTGGTCAGCACCATTGCGCTGATTATCGGCCTGATCATTGTTAACGTGGTGCAACCCGGTGCGGGCATGAACGTTGACCCGGCAAGCCTGGATGCGGGCGCGGTCGCCGTGTACGCCGAGCAGGCGAAGGAACAGGGCATTGTTGCTTTCTTACTGGATGTCATTCCTTCCAGCGTGATTGGCGCGTTCGCCAGCGGTAACATTTTGCAGGTGCTGCTGTTTGCGGTGCTGTTTGGCTTTGCGTTGCACCGTCTGGGTAGCAAAGGCCAGCTGATTTTTAACGTTATCGAGAGCTTCTCGCAGGTTATCTTTGGCATCATCAACATGATCATGCGCCTGGCGCCCATCGGGGCTTTCGGGGCGATGGCCTTCACCATCGGTAAATACGGTGTGGGCACGCTGGTGCAACTCGGCCAACTGATCATCTGCTTCTACATCACCTGTATTCTGTTCGTGGTGGTGGTACTCGGTTCTATCGCCAAAGCCACCGGCTTCAGCATTTTCAAATTCATCCGCTACATCCGTGAAGAGCTGCTGATTGTACTGGGCACGTCGTCTTCCGAATCGGCGCTGCCGCGTATGCTGGACAAGATGGAGAAACTGGGTTGTAAAAAATCGGTCGTGGGGCTGGTGATACCGACGGGATACTCGTTTAACCTCGACGGCACCTCAATCTACCTGACGATGGCGGCGGTGTTTATCGCTCAGGCGACCAACAGTCACATGGATATCTTCCATCAAATCACCCTGCTGGTGGTGCTGTTGCTCTCCTCTAAAGGGGCGGCGGGCGTAACCGGAAGCGGGTTCATCGTGCTGGCGGCGACTATCTCTGCCGTGGGGCATTTACCGGTGGCGGGCCTGGCCCTGATTCTGGGTATCGACCGCTTTATGTCCGAAGCGCGTGCGTTGACTAACCTGATTGGTAACGGCGTGGCAACCATTGTGGTGGCGAAACGCGTTAAGCAGCTCGACCAGCAGCAGCTGGACGATGTGCTGAATAATCGAACGCCTGCCAACAAACCGCACGAATTATCCTCTTAAATCCTCATCTTAAGCCCGTACTCCCTTGCTGGAGTGCGGGCTCCTGCGCATAATTAGGCGGCGCTGCATATTTCATGCCGCGACGTCATGCTATCGTAAGACATTATTTTTCGTAGCGATGTGACGTTTTGACGATCGTGTGGTCAAACAGACGTGTTTACGACATTCTTTTCGGCAACCACGACGTGTGGATTGCCTTTGTAACCAGGAACGTTCATCAGGGGTTCACATGCAGGGCACAAAAATTCGACTCTTAGCTGGCAGTTTGCTGATGATGGCGACAGCGGGTTATGTGCAGGCAGAGGCGCTACAGCCCGATCCCGCCTGGCAACAGGGTACCCTGGCTAATGGTTTTCAGTGGCAGGTGCTTTCCACACCTCAGCGTCCCAGCGATCGCGTTGAAATCCGGCTGGTGGTGAATATCGGCTCGCTCTCTGAAAGCGCGCAACAAACCGGCTACAGCCACCTCATTCCCCGCATTGCGCTGACGCAAAGCGGAAGCTTACAACCGATGCAGGCTCGCTCACTGTGGCAGCAGGGCATCGACCCGAAACGACCGCTGCCGCCCGCGATCGTTTCCTATGAATATACCCACTTTAATTTAAGCTTGCCGAATAACCGTACCGACTTACTGAAAGAGTCACTCTCCTGGCTTGCCAGCGCGGGCACCAGCGTATCAATTACGCCGCAAACCATCGAACATGCGTTGAATACGCAGGATATGGTAGCAACCTGGCCGCAGGATACCAAAGACGGCTGGTGGCGCTATCGTCTGAAAGGCTCCACTATGCTGGGTCACGATCCGGCAGAGCCGCTGAAGCGCCCGGTGGATGCCGAGCAGGTGAAAGCGTTCTACCAGAAATGGTACACGCCGGATGCGATGACCCTGATTGTGGTGGGTAATGTCGATAGCCGCACGGTTGCCGAGCAAATCAACAAAACCTTCGGCGAACTGAAGGGCAAACGCGAAACGCCTGCGGCAGTGCCGACGCTTTCGCCGCTGCGCCCGGAAGCGGTCAGCATCATGACCACAAACGTCACCCAGGATCGTCTGTCGTTGATGTGGGATACCCCATGGCAACCGATTCGCGAATCTGCGGCGATGCTGCGCTACTGGCGTGCAGACCTCGCGCGTGAAGCGCTGTTCTGGCACGTTCAGCAGAAACTGAGCAAAAACAACGCGAAAGACATCGCATTAGGCTTTGATTGCCGGGTGCTGTATCTGCGCGCTCAGTGTTCCATCAACCTGGATTCCCCGGGCGATAAGCTCGACGGTAACCTTGGCGTGGTGGCGAAAGAGCTGGCAGAAGTCCGCGAAAAGGGGTTGCCGGTCGAAGAGTTTGATGCGCTGGTCGCACAGAAAAAACTGGAGCTGCAAAAACTGTTCGCAACTTACGCGCGCACCGACACCGATGTGCTGATGAGCCAGCGCATGCGTTCGTTGCAGAATCAGGTGGTGGATATCGCGCCAGAGCAGTATCAGCAGCTGCGCCAGAACTTCCTGGATACGTTAACGCTCGATATGGTGAACCAGGATCTGCGCAGCCAGCTGTCGCAGGATATGGCGCTGATTTTGCAGCAGCCTGCCGGTGAACCGGAGCATAACATGAAGGAACTGAAGGCAACGTGGGATAACGTGATGGCAGCGCCTGCGGCGGCAGAACCGGTAAGCGGGGATGACGTACGTCAGGAAGTGTCGGATATTCCGCCACAGTAACACAACCCTCACCCCTCACCCTAACCCTCTCCCCATAGGGGAGAGGGAACAGATCGAGCACAAAGCGTAAATATTGCACCGAACATCACCCTCTCCCCTATGGGGAGAGGGCAGGGTGAGGGGCTTGCCCTTAAGCCGGCATCGCCTCGCGCGGAATAATCGCGCCGCGATGCTGAATCACGGTGCTGGCGGTCAGGTGACCACGTTGCGCCGCTGCTGTTGCATCGCCGCCAGTCAAACGCACCGCCAGATAACCCGCGCTGAAAGAATCGCCCGCTGCGGTGGTATCTACCACTTTCTCTTTCGGCAGTTTCACCGCAGGAAC
Organism: uncultured Pseudocitrobacter sp.; assembly: GCA_913778145.1. Taxonomy (GTDB): domain Bacteria; phylum Pseudomonadota; class Gammaproteobacteria; order Enterobacterales; family Enterobacteriaceae; genus Pseudocitrobacter. The sequence continues at coordinate 54,388 of CAJYVI010000071.1, forward strand.
ATCCACCACGTCCTGGCCTGCAATCGCCACCAGGCAGGATTCGGCGCCGCGTTTCACCACGACTTCTTGTACGCCTGCCGCGTGGGTACGCGCTATCACCTCTTCAACCGGTTTCTCGCCCCACAGCGCGTCTTCGTCGTCGAGCGTCAGGAAGGCGATGTCGGTGCATTCCAGCATCTGCTGGTAAACCTGCTGGGTTTCTTCTTTGCTGGCCCACAGGCGCGGACGGTAGTTGTTGTCGAAAATGACTTTCCCGCCGTTAGCGCGGCATTCGCGCAGCAGAGAGAGCAATTTTTCGCGGCTGGTCGGGCTCAAAATCGCCAGGCTAATCCCGCTCAGGTAGAGGTAGTCGTAGGTCGCCAGCTCTTCGCAAACGGCGGCAGCTTCATCGCTTTCCAGCCAGAATTTTGCCGCAGCTTCGTTACGCCAGTAGTAGAACGTGCGCTCGCCGGTGTCGTCGGTTTCGATGTAGTAGAGGCCCGGCATGCGGTTGCTCATACGCTGAATCAGCCCGGTGCCGACGTTTTCTGCTTTCCAGGCATCCAGCATCTGCTGGCTGAACGTATCGGTGCCCAGTGCGGTGACGTAGTCGACGCGCAGCGCAGCGGAATCAACCTGGCGTGCGATATACACTGATGTGTTTAAAGTGTCGCCGCCAAAGCCGCGGGTTACGTCTGCGCCCTTCTCGGACAGCTCAATCATGCATTCGCCAATCACGGCAATTTTTTTAGACATAGTCGTGAACCTGATCTGAATCGGAATATTAGCGCTAGTTTGCGCTGCGCTGTTTTAGTGGTCAACTATATTAAAACATCGTTCCATTATTTTTTTGAGCTAGCGCGTGTTAGCGCAAATTTTTGCGCATAAAGTTCTCCTTTAACCCGCCGATAACCTGTTGACGAGTTCCATTCGATCCCTCATTGCAACAGGAAGCTGAAATGAAGTTAACGCCGGTCATCCCGCAGTTGAGCATTCCTGAGCCAGGTCTCGCGAATCTGCAGGCACAGCACTACTGGCTGGAGTGTGAACGCGCCTACACTTACCAGCCCATCTACACCACTGAGGGCCGCCTGATGGCGATTGAAGTGTTGACGGTGGTAACGCATCCCAATCATCCCTCACAACGCATTGCGCCCGACCGTTATTTCTCTGAAGTGCCCGTCAGCCAACGAATTGCGGTGTTAAAAGAGCAGTTGCACATGCTGATGCTGAAGCAGGAATTTTTTACGCAGAATCAGATTCTGGCGTCGGTCAACGTAGATGGCCCCACGCTGATGGCGATGCAGCAGGATCAGACGCTAAAAAATATGATTGAGCCGCTCGACTGGCTGCGCTTCGAATTAGTCGAGCATACGCGTCTGCCGCAGGAATCGTCGTATGCCTCAATTTGCGAGTTCGGCCCGCTGTGGCTCGATGATTTTGGCACGGGCATGGCAAACTTCTCATCGCTCAGCGAAGTGCGCTACGACTACATCAAAGTGGCCCGCGACCTGTTTATCATGCTGCGCAAAACCCCTGAAGGGCGAAATCTTTTTACCATGCTGCTACAGCTGATGAACCGCTACTGCCGCGGTGTGATAGTGGAAGGCGTGGAGACCCAGGAGGAGTGGCAGGATGTGCAGGAATCGCCCGCCTTTGCGGCGCAAGGCTACTTTCTTTCCCGCCCGGTTCCGATGAAAACGCTCGACGATGTGGTAATAGCATTTTCCTGATTTACGCCGCTCTCTTCTCCCTCAGCTATCTTTATGAGAGGTGAGGAATTTCATAAAAGGAGCGAGCGTGACGAAATTAAGCAAAGCGATTGCCATCACCGCAGGGGTATTAGTGGCCCTGATTATCCTGCTGGTGATAATTATTGCGACCTTCGACTGGAACCGGCTGAAGCCAACCATCAACGAAAAAGTCTCCACAGAACTGCATCGGCCCTTCGCTATTCGCGGCGATCTTGGCGTGGTGTGGGAGCGTCAGAAGCAGGAAACCGGCTGGCGAAGCTGGATCCCCTGGCCGCATGTGCACGCTGAAGACATCATGCTCGGCAACCCGCCGGATATCCCGGACGTCACCATGGTGCACCTCCCGCGCGTTGAAGCCACGCTCGCACCGCTCGCCCTGCTCACTAAAACGGTCTGGTTGCCGTGGATTAAGCTGGAACAACCCGACGCGCGCCTGATTCGCCTCTCTGAAAAGAACAATAACTGGACCTTTAATATCGGCGACGGTAAGGATGATAAAAATGCCCAGCCGTCAGCGTGGTCATTCCGGCTGGATAATATTTTGTTCGATCGCGGGCGCATTACCGTGGATGACAAAGTGAGCAAGGCAGACATTGAGATCCTGGTCGATCCGCTCGGCAAACCGCTGCCGTTCAGCGAAGTGACCGGTAGCAAAGGAAAGGGCGATAACGCCAAAGCCGGGGATTATGTGTTCGGCCTGAAAGCACAGGGGCGCTATCGCGGTGAACCGCTTACCGGTACCGGTAAGATTGGCGGCATGCTGGCGCTGCGTGGTGAAGGGCAGCCTTTCCCGGTGCAGGCTGATTTCCGATCCGGCAATACGCGTGTGGCGTTTGTGGGCGCGGTCAACGATCCTATGAAAATGGGCGGGGTCGATCTGCAGCTTAAATTCTCCGGCGACTCCCTGAGCGATCTCTACGATCTCACCGGCGTACTGCTGCCGGACACGCCGCCGTTCGAAACGGATGGTCGGCTGGTGGCGAAAATCGACAGCGAAAAGTCGTCCGTCTTTGATTATCGCAAATTCAACGGCCGCATCGGCGACAGCGATATCCACGGCTCGCTGACGTATACCACCGGGAAACCGCGTCCGAAACTGGAAGGTGACCTGGAATCGCGTCAGCTTCGGCTGGCGGATTTAGGCCCGCTGATTGGCGTGGACTCCGGGAAAGGCGCGCAAAAAGCGAAAAGCGCTGAGGCGCGTAAAGGGGAAGCCACGGTTCAGCCTGCCGACAAAGTGTTGCCTTATGACCGTTTCGAAACCGACAAATGGAACGTGATGGATGCGGATGTGCGCTTTAAAGGACGACGTATTGAGCACGGCAGTTCATTGCCGATCAGTGACTTGTCCACGCACATCATTCTCAAAAATGCCGATTTGCGTCTGCAACCGATCAAACTGGGGCTGGCGGGCGGCACGATCAGCGGCAATATCCATCTGGAAGGTGACCGTAAACCCATGCGCGGGCAGGCCGATATTCAGGCGCGTCGCCTGAAGCTTAAAGAGCTGATGCCCAACGTCGAGCTAATGCAGAAAACGCTTGGTGAAATGAACGGGGATGCGCAGTTCCGCGGCACCGGGAATTCCGTAGCCGCGCTGCTGGGCAACAGTAACGGCAACCTGAAGCTGCTGATGAACGATGGGCTTATCAGCCGTAACCTGATGGAGATTGTCGGGCTGAACGTCGGTAACTTTATCGTCGGGCAGATTTTTGGCGACGATGAAGTGCGCGTGAACTGCGCGGCGGCCAACCTCGATATTGTGAACGGCGTGGCGCGTCCGCAGATTTTTGCCTTCGATACGGAAAACGCGCTGATTAACGTGACCGGCACCGCCAGCTTCGCTTCAGAGCAGCTCGATTTGACGATTGACCCGGAAAGTAAGGGGATTCGTATCATTACCCTGCGCTCACCGCTGTATGTGCGCGGCAGCTTTAAAAATCCGCAGGCGGGCGTGAAAGCCGGGCCGCTGATTGCTCGTGGCGCGGTAGCCGCGGCGCTGGCGACGCTCGTTACACCAGCCGCGGCGCTGCTGGCGTTGATTTCGCCGTCAGAAGGGGATGTGAATCAGTGCCAGACGATTTTGTCACAGATGAAGCATTGATGTTGGACGGTGCGCGCTGATGCCCTCACCCTAACCCTCTCCCACAGGGAGAGGGGACCGACGGTGCTAATTGTTAAGTTTGTGCGGTTTTCTCCCTCTCCCTGTGGGAGAGGGCGGGGTGAGGGGATTTTTACAACGCCTGATGCTTCGTCTCATGCGTCAGCAGCAGCGCAATCAGCGTCAACGCCGCCATTGCTGCCAGATAAACGCCAACGTAATACAACCCGTAGCTGCCCTGTAACCAGGCGGCGATATACGGCGCAACCGACGCGCCAAGAATCGATGACACGTTATAAGAGAACGACGCCCCCGTATAACGCACTTCCGTCGGGAACAGCTCCGGCAGCAGTGCGCCCATCGGGCCGAACGTCAGCCCCATCAGGCTCAGGCCAATCAGCAGGAACAGCATAATCAGCGACGGCTCGCCGGAACCCAGCAGCGGCTGGAAGAAGAACAGGGCGAAGAGAATAATCAGCGAGGTAATGACAATCATGCTGGAACGACGGCCAAAACGGTCGGCCAGCAGCCCGGCAATCGGCACCATCACGCCAAAACCAATCACCGCCAGCATCAGCATCCACAGCACTTCATTACGCGGCAGACCCAGACCATTTGGCGCGGCGGCGGTGCTGTAGCTCATGGAGTAAACGGTCATGATGTAAAACAGCGTATAGGTCGCCAGCATGATAAAGGTACCGAGAACCGTGACGCGCACGTGCTTCGTCAGCAGCGTGCCCATCGGCACTTTAACCTGTTTTTTCGCGGCGGCGACTTTCGCGAACACCGGCGTTTCATGCAGCGACACGCGAACATACAGCCCGATAATCACCAGCACCGCAGAGAAGATAAACGGCACGCGCCAGCCCCAGCTCATGAACTGCTCATCGGTTAACAGCCAGGAGAGCAGCAGGAAGGTGCCGTTGGCAAAGAAGAAGCCAATAGGCGCGCCCAGCTGTGGGAATGAACCGTACAGCGCGCGCTTACGCGGCGGGGCGTTCTCCGTTGCCAGCAACGCTGCGCCGCCCCATTCACCGCCTAATCCCAGCCCCTGACCAAAACGCGCCAGCGCCAGCAGCATCGGCGCCAGAATGCCGATGGTTTCGTAGCCCGGCAGCAGGCCGATCACTACCGTGGAAATCCCCATCGTCAGCAGCGAGGCCACTAACGTCACTTTACGCCCGACGCGATCGCCAAAGTGGCCGAACAGCGCGGAGCCAATCGGTCGCGCGACGAAGGCAATGGCGAAGGTTGCCAGCGACTGGAGCGTGGCCGCGGCCGGGTCGCCCTGCGGGAAGAAGATGTGCGGGAAAACAATCACCGCAGCGGTGGCGTAAATATAGAAATCGAAGAACTCGATGGCGGTGCCGATGAGTGAGGCGACGACGACTTTATTACGTGAGTTAACCGGTGCGATGTCTTGTTCGTTATCGAGCGTTGTGGCGGTAGCTTGCATAGTCTTTTCTTATTTTATAGCGAACGAACGGCCATATTAGACATAGCAAAATCGACATTTCAATCTGTAACAGACCGGGCGGGCGCGTGAAAAAAGGGCAAAAAGTGGATAGTTTTTAAGCCAGCGAAATCGCTTCTATGAAATGCTTCACAGAATTAACACGTTAGTGGATAAAACTGGTTTTCGGTTAAAAAAAAGTTACTAACTGGATTTATCTGCTGAAATGATGAATCGGGCTGAAATTTTGCATTTTCATTCAGCCCGATAGTACATTAACGGTGGGTTTTACCCGGCATGCGCGGGTCATCTTTGTACTGGGCGGTGGCAATCCACGCCGCGCAGAACAGCGTTAAACGCGCAAAGAAGTAGAAGAACGCCATCAGCCCCAGAACCGAACCAAACGCCGCGCCGGAAGGAGATTTCACCAGTGCAGGCAACGTCCAGGTCATGATGATTTTAATCACCTCAAAGCCAATCGCCGCAATGAAGGTACCGCGAATCAGCGCCTTTTTGCGCGGGCGGTGGCGCGGCAGTCGCCAGAAGATCCAGAAGAAGAGCAGATAGTTGGCAAAAATGGAAATCGCCAGGCCAATCAACCGCCAGGCCGGTTTAAGCCACTCAATGCTGTCGAGATAGAGAGCCGAGATGATCATCTGCTGCGCCGCGCCGGAAACCGACGTAATCGACAGGGTGACAATCAGCGCAATCAGCAGGCCGATCAGCGAGACAAAATCGCGCAGGTATTTAACCCAGATTTTTTCCTGATCCTGCGGTGTACGTTCCCACACATCACGCGATTGCGCGCGGATGGCCTCACGCAGGTTGCCCATCCAGTTCACGCCTGAGTAGAGCGCCACCGCAAGCCCCACTAAACCGACGGTGGTACGCTGCTGGACGGCGGTGTTGATGGTGCTTTTTAGCGTCGCGGCAAGCGTCGGGTCGCTCACGTTGGTGAGGATTTTATCGAAGATATCCTGTAACAGCGTCGGGTGCGAGGCGAGGATAAAACCGCCTGCGGCAAAGGACACCATCAGAATCGGAATCATCGACAGAAACGAAAAGTAGGTGATGGCGGCGCCAAACTGATTGCCCAGCCGATCGTTAAAGCGCTCGGCGGCGCGAAGCAGGTGGGCGATGATCGGCTGCTGCTGAATCTTCTGTGCGGTATGGGTGACTTTGTTCAGCGCCTGCGTGGCTTTTCCTGGCTCCTCGGGGGCCCGATGCGTTTCAGTATCAATGGGTTTGATGGGGTCGTGCTCCAGTTCCTGAGTAGGACGTTTTACGTCATTTTCCGGCGTCATCAGGTCGGTTTTCCTTTTCTCTTGTTTACTATCACTAAATTATAGACCGTGCTAATCAACGTACTCTTTCATCACCTCGGTTAGCCATTCCATAAAAAGATGTACCCTACGCGACAGGTTGCGGCGATGGGGATAAATCAGCGATACCGGCATCGGCTCCGCGCGGTATTGCGGCAAAATTTCGATGAGCTTACCGCTGCGCAACGCCTCCCGCACGCCAACGCGCGGCACCTGAATAATCCCCAGCCCGGCAAGGCAGGCGGCGTGATAGGTTTCGGTGCTGTTGACCGTCAGCACGCCGCCGGTTTTCACCCATCGCGTAGTGTTATCTATCACCACTTCAAACCCCTGAGGGCGCACGCCGAGGCTGGTGGCGTAATGCACCACCGCATGGTCCTCGAGTGCCTCCAGCGCTTCCGGATAACCGAATCGCGCCAGATAATCCGGGCTGGCGCAGTTTACCACCGTCAGTTTGCCGAGCGGCCTGGCGATTAATCCTGAATCCTTCAGATGGCCCACGCGCACCACGCAGTCGAATCCTTCACGAATGACATCCACCAGGCGGTCGCTGCTGCTCAGTTCCAGCTCAATGCCGGGGTAGTGCTGCAAAAACGCGGGCAGGCGGGGAATGACCACATTTCGCGCTACGGCAACGGGCATATCGACGCGCAGCCGCCCGCTCACGCTGCTGGGGTCGCTCTGGAACATGCTGTCGAGCTCTTCCAGATTGCTGAGCAAGTCTTTGGCGCGTTCGTAGTAGACCATGCCGTCCTGCGTCAGCTGCACGCGGCGCGTGGTGCGGTGCAGCAGACGACAGCCGAGCTGGTTTTCGAGCGCCTGAATCTGGCGCGATACGCTACCTTTAGGAAGGCCGAGGGTGTCAGCGGCGCGGGAGAAACTCTCCAGTTCCGCCACGCGGATGAACAGTTGCATTGCGTGAATTTTATCCATCCCCAACCCTTATTATTGTTTTGAATGAGACAGTGAAGCGTAATCCGCAATATTTATTGTTCTTTTAGCACCTAATAAGCTTGTTCTCAACGAACATACCCACTGAAATGAGGTTTCACATGACGCAACGTATCGCATTAGTGACTGGTGGCAGCCGTGGACTGGGCAAAAACGCCGTATTGAAACTGGCCGCTCAGGGAACAGATATTCTCTTTACCTGGCATAGCCAGCAGCAGGCGGCGCAGGATGTGGTGGAAGAACTTCAGCAAATGGGCGTAAAAGCGGTGGCATTACAGCTTAACGTCAGTGATATCAGTACATTTGGCGATTTTTCGCAGCAGGTTAAACAGGCGCTGAAAGAGACGTGGCAGCGCGACTCGTTTGATTATTTAGTGAACAATGCGGGCATTGGTATCAATGCCCCATTTGCTGAGACCACGGAAGCACAGTTTGATGAATTATTGAACATCCAGTTTAAGGGACCATTTTTCCTGACTCAACGCCTGCTACCGTTGATTAAAAACGGCGGACGCATCCTGAACGTTTCTACGGGGTTGGCGCGTTTCGCGCTTCCGGGATTTGCTGCCTATGCCGCCATGAAGGGCGCAATGGAAGTGCTCACGCGCTATCAGGCGAAAGAGCTGGGCGAGCGCGGCATTTCGGTCAATGTGATTGCGCCAGGGGCGATAGAAACCGACTTCGGCGGCGGCAGCGTGCGCGATAATGCGCAAATCAATCAGCATATTGCCTCGCAAACCGCACTGGGGCGCGTGGGTATGCCGGACGACATCGGTGATGCGATTGCCGCAATGCTGAGCGATAAGCTCGGCTGGATGAACGCGCAGCGGGTGGAGGTGTCTGGAGGGATGTTTTTGTAGAGCCCCTCACCCTGACCCTCTCCCACAGGGAGAGGGAGAAAACCGGCGCAGTTCTTTAAGCTATGCACAATCAGTCCCCTCTCCCTGTGGGAGAGGGTTAGGGTGAGGGGAAACAACAACTCGTGCTATTTCACACCTTGTAACACTCACCCCTTCTCATCACCTTTCCTTTATTTCCGCCACCGCGCTATTCTTCTCGAAATTAATATTTATTCCCATGGAGAGTTATATTCAGGATTTCCTTAAATAGAATGTAATAAATAATGTGAATAAGTAATGCTTCCCCATACTTCGCAATCATTCATAATAAAAATGTTTTTATTTTTATTTTCCTCAGTAAAATAGCCCAGGCCAAACAGCGAGTTCTTATTTACCTCCGCTAGTAATACCCTTCACCCTTCAATGTGTAGGGTTCATTTTTCTGATGAGGAATCAGTATGCAGGTAATCATGTTTGACAGGCAGTCAATATTTATTCATGGAATGAAGATCAGTTTGCAGGAAAATATTCCTGAAGTAGATATTTACGCCGTCAGTCAGGCTGATGAACTGTGGCGACAGTTGCTGGAATTTCCAGAGGCATTGCTTATTCTGGATGGCGACATGGATAAATCGTTTTGCAGTTGGTTATTGCAGGAAAAAGCGCAGCAGTTTCCGTCATCGCATACGGTGATTGTGGCGAGTGATTGTCAGCAAGCGTGGCTGAAAGAGTCGCTTGCATGGAACGTTCAAGCTATTGTGCCGCGTGATGAAAGCGTTGAAACGTTTGTGCAGGCCATTAACGGCGCCGCGTGCGGGTTAATGTGTCTTCCTGGCGGCTGGACGTTTAATTATGAAAGCGAAAAGCGTGGGCTGGAACAGCTTAGCCATCGCCAGCGTGAAATACTGGAACTGCTGGCAAACGGCGAATCAAATAAAGAGATCAGCCGCACGTTGAATATCAGCGCGGGCACAGTGAAAGCACATCTTGAATCGCTATACCGACGTCTGGATGTGAAAAATCGCACTCAGGCGGCCATGTTATTCAGCGCGCATGAACTCCCGTCCCAGGTCTGTTCGGAATAAGGCACATTCGGCCTGACGTTGTTTGTTCAGGCCGTTGCTTCTCACCCCATTAAGCTCTGTTTCCACCAACCATGCCGCAAGCGCCTCAGCAAACTGTTGCTGATTGATGTAATGCAATACAGGCGAGCGAGCAAATATCTCAGGCCCCAGGCTCAACGCCAGTGAGATCAGCGCATCATATTGGCGCTGAGTCAGCGGCACCGCTATTTCCTGCGCCAGCACGCGCTGGCAGGCCTGAATATCCAGCTGCAATAACACGTCAGCCTGTGACGCGCTGACGGGCATATCGTACGCTTCGCTCCCCTGAATCAAATGACCATAGCCCACGACCCACAGATGACATTCATCCTGATACGGTTCGGCAGAAAATCCCTGCCACTGTTTGATAAATCCTAACCCTTCCGGGCTGATATGCAGGGGAATGTTTGGCATTTTTCTTCCTTACTCAAGTGGTTAGCGAGTGTAGAGGATGTGTTTGCCCGCGCCTATTCGCCAGATGGCCTGGGTAAACCTTGTCTGTCACCAGAAAATATTCCGCGTCTTGCGAAATTTGCTGCAACAATAGTTAGAAAGGCCAATCGTTTGCCTGCAAAGTCGTGAGAGCGATCGAATTTTGGTTCTTTACCGTCGCCCTGGTCTTTTAATTTTGGCGGGTTCGTATAAGTTGTTTCAGCAAAAAAACAAAAATAAACCTTACTAATCTTCAGGTTACTTTCCTAACTGTGGGTTAAGGACGTCGATGATGCCTACTCCATCGCATCAATTATTTGAACATTGCCTCGGCGTGATCCGCCAGGCGTCTGTAGAGATCCTTAACCTGCTCGACATGCGCGTCGGCGAAGGGAAGGATCCGCGTTGGTTTCTGGAGCAACTGGATCAGGCCCGGCTGAATCTGGGCGGTTGGGCGAGCGTGGCGAAAAAGCTCAATATCAATGATGCTGAGCTGAGCGAATTTACCCTGCAACTGCGCCATTTACAGAAGCTGGTACCGCAATATGAGCGTGGGCAACCCATCACGGAGGATCAGCTGATCGCCGCGGCGCGGATGGTTGCCGCACTGGAGCTGGTTCGCCATCGTCAGCCGTTACTGATCTTTGAGAGCGATTCTGATGCGGATGCCGAGCAACTGGAAGCGCTCGCGCTGCGCCAGCTGCGCATGATCCAACTGATGCTGGCGTCCCTTATTCGTCAGGCCTGGCCGGATACCATCCGGTTGCACAATTATCTCAAGCTGCAATTTGGCGCGGACAGCGTGCGGCGCTGGCTTTCGCGCAGCACCGGGGGAGATGTGCTCAGTGGCATGCAGTTCAGCGAGCTGGCGCTGCTGGTGGTGGATAAAAAAGCGTTTTCGCGTCATTACGCGTCGCTTTTCCACAGCACGACCCAGCTCACTTTCCATGCGGACCCGCGTCTGACGCTGCATGCGTTCCTGGATGATATCCGTCTGATACGCAAGGCGGTGGTTAGTCAGCGCGCCGTGTCATCCACCGCTTTTCTGCTGCTGGATATCTACGCCCGGCAGATTGCCACGCCGATCCAGCGGGCGTTTGAACAGGGCAGAACATTGGTGAATCCCGCCAGCCTGATGGCTGCGGACGGAAATGCGGTACAGCATTTCTGGGATGAGCAACGCGATTTTGCCCGACTGCACGGTGCGGATGATCAGCCGATTCATGAGTCGATTGAACGTATCCGTAAAAAATCAGCCCGAACGGTGGAGGCGCGAGATAAGTTAATCTCCTCCGGGCTGTGGGCCGCGGTGGGGCTGATGGTGCTGGCGATGGTCGTTGGCGGATTCTGGATGCTTGATACGCCAACCGTCGCGCCAACGGCCAGCGCATCGACGACGCCTGCGCCGGGAATAGAAGCGCCATCGCGTGAATCGCCGCGAGAGCAGCTGGCGAATCGCGGTATTGACTGGGATATCAATGGATTGCGTTCGGCTATCGACCGCAACGACGTTGAGGTGGTGCAGCTTTTCATGCGCGGCGGAATGGAGTGGCAGCTCGCCTGGACGGAGCAGGCGCTGGCGGCGAATCACGACGAGGTGATTGCGATGTTGTTGCGCTATCGCCTGCAAATGGATGAACCGAAACCGTGTCGGCGCTTTATCACGACCCTGAGCCACATGCTGGCGGGCGGTGAAGCACTGACGACGACAGGGCGCGATCTTTTACAGGCGTTTTGTACCCGCCCCGCCGTGGTTGAACGTCAACGACGGGAAGTGGATAACGCTCGACAACGCGTGAAGGCCGAGCCGACGACACACAACAAGCGATGGCTGGACGTACAGCGCGAAATATATGCGGCGATTAAATAGCGGTTTTTGAGCCATTGTAGGCCGGGCAAGCGCAGTGCCCCCGGCGAGGGCGATGAAAATGCCTGATGGCGCTTCGCTTATCAGGCCTACGGTGTTTCTGAAACTTGTAGGCCGGGCAAGCGTAGCGCCCCCGGCATGTGCGGTGTAACTGCCTGATGCGCTTCGCTTATCAGGCCTACGGGTTTATAAGGTGTGTTAAGGCTCGCCGTACAAACCAATCAGACGGCGTACCACGCCGTTGGTCCAGCCGAAACCATCCTGTAACGGATACTCCCCGCCGCCCCCTTCGCGTGGCGTGCCGTCGGCGATGTAATATTTCTCGATAAGCTTATGGTGGTCACGATAGAAATGATTCACCGTCTCCAGCCAGTTGTGGGCGATTTCGTTGCCCAGCACATCATGGCCATAAAGCTTAAATCCCTGAATCGCCATCCACTGTAGCGGGGCCCAGCCGTTTGGGTAATCCCACTGTTCGCCGCTTTCATACTCTGTTGCCAGAATACCGCGCGGCGTGAGCAGCCGGGCGCGTACCGCCAGCGCCAGCCGGTCTGCCTGCTCATGTGTCGCCATCCCGACATACAGCGGCACAACGCTGGCGGCTGAGAACAGCGCCTGTTGTTCGCGACGCCAGTCGTAATCACGGAACAAGCCATTCTCTTCATCCCACAGATAACGCGTCACCGCCGCGCGGCGTGCGCTGGCTTTCTGCTTAAACAGCGCCTGCGTCTCTTTATCACCCTTCAAACCAGAAAGATTAGCGATGGTGTTTTCCAGTTTGAACAGAAAGGCGTTCAAATCGATGGGTATAAACTGGGTAGTGCGAATACTCGCCAGGCGAGACGTATCGCGCAGCCAGCGAGAGGAGTAGTCCCAACCGGATGCCGCTCCGGCGCGCAGATCGCGATACACTTCATTGGGCGGACGGCCTGAGTGCTGCGCCGTTTCGACATCCTCAATCCACGACTCATCGCGCGGCGTGTCGCGGTCGTCCCAGTAGCGGTTGAGCAGCGAGCCGTCCGGCATGCGCACCACGTGGCGATAAGCCTGATTCGGAATGAGCGAATCCGCACCGTCCATCCAGAAGCTGTACTCCATCTTCAAATGGTCGAGATAGCGTTTCGCCCCGCGCACGCCATCCTCTTCAAACAGCTCTACCATCAGCGCAAACACCGGCGGCTGCGAGCGGCTGAGATAATAGGTGCGGTTACCGTTCGGAATATGTCCGTAGCGCTCAATCATCCATGCAAAGTTATCGGCCATGCATTTCAGCAGGTCTTCACGACCGCTCTCCGCCAGCCCCAACATGGTGAAGTATGAGTCCCAGTAGTAGGTCTCACTAAAGCGCCCGCCGGGCACGATATACGACTGCGGCAGCGCCAGCAGTGACGAACCGGGAATATGATCCTGCGGCTCGCGAGTCAACACCGGCCAGAGCGTGTCGATGTGCTCTTTCAGGGATTTATCCGGGTCTGAAACGTACTCGCTGTCGCGCAGTTCCGGCGGCCAGAAGTTCTCTTCCACAAAGCGGCGCAGGTCGAAGCCTGGTTTACGCTTGATACGACGATAATGGATGAGAATATCCAGCGGATCTTTCTTCGGCGCGCAGTCCGGAAACGTTTTGCTATCGCTGAAAATGCGCGCGCGCTGAACGTTTTCAAACAGCTCCAGATAACGATCGGCTGGCGTTAAGGCATCGGAGGCGGGCAGCCCCTCGATGACTTCCGGCTCCGGTTCGGCATCGAGCATTTCATCCAGTTTTAATTCGTACGGATCCGCTTCGTAGCACAGCTCGACGTCAATAGCTAAGGCTTCGGACTCTTCGTTACGTATTTTCTGGTTGAACATAGCGCAGGTCACCTCCGGTGAGCGTCGTTTTACATCCCGGTTTTATCCGGCCACTTATAAAGCGTAGACATTCGCTTCGGTTACGGGTGAACAAAGCGTGCGGAAGATCACACTTTCTGGCAGGGTGACAAGATGAGATTTTTTCAGGTTTTTGAAAAATAATAAAAAATGGGAATCCCGGTTTTCACCGTCGCCGGGATTTTCAGAACAATCGATTGTAACGGGTTTTAACGCGGGCTGAATTTATAAAACAGATTCGGTTCGCTGACGATGTAAAGACTACCCGTGCCGTCGGTGGCGATCCCTTCCGGCTGCGGAATATCACGGGAAAGGCCGTAATGCCCCGCCGTCAGCGACATAAATTTCAGGTTATGGTCGCGGTCGACCAGGACGACTTTTTGCGAAATGTCGGAGAGAATATAGAGGTTAGACGTCGAGCCATCAAAATCCATTCCGGAGATATCGCGCACATACCAGGAGAGCATTAATTCATTGAGCGGACTTTTATCCGTTTTGAATACCCCTTCGTTATCGAGGATATTAAAAATCCGGACGGGTTTTTTCTCCTGGGCTGTGACCATGCGAGACAGTTCAGGTTTCCAGGCTAATCCCTCCACGCCGCTATTCTGTTTTTCGGCCTGAATGGCGGGGCGATAGGTTTCCGCGTTGCTGATATCCACATGTCGCGTGTCGGCATTGATTGTGACTATCGCCAGCGTCCCGCTCTTTTCTTTGGAAAGATAAAAACGATTATGGCCAATATATTCGATAGCTTCGAGGTCAGCGGGTTTATCGGTATTGATACGGCGCAGCACCTTTCCATCCGTGCTGAGTTCCAGAATTAAAGAGGGCGCATCGGTGACGGCGAACAGCGTTTGCGTGTCTTTATTCCAGGTCAGACCGGATAATCCACCCTCTAAATCCGAGATCTGTTTGGCGTCGATCGTGACGTGGTAGTTATCTATTTGTGGGTAATTTGTGATGTAATAATAGAAAGAGAAAATACAAACAAGAATAATAATAAAGCCTGCAAATATTTTAGATTTTTTATTCTTCATAAACCCACAGAGAATTAACGGGAGAGTCAGATATCCCCTATATGTCTCCATATAGGGGATTGCGCGTCATATATTAACGCATAGTAACAAACTCTTCCGCCGCTGTCGGGTGAATTGCCACGGTATTATCGAAATCTTTTTTGGTTGCGCCCATTTTCAGCGCCACGGCGAAGCCTTGCAGCATTTCATCCATACCAAAACCGATGCCGTGAATACCGACAATTTTCTCTTCCGGACCAACGCAAACCAGCTTCATACGGCATGGCTGGCGGTGTGTGGTAACGGCGGTATACATGGCGGTGAAGGAGGATTTATAGACCTTCACGGCGTCGTCACCATACTGCTCACGCGCCTGCGGTTCGGTTAAACCGACGGTACCGATGGGCGGGTGGCTGAAGACCACGGTCGGGATATTGCTGTAATCCAGGTGCTCATCCGGCTTGTTATTGAACAGACGCTCCGAGAGACGACGACCTGCGGCCACCGCAACCGGCGTTAGCTCAACGGCACCGGTGTTATCGCCCACCGCATAAATTCCCGGAACGTTGGTGTTCTGGAATTTATCGACGACGATGTAGCCTTTCTCGTTGGTTTTCACGCCCGTTGCGGCCAGATTGAAGTTGTCTGTCGCCGGTTCACGGCCAATCGCCCAAATCAGGCAATCTACGGTCTGGCTGCGGCCATCTTCCAGTTCAATGGTCAGGCTGCCGTCGGCGTTTTTCACGACCGCTTTAGGAATAGCCTGGGTATGCAGCGTTGGGCCTTCTGCGTTCATGACTTCAACCAGCGTCTCGGTAATCAGCGGGTCGAAGGTGCGCAGCGGCGCGTGTTTACGCACAAACAGGTGCGTTTCCGCGCCCAGTCCGTTAATCACGCCCGCCAGTTCCACGGCAATGTAGCCCGCGCCGACAACGGCAACGCGTTTTGGCAATGCCGGCAACGCGAAGAAACCGTCGGAGTCGATACCGTATTCCACGCCCGGAATATCCGGATGGCTTGGGCGACCACCGGTGGCGATCAGGATATGATCGGCAGTGATTGTTTCCCCGTTCACTTCCACGGTTTTCGCATCAACAAAGCGGGCAAAGCCTTTAATCACGTCGACTTTATTTTTCGCCAGACCGTTGTCATACGACGTATGAATACGGTCAATATAGGCGGTACGGCTGGCAATCAGTTTGTCCCAGTCGAAGTTATTGATGGTGGTATCAAACCCGTAGTCCGGGCCATACATGTGGATGGCTTCGCGGATTTGCGCGGCATGCCACATCACTTTTTTCGGCACGCAACCGACGTTCACGCAGGTGCCGCCCAGCTCTTTGGCTTCAATCAGCGCGCACTTCTGGCCGTACATCGCCGCACGGTTAATTGAGGCGATGCCGCCGCTGCCGCCGCCAATAGCGATATAGTCGTAATGTTTGGTCATGACCGCTCCTTCCTGTTCATTGTCAGGCGAGGGCGCTACGCCCGTCGCCAAAGATCCGCGATTGTATACCTGGAACTGATAGGTTCTGGCTATGTCTGCAATTACTCCGGCACGATCCAGCTTACCGTGGTATGGCCGATACCGTTCGGCACCAGCTTGCTGTGCAGCCACGGCAGCACGCTGTTCATCTGCTGTTCCAGCTTCCACGGCGGGTTAATCACAATCATGCCGGACGCGGTCATGCCGCGCTGATCGCTGTCCGGGCGCACCGCCAGCTCGATTTGCAGGATTTTACGGATGCCGGTGGCTTCCAGGTCTTTAATCATGCGTTTGATTTGCGCACGCAGGACGACCGGATACCACAACGCATAGGTACCTGTCGCAAAGCGCTTATAACCTTCGTGAATGCCCGTAACCACCGCCTGATAATCGGTTTTGATTTCATACGGCGGGTCGATGAGGATCAGGCCACGACGGGAAACCGGCGGCAGCTTGGATTTGAGTTGCTGATAACCATCGGCTTTTTCCACACGCGCACGATCGTCTTTCTGGAATTCGGAACGCAGTAGCGGGAAATCGCTCGGGTGCAGTTCGGTCATCATCAGGCTGTCTTGCTCACGCAGCAGCTGTCGCGCAATCAGCGGTGAGCCTGGGTAGTAGCGCAGCTGGCCGCTGCGGTTAAAGTGCTCCACAACGCCAATGTATGGCTCCAGTTCGGCAGGCAGATCGTCCTGTTGCCAGATGCGGGCAATACCTTCCAGATATTCACCGGTACGTTCGGCATGCTCGCTGCTTAACTGGTAACGGCCCGCGCCCGCATGGGTGTCCAGATAGAGAAACGGTTTCTCTTTCTCTTTGAGTGATTCGATGATCAGGCTCTGAACGGTGTGTTTAAGGACGTCGGCGTGGTTGCCAGCGTGAAAGCTGTGGCGATAACTGAGCATGGGTAAAGGGGTTCCGCTAAGTAAAACATGGGCCCGTTACCGGGCAACAAAAAAGCCTATCCGCACAGTATACCGAAAAGTCGTCTCCGCCGCGAAAGCGCAACGCTTATCATTGAAATTCACTACACTTAACCCCATGCTACATACATTACATGGCGGATGGCGACGCTAATGCGTCTTACCCGATCTACAGACGTAGGTCGGGTAAGGTGCAGCCGCCACCCGACAACAACGCGCATACGCGTTTGTTTCCCCCTTTTTAACCAGGACTGTGCATATGACGAATCCATTACTGACTCCCTTCGAACTGCCGCCGTTTTCCGCCATCAAGCCTGAGCATGTTGTTCCCGCTGTCACCAAAGCGCTGAACGACTGCCGTGAAAATGTGGAACGCGTGGTAGCGCAGGGCGCACCGTATTCCTGGGAAAATTTATGCCAGCCGCTGGCGGAAGTGGACGATGTGCTGGGGCGTATTTTCTCGCCGGTCAGCCACCTGAATTCGGTGAAAAATAGCCCGGAACTGCGCGAAGCCTACGAGCAAACGCTGCCACTGCTGTCGGAATACAGCACCTGGGTCGGCCAGCATGAAGGGCTGTATAAAGCGTATCGTGACCTGCGCGATGGCGATAATTACGCCACGCTCTCTACGGCGCAGAAAAAAGCGGTCGATAACGCGCTGCGTGATTTTGAATTGTCCGGTATCGGACTACCGAAAGAGAAACAGCAGCGCTACGGCGAAATTGCGACGCGCCTGTCTGAGCTGGGCAACATCTATAGCAACAACGTACTCGATGCCACCATGGGCTGGACGAAACAGGTGAGCGACGAAGCGGAACTCTCCGGCATGCCGGAAAGCGCGCTGGCCGCCGCCAAAGCGCAGGCCGAAGCCAAAGAGCTGGACGGCTACCTGCTGACGCTGGATATCCCAAGCTATCTGCCGGTGATGACCTATTGCGACAATCAGGCGCTGCGCGAAGAGATGTACCGCGCTTACAGCACCCGCGCCTCCGATCAAGGCCCGAATGCCGGTAAATGGGATAACAGCCCGGTGATGGCGGAAATCCTCGCCCTGCGTCACGAGCTGGCACAGCTGCTGGGCTTCGAAAGCTACGCCTTTAAATCACTCGCCACCAAAATGGCGGAAAACCCGCAGCAGGTGCTGGAATTCTTAACCGACCTCGCCAAACGCGCGCGTCCGCAGGGTGAAAAAGAGCTGGCGCAACTGCGTGCCTTCGCGAAAGCGGAATTTGGCGTTGATGAGCTGCAACCGTGGGATATCGCCTACTACAGCGAAAAACAGAAACAGCATCTTTACAGCATCAGCGATGAGCAACTGCGTCCGTACTTCCCGGAAAACAAAGCCGTTAACGGCCTGTTTGAAGTGGTAAAACGCATTTACGGCATCACCGCCAAAGAGCGCAAAGATGTTGACGTCTGGAGCCCGGAAGTACGCTTCTTCGAGCTGTATGACGAAAACAACGAACTGCGCGGGAGCTTCTACCTTGACCTGTACGCGCGTGAACACAAACGCGGCGGGGCGTGGATGGACGACTGCGTCGGCCAGATGCGCAAGCTCGACGGCTCACTGCAAAAACCGGTCGCCTACCTGACCTGTAACTTCAACCGTCCGGTCAACGGCAAACCGGCGCTGTTTACGCATGATGAAGTGATCACCCTGTTCCACGAATTCGGTCACGGCCTGCATCACATGCTGACCCGTATCGAAACTGCGGGCGTTTCCGGGATCAACGGCGTGCCGTGGGATGCGGTCGAACTGCCGAGCCAGTTTATGGAAAACTGGTGCTGGGAGCCGGACGCGCTGGCGTTTATCTCCGGCCACTATGAAACCGGTGAACCGCTGCCGAAAGAACTGCTGGATAAAATGCTGGCGGCGAAGAACTACCAGGCGGCGCTGTTTATCCTGCGTCAGTTGGAGTTCGGCCTGTTCGATTTCCGTCTGCATGCGGAATTTAACCCGCAGCAGGGCGCGAAAATCCTCGAAACCCTGGCGGAAATCAAGAAACTGGTCGCTGTCGTGCCGACTCCGTCCTGGGGCCGCTTCCCGCACGCTTTCAGCCATATCTTTGCCGGTGGTTATGCGGCGGGTTACTACAGCTATCTGTGGGCCGATGTGCTGGCGGCAGATGCCTTCTCACGTTTCGAAGAAGAAGGGATTTTCAACCGCGATACCGGGCAGTCTTTCCTCGATAACATCCTGACTCGTGGCGGTTCTGAAGAACCAATGGCGCTGTTCAAACGCTTCCGTGGCCGCGAACCGCAGCTCGATGCGATGCTAGAGCACTACGGGATCAAAGGCTAATCGGTCAGTGAAAATCTGTTTACTTGATGAAACGGGCGCCGGAGACGGCGCCTTATCTGTTCTTGCCGCCCGCTGGGGGCTGGAGCACGATGAAGACAACCCGATGGCGCTGGTGTTAACGCCGGAGCATCTTGAACTGCGCAAACGTGATGAGCCAAAGCTTGGCGGCATCTTTGTCGATTTTGTCGGTGGAGCGATGGCGCACCGCCGCAAATTTGGCGGTGGTCGCGGTGAAGCCGTGGCAAAAGCCGTCGGCATTAAGGGCAGCTATTTGCCAGACGTGGTTGACGCCACAGCGGGGCTGGGGCGCGATGCCTTTGTGCTGGCCTCGGTCGGCTGCCATGTACGAATGCTGGAGCGTAACCCGGTGGTTGCCGCGCTGCTCGACGATGGCCTGGCGCGCGGCTATGCCGATGCGGAAATTGGTGGCTGGTTGCAGGAACGGTTACAGCTGATCCACGCCTCCAGCCTGACAACGCTTGCGGATATCACCCCGCGCCCGCAAGTGGTGTACCTTGACCCGATGTTCCCACATAAGCAGAAAAGCGCGCTGGTGAAGAAAGAGATGCGCGTGTTTCAGTCGCTGGTGGGGCCGGATTTAGATGCAGATGGATTGCTAGAGCCTGCACGGTTGCTGGCGACGAAACGGGTGGTAGTGAAGCGGCCAGACTACGCGCCGCCGCTCGCGGATGTGCCGACGACCAATGCGGTGGTCACGAAAGGTCATCGGTTTGATATTTATGCGGGGACGGCGGAGTAAGGGCGGTGCGGCCTGGGCCCCCTCACCCCGGCCCTCTCCCACAGGGAGAGGGAGAAAACCGGCGCTGTTCTGTAAGCTATGCACAATCGGTCCCCTCTCCCTGTGGGAGAGGGTTAGGGTGAGGGGCCCCTACACAAACGGCGCGTACGGATCCGCCATCTCAAACGCCGCTGTTCTCTCCGCTTTCGGCGGATAAATCAGCTCGCTCACGATCGACACCTTCAACTTCTTCGCTTCTTCGCGAGTCAGTTTTACCTGCTGATCCCAACCTTCGGTATACACCGCGCCCCACGCACCAAGGTCCAGACAGGTGACGTACATCTCCTGGCGATACGGCGAAGGTTCCACGCCCAGCAGGCTGGCTGCTGCGTTATTCCCGGCGAATTTGCCCAGCAGAATCGCATGCTGGCAGGTCATCAGCGCGTGGTTACCTTTATCATCCGTTGCTGCATAAGCCACGTCGCCGGTGGCGTAAATATCGTCATGGCCTTCGACCCGAAGGTTCACATCAACATGCAGACGCCCCTGGCGATCGCGCGGCGCATCAATTTGTGCCGTCAGGTCGCTTGCCTGGACACCCACGGTCCAGATAACGGTTGAAGAGGCAATTCGCTGCCCGTCTTTCAGCGTGACGCCTGCGGCATCCACCGATTCGACTTCGGCATTCACTATCCATTCGACGCCCAGCTCGTTTGAAGCATCAATCACCACATTACGCAGTTCTTCACTGTAACGTGAGCCTGGTTGTGGGCCGCGTTCAACTACGACTACTCTGGTCTTAGCATTTGCGCCCAAAATGTCGCGCAGACGGCCTGGCAATTCCATCGCCATCTCAATACCGGTAAACCCACCGCCGCAGACGACGACGGTGTTACGCGCGTCGCTTTCAGACTGAGAGGCCAGGGATTGCAGATGTTTTTCTAAAACGGCCGCGCTCTCCAGCTGATCGAGATCGAACGCATGCTCTGCGACACCTGAGACAAATGAACGGTTTACGTGGCTGCCGCTCGCCAGAACCAGACGGTCGTAGGAGTGCTGATGCATGTCGCCATCGGCATCTTTCCAGCTCACGCTACGCGAGTCGGTGTGAATATCCGATACGGTACCGCGCAGGAATGTCACGCCGGTGACGTCGAACAGCGGCATCAGCGGGGAAACCAGCGTTTCAACGTGACTTTCATAAAAACGTGGACGCACGCGCAGCTCTGGCTGCGGGGCAATTACTGTAATATCAATCGCCTGGCTATTGTATTTGTCTGCCAGACGCGCCGCGCTCAGGGCTGCCCACATCCCGGCAAAGCCGGCACCTACGATCAGAATTTGTTTACGCATCGCTTATTCACTCTGTTAACGCTGATTAATTTACTCGGATTTTATTGGTCGTAGTTTTAAAAGGCAATGCGAAAAAAGAATGTTGTGGAAGGTTAATGGCTATGGCATTGATAAATAGATTTTTATTTTTTCTCGCTCGGGATGCCTCAACGCGATATATGGATCGCAAAGGGCAAAATCGCTACAATAACTCAGAGTTATATTGGCTGAGATTAAAGCATGGCATTTTACAGTTCCGGGGTTGAGTACGGCATCCATAGCCTGATGTGCATGGTAGACAGTAAGGGCGAAGCCCGTGACATGAGCGTGCGCGAAATTGCTGAGCTGCAAAGCGTGCCTTATGACTACCTCGCCAAAATCTTCACCCGCCTGTCAAAAGCCGGGCTGGTGCGCAGCATTGAAGGGAAGGGCGGCGGTTTTCAACTGGCTAAACCGGCGGAGCACATTACGGTGAAAGACGTAGCTGTTGCCATCGACGGTGAGAAACGCATCTTTGAATGCCGCGAGATTCGCCAACGGCTGGCGGTGTTTGATGAAAACCCGCCACAGTGGGCGTGTGAAGGTATCTGCGGCGTGCGCTCGGTAATGGATATGGCACAGCAACGGATGGAAGAGGCGCTGGCTCAGCACACGATCCTCGACCTTGCCCGCAAGATGTACCGCAAAGCGCCGGATGAATTTGTTATCGAGGTGCAGGACTGGATTGCGGCGCGCAAAGCGTAGTGAATTGCCTGATGGCGCTGTGCTTATCAGGCTAACGTACTTAACAAAACGCCCGCAAAAGCGGGCGTTGTCATTATGCGCGAGAGGCGATTACTCCTCTTCTTCGTCGCGCAGCGGAACGATCAACATATCGACGTGAACGGTGTTGATCAGCTGACGCGCAGAAGACATCAGCTTGCTCCAGAAGTCCTGATGATGACCGCAAACCACCAGGTCCATATCGTATTTCTTGATGGCGTCGACCAGCACTTGACCCAGATCGCCGCTGCCGCTCAGGGTTTCAGTAATCGGGTAACCCGCATTGGTGGACAGCTCAGACAGCGCGTGGTGCGTCTCTTCCGAAATGCGTTTCTGCATATCGCCCAGATTCACATCGATAAGGCCGGTATAGAGATCGGAGTAATTCACATCAACATGAATCAGGGAAACTTTCGCGTTGTAAGGGCGTGCCATAGATACGGCTTTCTCAACCAGCACTTTGCTTTCTGGTGACAGGTCTACCGCGATAAGAATGTGTTTGTAAGCCATGGTGTTACTCCTTCCATAAAGTTGTCGATGACCAATGGGCGTTAAGTCGCCCGCGTCCTGCAAGTCGATTGCGCGGGGGTTTAGCCCTGCCTAAATTCTGCTGCATCCGTGGATGCCAATCAGGCCTTGTAATAATCTTAAAGACCTCATTGTAGAAGATATTTCTACATTATAGCGACCGGGTCTGCGCGTCAATGCGACGCGATCACCAATTTGTTAAACAAATTTTTCGCAACACTCGTATTGATAACGCTTAAGGTTGTGGTAAAAAATTTCACTAATCTCCTACACTATTTAATGAGCCGGTCGGGCAAATAAACGTGATCGGATTCTCACCTTTTTCACTGAGCTGTCTGGAGCTATGAGTAATTGGGGTGCGGTAGCCCGGGAGGTGTCTCCTTTGGGCGGGTCGCCGGGGAGGAGGTATGATCAGCACAATCGCGCTGTTTTGGGCCCTGTGTGTCGTCTGTGTGGTGAATATGGCACGCTATTTCTCGTCGTTGCGTGCATTGCTAGTGGTACTGCGTGGTTGCGATCCCTTGCTCTATCAATATGTTGATGGTGGTGGGTTTTTTACCTCACATGGCCAACCCAGCAAGCAGGTGAGGCTGGTTTGGTACATTTACGGTCAGCGTTATCGCGACCATCATGACGACGAGTTTATTCGCCGCTGTGAGCGCGTACGCCGCCAGTTCATTTTGACCAGTTCGTTGTGTGGATTAGTGGTGGTAAGCCTGATTGCACTGGCGCTCTGGCATTAATCTTTCAACATAAAAAAAGACGGGCCAGTTTCCTGACCCGTCTTTTTTGTCTGCCTGAAGATTAGATAATCTTCAGAGCCAGCCAGTACAACCCGCCTGACAGCAGGATCGACGCCGGAAGCGTGAAGACCCAGGCCATCAGGATGTTGGTGACCGTTTTACGTTGCAGACCGCCGCCGTCCACGATCATCGTACCCGCCACGGAGGAGGAGAGAACGTGGGTGGTGGATACCGGCATCCCGGTATAACTCGCCAGGCCGATGGATACCGCAGAGGTCATCTGCGCCGCCATACCCTGTGCGTAAGTCATGCCTTTCTTACCGATTTTCTCACCGATGGTGGTCGCCACGCGACGCCAGCCAATCATCGTACCGCAACCCAACGCCAGCGCGACCGCCATGATAATCCAGATTGGCGCGTACTCGATGGTGTTGAGCATATCGCCTTTCAGTTTCTTCAGCAGACGCTGATCGTCAGCGCTCACTTCCGGCAGCTTAGCGACTTTGTCGGTGGTATCAGAGATACACAGCATGATGCGACGCAGCTGACTACGCTGCTCGACGCTCAGTTTGTCGTAGGTCTCGATATCCGCCAGCATGTTCTTCACGCGGGTTAACGCATAGAGAGAGTTCGCCGGATGACAGTGCAGCTCGCCGGATGGCGTGATAGCGGTGTCAGGCTCAGGAATGATTTGGTCAACGCCGGTGACTTTTTTCAGCAACGCAGGATGCTGCTGATAGAAGACTTCAACGTTATTGATAGCATCGCGGGTACGGGTGATTTCGTAGCCAGACGCGTTCATGTTGACCACGAACCCTGCCGGAGCCACGCCAATCAGTACCAGCATGATCAGACCAATGCCTTTCTGACCGTCGTTCGCGCCGTGAGAGAACGCAACGCCGATAGCCGAGAGGATCAGGGCGATACGTGTCCAGAATGGCGGCTTTTTCTTACCGTCTTTCTTTTCACGCTCTGCTGGCGTCAGGTGGATACGCGCACGTTTTTTCGTACCGCTCCAGTAGCGACGCAGCAGGAACACCAGACCACCTGCGAAGACCAGGCCGACAATCGGTGACACAATGAGGGAAGCAAAAATATTTAACACTTTCGGGATGTTAAGCGCATCCACCACCGATGTGCCGGTCATCAGCGCATTGGTTAAACCAATACCGATAATCGCGCCAATCAGCGTGTGGGAACTGGATGCTGGCAGACCAAAATACCAGGTGCCGAGGTTCCAGATAATCGCAGCCAACAACATGGAGAAGACCATGGCGAGGCCGTGCGCCGAACTGACATTCAACAGGAGATCCGTCGGTAACATATGCACGATGGCATAGGCTACGCTCAGGCCGCCCAGCAGAACGCCGAAAAAGTTAAAGATAGCCGCCATGGCAACCGCAAGCTGCGATCGCATAGCGCGAGTATAAATCACGGTTGCCACTGCGTTTGCCGTGTCATGGAAGCCGTTAATCGCTTCGTAGAACAGGACAAAAATCAGAGCAAGTACCAACAAAAGCCCGGTATGTAAATCCAGGCCTGCAAACAAATGTAACATAGTACGTTACGCCATTTTGAGGACATGAACGCGCGGCATTATCATGGACTTTGGCAGCGCGGGCAAAGTGAAATATAGACTTTTTTTGATATTTCCCCATCTTTGTATAACTGGTGAAAATGATTTTTTAAGACTTTTCAAATGCATATATAGGATTGTCCTATATTTCACTGGTAGGACATGCCTTAAAAATTTACACTTCCCGACAATCTCTAAGTTGAGGATAGTGCGTGGAAAGGTTTGATGCCATTGTAATTGGGGCAGGTGCCGCAGGAATGTTTTGTGCCGCGCAGGCCGGGCAGGCGGGCCTGCGCGTGCTGCTACTGGATAACGGTAAGAAACCGGGGCGCAAGATTTTGATGTCCGGCGGCGGCCGCTGCAACTTTACTAATCTTTATGTCGAGCCCGCGGCATATCTCAGCCAAAACCCGCATTTTTGCAAATCTGCGCTGGCACGCTACACCCAATGGGACTTCATCGACCTGGTCGGAAAACACGGCATCGCCTGGCATGAGAAGACGCTGGGGCAATTGTTCTGCGATGATTCCGCCGAGCAAATCGTGAAGCTGCTGGTAGATGAGTGTGCAAAAGGTAACGTTACGACACGCCTGCGTAGCGAAGTATTGAGCGTTGAGCGTGATGAAGCGGGCTTTTGCCTGCAACTCAACGGTGAAACGGTCACCACGAAAAAACTGGTGATTGCCAGCGGCGGATTGTCGATGCCGGGTCTTGGCGCCTCGCCATTTGGTTACAAAATAGCTGAACAGTTTGGCCTGAAGGTTCTGCCAACCCGCGCCGGGCTGGTACCTTTTACTCTGCACAAACCGATGCTGGATGTTTCCCAGACTATCTCCGGCGTTTCCGTACCTTCAGTGATTAGCGCTGAAGACGGCACCGTTTTTCGTGAAAGCCTGCTGTTTACCCATCGCGGCCTCTCCGGCCCGGCGGTGTTGCAGATTTCGAGCTACTGGCAGCCAGGGGAGTTTGTCACCATTAACCTGTTGCCGGATATCGACCTTGTCGAATTCCTTGATGCGCAGCGCGCGGAACACCCGAATCAGAGCCTGAAAAATACCCTCGCGATGCATCTGCCGAAACGCCTGGTGGAGTGTTTGCAGCAGTTGGGGCAGATTCCGGATGTCACGCTGAAACAGCTTAACGTGCGCGATCAGCAAACGCTGGTGGAGACCTTAACCGAATGGCGCGTGCAGCCTAACGGCACGGAAGGGTATCGCACAGCAGAAGTAACGCTGGGCGGCGTGGATACCAACGAACTCTCTTCCCGAACCATGGAAGCGCGTAAAGTGCCGGGGCTCTATTTCATTGGCGAAGTGATGGATGTTACCGGCTGGCTGGGCGGATATAACTTCCAGTGGGCATGGTCGAGCGCCTGGGCGTGCGCACAGGCGCTGGGGGAGAGCGCTACAGGCAAATAGGTGTTCTTATCACCTGTTCGTTCTCGCAAAGCCGGCAGCCATGCTGCCGGAAAATGATTAATTCAACCCAAGAAAATACTGGGCGATTTTAAAGTAGATAATAAGACCTGTGCCATCAATCAGCGTTGCAATAAAGGGCGCAGATACAACGGCGGGATCGATGCCAATCCGCTTAAGCACCATTGGAATGACTGAGGACACAATTGCGCTCCAGAGCGTTATGCAAACTAACGTTAGGCTAACGATCATGGTGATTTCGACGCCAATCCCCATCATCCAGGCTCGGAAACAGCCCGCAAGACCCAATGTCAGCGCAATCATGAATGAGGTTGTCACCTCTTTACGAATAACCTGCCCCATATCACGTAAACGCACCTCACCAAGGGCCATCGCGCGTACAAGCGTTGAGGTAATTTGGGTACCACTGTTTCCTCCAGTACCTATCAATAAAGGTATGAAAAACGCCAGTGCGATAGCAGACTCCAGCGACTCCTCAAAATGTTGAAGCACACTGCTGGTATAGGCTTCAGCGACAAATAGTAATAGCAGCCAGACAGAACGTTTTTTCCATAACGCCCATGGCGTCATATCAAGATATGGTTTTTCTAAAGGAAGCGTGGCTCCCTGTAATTGAGCATCCTCGGTAACGTCGTCTTCCTGCAAATGCACAATCTCTTTCATCGTCAGGCAGCCTACAAGCTCGCCTTTATCGACAACGGGAATAACATCCAGCTCGCGCTGTGCAAGAATAGCCACAACTTCAGCACGCTCTGCATCAGGCTTCACACGGAGCAAGCAATTGTCCATTAGATGGATAATCGGAAGCTTTAAATCTTTTTCCTGAAGGAGCTTTTTTATTGAGAGTACGCCGCGTAGCGTTTTACCGGCGACAACAAAAAGTTGTCCAGGTATATCCTGAAGAGAGAGTTGAGAAATAAAGCGGTCGCGTGCTTCGCCCACGCAAAGATCGTCGGGTAACGTCATAAAATCAGTACGCATATATTGTGCGATCGCATCACCCTGGAAAGCCGTTAAGCCATTGTGGATAGCATCATATTGAATGGAGGACATAAAATTTCCCTATAGAAAAGTTCTCATAGGGGCGAACAAGACAGGATTAGCAAAGCAGATCCCTACGTCCTGGATTTAGCACTGTACAACGTATCTGACCAAAAGCATTTTGGCAGAAGTTATCTTGGCAACACCTTGATTCGATGGATGCCTGTATTTCCCTGAGCGGTCTCTCTCGATACCAACAGGGCGATAACTTATTTTTGTACAGGAGCCTCGCCATAACGAGATCGTTAAATTGAGTCGGCAGAATAGCCATTATCAAAATAGTTAACAACTTTAATAGTTGTGTCTGTTTATAATTTATTGAGGTTTAACTCATTTCATTTACACAATAGACATACAAAAACCAGGTGTTACTATCACATTGACAGTATCAATGAGTACGCGTGTTTCATTTACGGCCAGGAACGCTGATGATGACAACATTACTACCCGATTTCGCAACACCTTCATCCAGCACTCTCCTTTACGGTGAGCGTCATCCCGACGCCTGTACACCGTCTGGCTTTCTCTCTTCTTTCCTTCTTATCCCGGAGGGGAATCGTCGCTGAACGCGTGTTCGGCGCGCATTGTGGCACGCGTGGTTAGCTAACAGGGATTATGGCGGGTCGAGTATGGACAACATTAAGCGTCATTTGACGTGGTGGATCATTGGCATCGTGGTGGTGGTAGCGGCCGTAGCGTGGTGGATGTTACGCCCCGTCGGCGTGCCGGACGGTTTCGCCGCCAGCAATGGCCGAATCGAGGCCACGGAAGTGGATATCGCTACCAAAATAGCCGGACGCATCGACACCATTCTGGTATCGGAAGGGCAGTTTGTGCGTCAGGGCGAGGTGCTGGCGAAGATGGATACCCGCGTGCTTCAGGAGCAGCGGCTGGAAGCTATCGCGCAAATTAAGGAAGCGGAAAGCGCGGTCGCGGCTGCACGTGCCTTGCTGGAGCAGCGTCAGAGCGAGATGCGTGCGGCGCAGGCGGTGGTGAAGCAGCGTGATGCCGAGCTGGCATCCGTCTCTAAACGTCATACCCGTTCGCAGACGCTATCGACGCGCGGCGCGGTGTCTGCCCAGCAGTTAGATGACGATCGCGCGGCGGCAGAGAGCGCACGTGCGGCGCTGGAGTCGGCAAAGGCGCAGGTTTCGGCGTCTAACGCGGCGATTGAAGCGGCGCGCACCAATATCATTCAGGCGCAAACCCGCGTCGAAGCGGCGCAGGCTACCGAGCGGCGCATTCAGGCTGATATCGACGACAGCGAACTGAAAGCCCCGCGCGATGGGCGCGTGCAGTATCGCGTCGCCGAGCCGGGCGAAGTGCTGGCGGCGGGCGGCCGGGTACTCAATATGGTCGATCTCAGCGATGTTTATATGACCTTCTTCCTGCCGACCGAGCAGGCGGGTTTGCTAAAGATTGGCGGGGAAGCGCGTCTGGTGCTTGATGCCGCGCCTGATTTGCGCGTGCCGGCGACCATCAGTTTTGTGGCGAGTGTCGCCCAGTTCACGCCAAAAACTGTGGAAACCCGCGATGAGCGGCTGAAACTGATGTTCCGCGTGAAGGCGCGCATTCCGCAGGAACTGCTGCAACAGCATCTGGAGTATGTGAAAACTGGGCTGCCGGGCATGGCGTGGGTGCGTCTGGATGAGCAGAAGCCCTGGCCGGATGACCTGGTGGTGAGGCTGCCGCAATGAAAGGCCAGGTACGGGAACCTGTCGCGCAGCTTGAAGGCGTCGGCCAGCGTTACGGCGCGACGGTGGCGTTAAAGAACATTACGCTGAACATTCCCTCACGCTGCATGGTGGGGTTGATTGGCCCGGATGGCGTGGGCAAATCGAGCCTGCTGTCGCTGATTTCCGGCGCGCGGGTAATTGAACAAGGCAACGTGATGGTGCTCGGCGGCGATATGCGCGATGCGGCGCACCGCCGCGATGTCTGCCCGCGTATCGCCTGGATGCCACAGGGGCTGGGCAAAAACCTCTATCACACGCTGTCGGTGTATGAAAACGTCGACTTCTTCGCGCGCCTGTTTGGTCACAACAAAGCGGAGCGCGAAGCGCGGATCAGCGAACTGCTGAACAGCACCGGGCTGGCCCCGTTCCGCGATCGCCCCGCCGGGAAGCTCTCTGGGGGGATGAAGCAAAAACTGGGGCTGTGCTGCGCGCTGATCCACGACCCGGAACTGCTGATCCTCGATGAACCGACGACCGGCGTTGACCCGCTTTCACGCGCGCAGTTCTGGGATCTGATCGACAGCATCCGCGAACGACAAAGCAACATGAGCGTGCTGGTCGCAACCGCGTACATGGAAGAAGCTGAGCGCTTCGACTGGCTGGTGGCGATGAACGCCGGGGAAGTGATGGCGACGGGCAGCGCGCAACAGCTACGGGATAAAACCGGCAGCGAGACGCTGGAGCAGGCATTTATCGCCCTGTTGCCCGAGGCGCAGCGGCAGGCGCATAAACCGGTCGTCATTCCGCCGTATCAGGCAGAAAATGCGGAAATCGCCATTGAAGCACGCGATCTTACCATGCGTTTCGGCGATTTTGTCGCAGTCGACCATGTGAATTTTCGCATTCCGCGCGGCGAGATTTTTGGTTTTCTCGGCTCCAACGGCTGCGGCAAATCAACCACCATGAAGATGCTGACAGGTTTGCTGCCTGCCAGCGAAGGCGAAGCCTGGCTGTTCGGCCAGCCGGTTGACCCGAATGATATCGAAACCCGCCGCCGGGTAGGGTATATGTCGCAGGCATTCTCGCTTTACAGCGAGCTTACCGTGCGGCAAAACCTGGAGCTTCACGCCCGCCTGTTTCATATTCCCGAAGCGGAAATCCCGGCTCGAGTCGCTGAAATGAACGATCGCTTCATGCTCGCCGACGTCGAGGACGCGCTGCCCGCCTCGCTGCCGTTGGGCATTCGCCAGCGTTTGTCGCTGGCGGTGGCAGTGATCCATCGCCCGGAAATGCTCATTCTTGATGAACCGACCTCCGGTGTAGACCCGGTGGCGCGCGATATGTTCTGGCAGCTGATGGTTGATTTGTCGCGGCAGGATAAAGTCACTATTTTCATCTCCACTCACTTTATGAACGAAGCGGAGCGCTGCGACCGCATGTCGCTGATGCATGCGGGCAAGGTGCTGGCCAGCGGCACGCCGCAGGAACTGGTTGCGCGCCGTGGCGCGGCGAATCTGGAAAAGGCGTTTATCGCCTGGCTTCAGGAAGCCTCCGGCCCTGCGCCGCAGGTGCCGCCACCGGACGACATCCCAGTGACGCATGAAGCGCCAACACCGCCGCGTCAGGGCTTCAGCCTGCGCCGCCTGTTCAGCTACAGTCTCCGGGAAGCGCTGGAACTGCGACGCGATCCGGTACGCTCGACGCTGGCGATGCTCGGCACGGTGATTCTGATGCTGATCATGGGTTACGGCATCAGCATGGATGTCGAAAACCTGCGCTTTGCCGTACTCGATCGCGACCAAACCATGAGCAGCCAGGAATGGACGCTTAATCTTGCTGGTTCGCGCTACTTCATCGAACAGCCGCCGCTCACCAGCTATGACGAGCTGGATAAACGAATGCGGGCAGGCGACGTGGCGGTGGCGATTGAAATTCCGCCCAACTTTGGCCGTGATATTGCGCGCGGTACGCCGGTGAAAATCGGCGTCTGGGTGGATGGTGCGATGCCGAGCCGCGCGGAAACGGTTCAGGGTTACGTGCAGGCAATGCACCAGACCTGGCTACAGGACGTCGCCAGCCGCCAGCCGACCTCAAACGCGCAGAATGGCCTGATGACCCTCGAAACCCGCTATCGCTATAACCCGGATGTAAAAAGCCTTCCGGCGATTGTACCTGCAGTTATTCCGCTGCTGTTGATGATGATCCCTTCCATGCTCAGCGCGTTAAGCGTGGTGCGTGAAAAAGAGTTGGGGTCGATCATCAACCTGTACGTTACGCCGACGACGCGTAGTGAATTCCTACTCGGTAAACAGTTGCCTTACATCGCGTTGGGAATGCTCAACTTCTTCCTGCTTTGTGCGTTGTCGGTGTTTGTTTTTGGCGTTGACCACAAGGGCAGTTTCCTCACTCTGACGCTGGCGGCGCTGCTGTACGTCACCATCGCCACCGGTATGGGGCTGCTGATTTCCACCTTTATGAAAAGCCAGATCGCTGCCATTTTTGGCACCTCGATCATTACGCTTATCCCGGCGACGCAGTTCTCCGGGATGATCGATCCGGTGGCGTCGCTGGAAGGGCCGGGGCGGTGGATCGGCGAGATCTACCCGACCAGCCACTTTCTGACCATCGCGCGCGGGACGTTTTCGAAGGCGCTGGATCTGGGCGATCTCTGGCCGCTGTTCATTCCGCTGCTGATTGCTGTGCCGCTGGTGATTGGCCTGAGCGTGCTGCTGCTGAAAAAACAGGAGGGATGATGCGCCGATTACGCAATATTTATAACCTGGGCATCAAGGAGCTGCGCAGCCTGCTGGGCGATAAAGCGATGCTGGCGCTGATTGTGTTTGCCTTTACGCTGTCGGTTTATTCCTCGGCGACGGTCACGCCGGGGTCGCTGCATCTGGCGCCTATTGCTATCGCGGATATGGACCAGTCGCAGCTTTCTAACCGTATCGTGAACAGCTTCTACCGCCCGTGGTTTCTGCCGCCGGAGATGATCACCGCCGATGAAATGGACGCCGGGCTGGATGCCGGGCGCTATACCTTTGCGGTGAATATCCCGCCCAATTTTCAGCGTGATGTGCTGGCCGGGCGTCAGCCGGATATTCAGGTCAACGTTGATGCCACGCGCATGAGCCAGGCGTTTACCGGCAACAGCTACATCCAGAGCATTATCAACGGCGAGGTGAACAGTTTTGTCGCGCGCTACCGCGATAACAGCGAGCCTCTGGTGGCGCTGGAAACGCGGATGCGTTTTAACCCGAACCTTGAACCGGCGTGGTTCGGCGGAGTGATGGCGATTATCAACAACATCACTATGCTGGCGATTGTGCTAACGGGGTCGGCGCTTATCCGCGAGCGCGAGCACGGCACCGTTGAGCATTTGCTGGTGATGCCGATTACGCCGTTTGAAATCATGATGGCTAAGATCTGGTCGATGGGGCTGGTGGTGCTGGTGGTGTCCGGGCTGTCGCTGGTGCTGATGGTGCAGGGCGTGCTGGGCGTGCCGATTGAAGGATCGATTCCGCTGTTTATGCTTGGGGTGGCGTTAAGTCTGTTCGCCACCACCTCGATAGGTATTTTTATGGGAACGGTCGCGCGCTCGATGCCGCAGTTGGGGCTGCTGATGATTCTGGTGCTGTTGCCGCTTCAGATGCTCTCCGGCGGCTCAACGCCGCGCGAAAGTATGCCGCAGATGGTGCAGGACATTATGTTGTCGATGCCGACCACCCATTTTGTCAGCCTGGCGCAGGCGATTCTCTATCGCGGTGCCGGGTTTGATATCGTCTGGCCGCAGTTTGTCACGCTGCTGGCGATTGGTGGGGTGTTCTTTATGATTGCGTTATTACGCTTCAGGAAAACGATTGGGACGATGGCGTAGTCTGCGGTTGCCGGATGGCGGCTACGCCTTATCCGGCCTACGGGAACGTGCAAGCGTTAATGGATGCGGTGGCGGGGTTTGCCGGATGGCGAAAGTCGTCAATGTATTCGTAGGCCGGATAAGCGCAGCGCCATCCGGCATTTCCCTACACCACGTTTTCCTACCCCTCGTTAAACAGCCGCAACAGCGTCTCAACCTGCTCATCCAGCGGCGCGAGATCCTGCTTCACGATCAAATGCAGCGGCGTGGCGCGACGCGCGCCGTGGTGCAGCGGTATAGGCTTTAACACACCCTGTTCCAGCAGGCGCTGAATGCGCTCCTCCGGTAACCAGCCATAGCCCACCTGATACATCACCGCATCAATCGCCGCATCAATCGTTGAAAACGTCCACGCATCGTTGCCCGGCTGGCGAGCGCTGTCATGGTCGGCGATACGCACCAGCGACCAGTTACGCAGCATCTCATCGCTGAATGGTGCATCCTGATGAAAAAGGGGATGATCGCGATGAGCGACGGCGATGAAATCGATATTCATCAGCCATTCGCCGCGTCCGGTGATGTCCTGACGCCGCGTCAGCACCATAACATCCGCCTCGGCTTGCACAATATCGCTATCGGTACTGTTTTCCAGTACTTCCGTCAGCCGCACCTGGGTTTGCGGATAACGCTGCTGAAACTGGCGCAAAATCGCAAACAGCCGTTTGCGCGGGAAGATGCTGTCCACGACCAGGTCTAACCGAGTGCGTATACCGTCGCGCAGCGTGGCGGCGCGGGTTTCAACCCAGGCAAAGGCTTTCAGCAGCGGCTTCACCTGACTCAACAATAATTCTCCGGCGGGTGTCAGCACCGCGCGGCGGCCTTCCGGCGCTAAAAGCGCCACGCCTAACCGCTCCTGGAGAAGCGACAAGTTGTAACTTACCGACGACTGGCTGCGATGCGTCTCTTCTGCGGCTTTGGCAAAGCTGCCGGATTCAACTACTTTTTCGAGGAGCGCCCACTGCTCAAGCGTTGTCTTATGCATAATTGATTTAAAATTTAGATGGATTTCATTCAAACATAGCGTTATTCATTCATATTTTAAAGCAATAAGATAACTCCATCGAAAAGAGGAGAACGAATTATGAGCAGCTTTGATAAAAATGATTTGAGCGGTTTTATCGGTAAACACCTGGTTTACACCTACGATAACGGCTGGAACTACGAAATTTATGTGAAAAATGGCAATACTCTCGACTACCGCATTCATAGCGGCCTGGTGGGGAACCGTTGGGTGAAAGACCAGCAGGCATACATCGTTCGCGTAGGGGAAAGCATCTACAAAATTTCGTGGACTGAACCGACCGGTACCGACGTGAGTCTGATTGTGAACCTGGGCGACAAACTGTTCCATGGCACTATCTTCTTCCCGCGCTGGATCATGAACAACCCGGAAAAAACCGTCTGCTTCCAGAACGATCACATTCCGCTGATGAATTCATATCGTGATGCAGGCCCGGCTTATCCGACCGAAGTGATTGATGAGTTCGCGACCATTACCTTTGTACGCGACTGCGGCCCGGACGATGACAGCGTCATCGCCTGTGCCGCCAGTGAACTGCCGAAAGATTTCCCGGCAAACCTGCGCT
This sequence comes from uncultured Pseudocitrobacter sp., assembly GCA_913778145.1. GTDB lineage: Bacteria > Pseudomonadota > Gammaproteobacteria > Enterobacterales > Enterobacteriaceae > Pseudocitrobacter. The sequence goes on from CAJYVI010000071.1 coordinate 89,120, forward strand.
AAATACTAGCCCGGCAGGCGGCTTTTGGGCCGCCCCGGGCCAAGTAATATCGCCAGTTTGCTCCCGCCTTTTGTGGTTTCCATCCAGATTTTACAAACGCTGGTCAGCGGCACCGACAGTAACATGCCCACCGGCCCCAGTAGCCATCCCCATATCAGTAACGACAAGAACACCACTAACGTCGACATTCCCAGCCGATGCCCCATCACGCGTGGCTCCAGAATATTGCCCAGCACCATATGCACCACCAGGAAGAGCGCACCAACCATTAAACATTCGTAATAGCCATTGAACAGCAGCGCCTGAATCATCGGCGGAATGGCGGATATCACCGAGCCAATGTTGGGAATATAGTTCAGCAAAAACGCCAGCACGCCCCACATCAGCGCGAACTGTACATCGAGCAGCAACAGGCCGGGCCAGACAATCACGCCAGTCATTACGCTGATGAATGTTTTAAGCGCCAGATAATGGGAAACCCCTTTTAAGGCGCGGTGCAGCCCGGCGATATGAACCTGCGGATTGGCAAGCGCAAAGCGCAGTTTGTAAGGCACGTGGCGAGCTTCGAACAGCATAAACACCACGGTCATGATCAGCAGCACGATGCTGGTCATCGCCCCGGAAAGCTGGGTCATTAAGGTGGTCGCCAGGGTCATCACCTTATCGGAATCCATTCGCTGGAGTAATCTTTCCGGTGAAACGTGCAGATGCAGAAACGGTAGCATCTCCTGCAACTCGATAAACTTGCGGGTGAGCTCTTTGTTGTAGCGCGGCATCAGAGCAATGAAGTCATTGATCGATGAGGCGAGTACGGCCATCAGCGCCGTCAGGAAAAAGAGCATCACTATCATCACAATGGTGATGGCGAGCGCGCGGGAAACCCCCCGACGCATAAACCACCTCACCAACGGGTTGAGTACGATGGCAAAAAAGAGCGCCAGTAGCAGTTGGACGATAATATCGGCGGCGGCATGAATACCGGCCAGGATCACCACCAGGGCGGCGAGTTTGAGTAAAATATGCAGGCCCGCTTTATCAGGCTGTGGGGATGTCATATCGAATTCCTTTTGATCGTTCGCACTTAAGTGTAGTGCGAAGGGGCTGACGTATTATCTGAAAGTGCGCGACGCGAAACGCGACTTCACTTTCAGCGCATGCAATAATGAAAACATTGTTTTAAATTTCGGATGTTTGTCATGCCAGACGCCGCAGATGGGGCGCAACTCAGCGGTTTTCGCCTCAATTTACGCATCGTTTCCGTCGTTATTTTCAACTTCGCCAGCTATCTCACCATCGGCCTGCCGCTCGCGGTGCTGCCGGGCTATGTCCATGATGTCATGGGGTTTAGCGCCTTCTGGGCGGGGCTGGTTATCAGCCTGCAATACTTCGCCACGCTGTTAAGTCGCCCCCATGCCGGGCGTTACGCAGACCAGCTTGGGCCAAAGAAAATCGTGGTGTTTGGGCTGTGCGGCTGTTTTCTCAGCGGTCTGAGCTATTTGCTGGCGGCGATGGGCGGTGGCTGGCCGATGGTAAGCCTGGTGCTGCTGTGCCTGGGGCGCGTGATTCTGGGGATTGGTCAGAGCTTTGCCGGCACCGGCTCCACGCTGTGGGGCGTTGGCGTGGTGGGCTCGCTGCATATTGGTCGCGTCATTTCCTGGAACGGTATCGTGACCTACGGGGCGATGGCGATGGGCGCACCGCTCGGCGTGCTCTGTTATCAGTACGGCGGCCTGCACGGGCTGGCGCTGGTGATTATGGCGGTTGCCGCGCTGGCGGTGATTTGTGCGTTGCCGCGTGCGGAAGTGAAAGCGGCGAAGGGCAAAGTGATGTCGTTTCGCGCGGTGCTCGGGCGCGTCTGGCCCTACGGCATGGCGTTGGCGCTGGCCTCGGCGGGCTTCGGCGTTATTGCGACCTTCATTACGCTGTTTTATGACGCCAAAGGCTGGGATGGCGCAGCCTTTGCGCTCACGCTCTTTAGCTGCGCGTTCGTCGGCACGCGCCTGCTGTTCCCCAACGGTATCAACCGTCTGGGCGGGCTGAACGTGGCGATGATTTGCTTTACGGTCGAGATTATCGGCCTGCTGCTGGTGGGCATCGCCGACACGCCACTGGTGGCGAAAATCGGCACCTTCCTTGCAGGGGCGGGCTTCTCGCTAGTGTTCCCGGCGCTTGGCGTGGTGGCGGTGAAGGCCGTGCCGCAGCAAAACCAGGGTTCCGCGCTGGCCACCTATACGGTGTTTATGGATTTATCGCTAGGGATCACCGGGCCGCTCGCCGGGCTGATGATGGCGTGGATGGGCGTATCGACGATTTACCTGGCCGCTGCCGGGCTGGTGGCGATTGCGCTGCTGCTGGGGTGGCGGCTAAAAAAAAGGCCTCCGGTTGAACAACCGAAGGCCGCGTCGTCGTCAGACTAATTAGTTGATAACGATAGTATTGATGATGTTCTCAGCGGCAGTCTGCGCCTGCTGCTGATTATCTGCCGGCAGGGTCACCTGCATGGTCAGCAGCTTACCGTCGATTTTGCCGAGGATAACGGAAGAGTACGCGGTCTGGCCTTTAGCAGAGATGATGCTGTCCAGCTGTTGCAGCGTGTGGCCTTTCACCTCAATGGATTTATTGGTCACGACCTGCAACTGCGGGTCGCGGCTGCGTTGCTGCTCTTCCAGACGTTTTGCCATTACGCCGAGGTCTTCATCGGTGTTGTCGCCCACGATAACGATCACGGCTTTCTGCCCGGTCGCATCGGAGTAGACGTGCATATTGTTGCTCTGGGTACCCATTTTTCCGCTCTGGTCGGTCATATCCGCGGGTAATGAGAAGCTCAGCTTGCCATCCAGCAGGTTAATCGGCTGCCCGGAGGCGTTGCTCTCTGCCGCTGCACCCTGTGCCGGAGCTTTGGTATCGCTGTTGTCACAGGCTGCCAGCCCGGCAACCAGCAGGCCAATACCAACGTATTTCACCAATTTGCGCATTGACTTCTTCCTTTCGATAAACGGCCATTAACGGCTCATTCACCCATCTTATCACAACTCGGAAAACGAACCTTTAACCTGGCTGCATTGCTGACAAATCGGATTTGTCTGCCAGGCGTTTCATCAGCATATTCAGCAGCACGCCATACATCGGCAGGAAGAAGATGATGCTGATCAGCACTTTAAAGCAGTAATCGACCAGCGCGATTTCCACCCAGTGCTGCGCCATAAACGGGTCGGTGCTGCGCCAGAAGGCGATGAAGAAGAAGGCCAGCGTATCGCTGATGTTGCCGAACAGCGTCGAGGCCGTCGGCGCAAGCCACCAGTGGCGGCTTTGGCGCAGGCGGTTAAAGACGTGCACGTCGAGGATCTGCCCCAGCGCATAGGCCATAAAGCTGGCGGCGGCGATACGGGCGACAAACAGGTTGAAGCTTGCCAGCGCGCCAAAGCCCTGCCACTCACCCATATAGAAAAGTGATGAAATAGCGTAGGAGACCATCAGCGCGGGGATCATCACCGCAAAGACTATACGTCGAGCCAGCGGCGCGCCAAAGATGCGTACGGTGAGGTCAGTCGCGAGGAAAATAAACGGAAAGCTGAACGCGCCCCAGGTGGTGTGGAAGCCAAAAACAGAAACTGGCAGCTGCACCAGATAGTTACTGGAGATAATCACAAGCAAATGGAATAGCGATAGCCAAACCAGCGCGTGCTTGCGCTGTACGGATGTAAAGGGAGTCATATTGTACCTTTTTAGCAGTTGGGGTGAGGGAACCCAATAAAACTGTTCGTATTCTTATCGTTACCTGCGCGATAAGGGAGCGAATGATACTGCTTCCGCGCGTCATTGCAATGGTTGTTTTTCACGCAATCGTTAACCTGACTTGCGTCACAGAAATCACGGCGTAAACTAAGCCCGATTTTTCTACGGTGAGACTACAATGACCGATCTGTTCGCCAGCCCAAACCATACTTTAGATGCCCTTGGCCTCCGCTGCCCGGAGCCGGTGATGATGGTGCGCAAAACCGTGCGCACGATGCCTGTGGGCGAAACGTTGCTGATTATTGCCGACGACCCGGCAACCACCCGCGATATTCCGGGGTTTTGCACCTTTATGGAACACGAACTGGTCGCTAAAGAGACGGATAGCCTGCCTTATCGTTATTTGATTCGTAAATTGAGTTAAGGTGGATCACCGCCTGTTCCCCTCACCCTAACCCTCTCCCCAGAGGGGCGAGGGGACCGATCGTGCTCAGTATTGCGGTTTGCGATCGGCCTGGAGCATGGATAAAGCGTGTACGCTGTATGCGGCACGCAAGTGTAATGGAATCCTACGAGTCTGGTATTTTATCGCTTCGCAGGACTCACCGTATGTCATGGTCAGGATGGCAGCAATCCGGAAAAATTAGCTCCTTTTTCGCAATAGTCGCAGCGCGTTCAGCGTGACCAGCACCGTTGCCCCGGTATCCGCCAGCACCGCAAGCCACAGCCCGGTCATGCCGAGCAGGGTGGTGACGAGGAAAATACCTTTCAAACCCAGCGCGATGGCGATGTTTTGTCGCACGTTGGCGTGAGTCGCACGCGCCAGACGCAGCATTTGCGCCAGGCTGGTTAAGCGGTTGTGCGTCAGCGCGGCATCAGCGGTTTCCAGCGCCACGTCGCTGCCGCTACCCATCGCAATGCCAATGGTAGAAGCCTTCATGGCTGGCGCATCGTTAATACCGTCGCCGACCATCGCCAGCGGTGCTTTCGCATTCAACGCCGTGACCTCGTTGACTTTATCCGCTGGCAACAGCCCGGCGCGGAATTCCAGCCCCAGTTCGCCCGCGATGGCTGCCGCTGCGCGCGGGTTATCGCCGGTGAGGATAATGCCCTGAATGCCTAGCGTATGCAGGGTATCGATGGCTTCGCGGGCGTCGTCACGTAGCGTATCGCGCAGTGCCAGAATACCCAGTAGTGTGTCGTTACAAGTGACCAGCACCACGGTATTGCCCTGGCTTTCCAGTTGCTGAATTTGTGCCTGGTGTGCGTCGGCGGGGAATTTCCCGGCGGCGCAGATAACAACGTGCTCGCCCGCCACCTGGGCTTCGATACCGGAGCCAACCAACGTGCGTTGTCCCGTTGCCTGTTGCAGCGGTAACTCGCGCAGCGCTGCTTCACGAATTATCGCCAGTGCCAGCGGGTGTGTGGAACCTTGCTCTACCGTAGCTGCCAGCCCCAATACCGCGTCTTCGGTGGCATTCGCCGTCGGAATGACTGCCGTCACCTGCGGTTTGCCGACGGTCAGGGTGCCGGTTTTATCGAACGCCACCTGCTGCACGCGTCCCAGCTGTTCCAGCGCCGCGCCGCCCTTAATCAACGCGCCATAACGTGCGGCGGTTGCCAGGCCAGAGGTAATTGCCGCCGGCGTGGAGATTACCAGTGCGCACGGGCAGCCAATCAGCAGCAGCGTCAGACCTTTATAAATCCACTCCAGCCATGGCGCGGAAAAGGCCAGCGGCGGCACCAGCGCAACCAGCAGCGCCACGACCATAATCGCCGGGGTGTAGATACGGCTGAACCGGTCAATAAAGCGCTCAATCGGCGCGCGGCGCTCTTCCGCTTCTTCAATTAAACGCAGAATGCGGTCGATAGCGCTGTCGCCGGGCTGTGAGGTTACGGTGATTTGCACCAGACGATCGACACTGGTGGCTCCGGCGCTGACGCGCTCGCCCGCACTGTGTTCCACCGGAATAGATTCACCGGTTAAGGCGCTTTCATCAAAGCTGGCAAAGGGAGAAAGCAGCGTGCCGTCGGCAGGTAAGCGCCCGCCAGCGGCTACTTCAATTACATCGCCAGGGCGTAAATCCTGCTGCGCGACGGTTTCACGCTGGTCGCCACTTACGCGCACGGCGGTATCGGGTTTCAGCGCCATCAGCGCGCTCACGCCCTGACGTGCACGGGTCGCCGCCCAGCCTTCGAGTCGTTCGCCGATTAAAAACAGCAGCAACACCATCGCCGCTTCAGCCGTCGCGCCAATAAACAGCGCACCGAGAGCCGCGATACTCATCAGCGTTTCAATGGCAAACCAGCTGCCGCTTTTGATCAGGCGTAACGCCTGACGCGCCACCGGATAGAGGCCGACCAGCGTCGTCGCGATAAACGCGGCATTGCCGAGCGGGTGATTGAAATGCTCCAGCCCCCAACTGATAACCATCAGCAGCGTCAGCAGAATGAGGGGGAGATTTTCGCGCAGCCGGGAAGGGGCTTGTTCCGTTTTTGGTGCGTTTTCGCCGCGCAGCGTGTACCCGGCAGCGGTGACCGCGCGTTCAACCTGGTCGCGAATGTCGTTATCGGCATCGACCAGCAGCTTTTCGGTGGCGAACAGCACTTTGACCTGTTTAACCCCGGGGATCTGGCTTACCGCCGTTTCGACTTTGCGGGCGCAGGCGGCGCAGTCCATACCATCGACAAGCCAACTGTAGCGGGCATCCGGCAGGCTGTCGGCAACGGTTGATGCGCACGCGCCGTCGCAGCAGCAGTCGTCCGTTTTGGCAGGCGCAGGGGTAAACTTCAGCGAGGAAAACTGCGGCGCTTTAGCGGGCTTCGTCTCTGGAGTCGACATGGTATCCTCCGGTTAATGATCGTTGTTTCATTAAACGCAGCATACACTCTGGAGTCGACTCCAGAGTCAAGCGCCATTTTACAGATAAAGGGCGCGGACGATTAAAAAGTGCCCGGCAAAGTAGCAGGCCGACGAAATGGCGTTATCGGCGCGGAAGCGGTAGCGATAGTGGCTGACCAGCCAGACGATATTGCCCAGCAACAGCAGTGCCGCACCTACGAAGCCTGAAAGCGCCGGGCTGGTAGGACGCAGGAACCACAGTTCACCTGCCAGCCAGACCATCACCAGCGTCATGGCGATAAAGGTGGCGACTGGAATACGCAGCTCTTCCAGTTTGCTCCAGATAACGGCCAGCAGCAGCGCACCAATGACCAGCAGCACCAGCGGCAGCGGCCAGAAGAAGCTGAGGGTCATCTGGCTGGCAAACCAAATGGTGTACAGCAGATGCGACAGGAAGAATGCGCCGATGGCATAGAGCAGGCGCTGGCGCGGCAGTAGCGTTAGCGCATCGCCAACCAGTGAGGCGCAAAGCCCCGCCACCACCAGATAACCAACCGCCTCAAACATCGGTGCTTGCCAGGCGAGAAACAGAAGAAGAATGAGGGTGACCGGTTTAAATACCCAGCGCTGCCAGACCGGGCCACGGTAGGATGCATCGACATAAAGCCATGCGGATAAGCAGACAGCAATAAACGACCAAAGCATATTATGTCCCTGTTATCATTAGTGGGGTATTACACGCGTTGTCCTGGTCTTCAGTGTAGTGTTCATGAGCGCCTAATGACAATCGCCTTCCATGCCGTATCGCCCGAATTCCGTAAATTCCTATGAGATGTGATGATGAGTAAGATGCCGTTATTTTTTGTCGTCGTGGTCGCAATTATCGTGATTGCCGCATCGTTTCGCTATGTACAGCAGCGGCGGGAAAAACAGGAAAACGAGGCTGCGCCGCTGATGCAAAAGCGCGTCACGGTCAGTAACAAGCGGGAAAAAGTGCTTAACGATCGTCGCTCGCGCCAGCAAACGGCGATCCCGGCGGGCAGTTCAATGCGCTATGACGTGAGCTTTAAACCGGAGCAGGGCGGGCTGGAGATGCATTTTCGCCTCGACGAGGCGCAGTATCATGCGCTGACGGTGGGCGACAAAGGCATGCTGAGCTATAAAGGTTCGCGGTTTGTGGCGTTTGAGGCAGAGAGTTCGGGGCAGTGATGGTGGTTGTCGGGTGGCGCTGCGCTTACCCGACCTACGGTTTGCACGCATTTGTAGGCCGGATAAGCGCAGCGCCATCCGGCAAAAAAACGCACATTACTTCTTCTTCGGCGTAATCTTTTTCTGCCACACCAGCAACTCAAAAACGCCAAACAGGAAGATGCGTATCTTCTCCGCTTTGCTCATCGGCGTGCCGTCTTTCGGGATGGTGGACTGCAACAACGCCAACTGCATGCCGTGCATCAGCACCATAAACACCAGCGCGACGTTAACGAAAATATTCAGCGGGCGCGGGAAAGGCTGGAAAAGATTGAGCACTAAAAACGCCCATACGCACAGCATCAGCAACCGACCCAGATTAATCAGCATCCTTTTCTCCTTGTGCTTCACGATGGTACAGGCGATATGCCACCTGACCGGCGACCTTCTCACGGTGCAGTTCCCAGCTTACCGGCACCGCTGGCAGGCCATTTTCCACTTCGCTTTCAACATAGATAAGCGCATCGTCCGCCAGCCAGCCGTTGTTCTCCAGCAGGGCGAGCGTTTCAGCAAGCAGCCCTTTACGGAACGGCGGATCGACAAAAACGATATCATGCGGCGTGCCCGGCTGATTGAGAAATGAGAGCGTATTCGTATTCACGACTTTGCCCTGATTCGCCTTCAGCGTGGCGAGATTTTTCTGCAACTGCTGGGCGACCTGTTTGTCCATCTCCAGCAGCGTTGCGCCCGCGGCATAACGTGACAGCGCTTCCAGCCCGAGCGCGCCGCTTCCGGCGAAGCAGTCCAGACACCGGGCATCGACCATTGACGGTGCCAGCCAGTTAAACAGGGTTTCGCGCACGCGATCGGTGGTGGGGCGAAGGCCAGGGCTGTCCGGAACCGGTAATTTTCGGCCACGCCATTGGCCGCCGATAATTCGGATCTGACCGCTGCCCGCAGAGGTTGGTTTCTTCATTTTATTGCTCAGGTCGCTCTTTTGGCCTGCTATTCTAACGATCTGCTGACTTCGGCGAAACCTTAATCCGCAGGCGGTGATGCGCGCCGCGTTAAGTGGTAGACTAACCGACTAATTTCATCATTATTTTAGCTTTCGCCCCTGTTATGGCGAAACGGCGCCATAAATAAACCGCGAGGAGTTAAGTCGCAAATGGCAAAAGAGAAGAAACGTGGCTTTTTTTCCTGGCTGGGCTTTGGGCAAAAAGAACAGCAGCAGGACGTTGAATCTGAACAAAAAATTGAAGAACAGGCGGCAGTAGAAACGCAGCCTGAGCAGGATGATGCGGCGGTTGTCGAGGTACCTGCTGAACACACTCAGCAGGAGAGCGAAGCGTTCGCTGCCGAGGTGGTTGAGGTGACCGAAGAGGTTGCGGAGAGCGAAAAGCCGCAGCCGGTTGAGCCTGAAGCCGTGCCAGAAGCGGTAATTGAGCACGAAGAGCTGCCGCTGCCGGAAGAGATTGCGCAAGATATTGCCGAGCCGGAAGTGCAGCCGGAAGAGGTTATCGTTGAAGAGGTAATTGAACCTGTTCAGGAAGCCGAACCGCTGGTTGAAGAGCCAGTCGTTGAAACACCGGTTGCTGAAGAACCCGCAGTCGTAGAGCCTGTCGCCGAAGAAATCCTCGTTGAAGACGAGCCGGTGATTAGCGATGAAGAGCTCGACGCGCAGGCGCTGGCCGCTGCTGATGCTGCAGAAAACGCCATTGACGATGAAACCGTTGAAGCTCCGCAGGATCAGCCTGAGCAACAGGAACAAGAAAAACCGACCAAAGAAGGTTTCTTCGCGCGCCTGAAACGCAGCCTTCTGAAAACAAAAGAAAACCTCGGTTCCGGATTTATCAGTCTGTTCCGTGGCAAGAAAATCGACGATGATCTGTTTGAGGAGCTGGAAGAGCAACTGCTGATCGCTGACGTCGGTGTCGATACCACTCGTAAAATCATCAGCAGCCTCACCGAAAGCGCCAGCCGCAAACAGCTTCGCGATGCCGAAGCCCTTTACGGCCTGTTGAAAGATGAAATGGGCGATATTCTCGCAAAAGTGGATGAACCGCTTAATATTGAAGGCAAAACCCCGTTCGTCATTCTGATGGTTGGCGTCAACGGCGTGGGTAAAACCACCACCATCGGTAAGCTGGCGCGTCAGTTCGAGCAGCAGGGCAAATCGGTGATGCTGGCGGCGGGTGATACCTTCCGCGCGGCGGCGGTAGAACAGCTGCAGGTGTGGGGCCAGCGTAACAATATTCCAGTGGTCGCGCAGCACACGGGCGCGGACTCTGCATCGGTGATTTTCGATGCTATTCAGGCGGCGAAGGCGCGTAATATCGACGTGCTCATCGCCGATACCGCAGGGCGACTGCAGAACAAATCGCACCTGATGGAAGAGCTGAAGAAAATCGTCCGCGTGATGAAAAAACTCGACGTTGAAGCGCCGCATGAGGTGATGCTGACGATTGACGCCAGCACCGGTCAGAACGCGATTAGCCAGGCCAAACTGTTCCATGAAGCCGTTGGCCTGACGGGGATTACGCTCACCAAACTGGACGGTACCGCGAAGGGTGGGGTTATCTTCTCGGTGGCTGACCAGTTCGGTATTCCGATTCGCTATATCGGCGTCGGCGAACGTATCGAGGACTTGCGTCCGTTTAAAGCGGGCGATTTTATTGAGGCACTTTTTGCCCGAGAGGACTAACAATGATTCGCTTTGAACACGTCAGCAAAGCCTATCTCGGTGGGAGACAAGCGTTGCAGGGAGTGACCTTCCACATGCAACCAGGCGAGATGGCATTCCTGACCGGCCATTCCGGCGCAGGGAAGAGTACCCTGCTGAAGCTTATCTGTGGGATTGAACGCCCAAGCGCCGGGAAAATCTATTTCAGCGGGCATGATATCAGCCGCCTGAAAAACCGTGAGGTGCCGTTCCTGCGTCGCCAGATCGGCATGATTTTCCAGGACCACCATCTGCTGATGGACCGCACGGTGTTTGATAACGTGGCGATCCCGCTGATTATTGCCGGGGCCAGCTATGACGATATTCGTCGCCGCGTCTCTGCGGCGCTCGATAAAGTTGGGCTGCTCGACAAAGCGAAAAACTTCCCGATTCAACTCTCCGGCGGTGAGCAGCAGCGCGTGGGCATCGCCCGTGCGGTGGTGAACAAACCTGCCGTACTGCTGGCGGATGAACCAACCGGTAACCTGGATAACGCACTGTCGGAAGGCATTTTGCGTCTCTTCGAAGAGTTTAACCGCGTGGGCGTAACGGTATTGATGGCGACCCACGACCTGGGCCTTATCTCCAGCCGTTCATACCGCATGCTGACGCTGAGTGACGGCCATTTGCATGGAGGCCTTACGGGTGAATAAACGCGAAGCAATGAATCACATCCGCCAGTTCGGCGGCAGGCTGGATCGCATCCGTCAATCCGTTGGTAAAGGTGGTGGTGATGGGCGTAACGCGCCAAAACGCCCTAAAGCCGCACCGAAACCGGCTAACCGCAAAACCAATGTGTTCAATGAGCAGGTGCGCTATGCCTGGCAGGGCGCATTACAGGATCTAAAAAGTAAACCATTCGCGACGTTCCTGACGGTGATGGTGATTGCCATCTCCCTGACTCTGCCGAGCGTGTGCTACATGGTCTACAAGAACGTGAACACGGCGGCGTCGCAATATTACCCGTCGCCGCAGATCACGGTTTATCTGCAAAAAACGCTGGATGACGATGCGGCGGCGCGCGTGGTCGCGCAGTTGCAGGCGGAGCAGGGCGTCGAGAAGGTAAACTACCTTTCCCGTGATGAAGCGCTGGGCGAGTTCCGCAACTGGTCCGGTTTCGGCGGGGCGTTGGATATGCTGGAAGAGAACCCGTTGCCTGCGGTGGCGGTAGTGATCCCGAAACTCGATTTCCAGGGCACCGAGTCGCTCAACACCTTGCGTGACCGCGTGGCGCAGGTTGATGGCGTAGACGAAGTACGCATGGATGACAGCTGGTTTGCACGTCTGGCGTCGATTACCGGGCTGGTGGGCCGTGTATCCGCCATGATCGGCGTGCTGATGGTGGCGGCGGTCTTCCTCGTCATCGGTAACAGCGTACGTCTGAGCATCTTTGCCCGTCGCGATACCATCAACGTGCAGAAACTGATCGGCGCAACGGACGGTTTCATCCTGCGTCCGTTCCTCTATGGTGGCGCGCTGCTCGGTTTTTCCGGCGCATTTCTTTCACTGATTCTGTCAGAAATTTTGGTGATGCGCCTCTCTTCTGCGGTAACAGACGTGGCGCGCGTTTTCGGAACTCAGTTTGAACTCAGTGGCTTATCGTTCGATGAGTGCCTGTTACTGCTGCTGGTTTGCTCGATGATCGGCTGGATTGCGGCATGGCTTGCCACCGCACAACATTTACGTCGATTTACTCCCGAGTAATAAAGTTCTGTTATACTCTTCCCCTGCTACGAGTTCCCGTTAGCAGGGGATACGTTTCACTCTAACCTTTCTCCTGCCCTCGCTTATCGAGTGTCACATTTTGTGCGTAATCTATTCACAGTGTTGCATTGAACTTGTGGATAAAATCACTGTCTGATAAAAGAGTGAATGATAATCTCGTTGCTCAAAAGCTCTGGCACGGTTGTTGCTCAACGGCCAGACGATATTGATTGAGAGGATTGAATGACCAAAGAAATGCAAAATTTAGCTTTAGCCCCTGTTGGTAACCTGGAGTCTTACATCCGGGCTGCGAACGCATGGCCGATGTTGACGGCTGATGAAGAGCGGGCGCTCGCTGAAAAGCTGCATTACCAGGGCGATCTGGAAGCAGCTAAAACGCTGATCCTGTCTCACCTGCGCTTTGTTGTTCATATCGCTCGTAACTACTCGGGCTATGGCCTGCCGCAGGCGGACTTGATTCAGGAAGGTAATATCGGCCTGATGAAAGCCGTTCGTCGCTTCAACCCTGAAGTCGGCGTGCGTCTGGTCTCTTTCGCCGTACACTGGATCAAAGCGGAAATTCACGAATACGTACTGCGTAACTGGCGTATCGTGAAAGTCGCGACGACCAAAGCACAGCGTAAGCTGTTCTTTAACCTGCGTAAAACCAAGCAGCGTCTGGGCTGGTTCAACCAGGATGAAGTCGAGATGGTCGCGCGCGAACTGGGCGTATCCAGCAAAGATGTCCGTGAAATGGAATCCCGTATGGCGGCGCAGGACATGACCTTTGACATGTCTTCCGACGACGAGTCCGACAGCCAGCCAATGGCGCCGGTGCTTTATTTGCAGGATAAAACGTCAAACTTTGCCGACGGCATCGAAGACGATAACTGGGAAGAGCAGGCGGCCAACAAGCTGACTGACGCGATGATGGGTCTGGACGAACGTAGCCAGGACATTATACGCGCCCGCTGGCTGGACGAAGACAACAAGTCGACGTTGCAGGAACTGGCCGATCGTTACGGCGTTTCCGCTGAACGTGTACGTCAGCTGGAAAAGAACGCGATGAAAAAACTGCGCGCCGCGATTGAAGCGTAACCGCGCAACGCGTTAAGCAGTACCCGATAACCCCTGGATGCGAGTCCGGGGGTTTTTGTTTTTTATTGTGCGCACTCTTCGCTACGCGGCAATCGCTATCGACACTGAGAATGTCATAAATCTGTTACATCCCTTCCAAATTTCTCGTTTCAAAATCCGAAAAATGGGGTATGTTTTTAGCAGACTATGCTGCTATGACACCGCATGCATTGGTGATTACTACTATCATATGCTTATCTTATAGATAAAAGCAGAATAACGTGTCGCACAACAACATCACAACAAATACAATCACCATAACAATGGGGAACCTCAGGATGAACATGAAGGGTAAAGCATTACTGGCAGGATGTATTGCGCTGGCGTTCAGTAACATGGCTTTCGCTGAGAACATTAAAGTCGCGGTCGTGGGCGCGATGTCTGGCCCGGTTGCGCAGTATGGCGACCAGGAGTTTACCGGTGCTGAGCAGGCGGTTGCGGATATCAACGCCAAAGGCGGCATCAAGGGCAACAAGCTGCAAATCATAAAATATGATGATGCCTGTGACCCGAAACAGGCGGTCGCGGTAGCGAACAAAGTGGTTAACGATGGCATCAAATATGTTATCGGCCACCTTTGCTCATCCTCCACTCAGCCCGCTTCCGACATTTATGAAGATGAAGGCATTCTGATGATCACCCCGGCGGCAACTGCGCCAGAGCTGACCTCTCGCGGTTATCACCTTCTGCTGCGAACCACCGGTCTGGACTCTGATCAAGGCCCAACTGCGGCAAAATACATTCTCGATAAAGTGAAGCCGCAGCGTATTGCTATCGTGCACGATAAGCAGCAGTACGGTGAAGGCCTGGCGCGCGCCGTTCAGGACAACCTGAAGAAAGGCAACGCCAACGTGGTCTTCTTCGACGGCATTACGGCTGGTGAGAAAGACTTCTCAACGCTGGTCGCGCGGCTGAAGAAAGAGAATATCGATTTCGTCTACTTTGGCGGCTATCACCCGGAGATGGGGCAGATCCTGCGTCAGTCTCGCGCGGCAGGCCTGAAAACTCAATTTATGGGGCCGGAAGGCGTAGCGAACGTATCACTGTCTAACATCGCGGGCGACTCTGCGGAAGGTCTGTTAGTGACCAAGCCGAAGAACTACGACCAGGTTCCGGCGAACAAACCGATTGTGGATGCAATTAAAGCGAAGAAACAGGATCCGAGCGGCGCGTTCGTGTGGACCACCTATGCTGCGCTGCAATCACTGCAGGCGGGCCTGAATCAGTCTGAAGACCCGGCGGAAATCGCGAAATACCTGAAAGCGAACTCCGTAGAAACCGTGATGGGGCCGCTGTCATGGGATGAAAAGGGCGACCTGAAAGGCTTTGAGTTTGGTGTATTTAACTGGCATGCCAACGGCACGGCGACTGACGCGAAATAAAAGCAAACACAACATTGCCTGATGCGCTGCGCTTATCAGGCCTACAAGCTTTCTGCAATATATTGAATTTGCACTATTTTGTAGGCCGGATAAGGCGTTTACGCCGCATCCGGCAAGAACAAAGCGCACTTTGTCCGAAATCTAAAACGGCAACCAATGGTTGCCGTTTTAGTATTTGTGCCCTCTCCCTGTGGGAGAGGGATGGGGTGAGGGCATCAGGCCGCACCCTGGTAAAAGTGTTACCGCTTCTCCCACCCATCCGCCTGTGCCGTAAAGCCCAGTGCCTGCATAAACGCCGCCATTACGCCGCGGTCTTCCACGCCGATATCCGCCATCCACCAGCTGGATGCCTGCGCGTTATCCGCCAGCGTTTCTTCCAGCAGATATTGTCCCACGCCGCGACGGCGGGTGATTTCGCGCACGCGCAGTGAGTCGAGCGTTGCCTGAGTGCCTTCGAGCGTGACGCGCACGGCACCGAGCAGGCGCTCGTTAAAACGCGCCGCATAAATACGGTGGTTGTCATCAAGGGCGAGCGTGTCGATGTCGTACTCCGGCCATATTTTTGCCAGATCGAGACGATCCTGTTCGCTGAATTGCTGTAAGCGGATGATGGTCAGTTTCATTCGAAAAAATCCTGCCAAAACGGGTAACTGAGTGTACCTAATTTTCCTTTCAGGGCGATTCTGTTTTTCATCCATTCATCAGCTGATTAATTTTTTTAGCCAGATAAAGGCAGTTTTATCCAGTATGGATTGAAAAATAAGCAGTGTTTTACCCTGAAAAGTAGTGATTTATTCCGCCTTATGTACCGTTATTTTATGCTGAATTCTGGACTTTTTTTGTTTATCTCGGCAGAAATACAGAATATTATCTCTGCTTAATAGACTGAAAAATAGAGATTTTAGTCTGGTTATAGCCAAAAACTGCGCTAAACCATTAAAGAGACTGGTAAAAATAGCGTTGTTTAAAAAAAGAACAAAGTGCGTTTTAACCATAAAACTACAAAATAAATAAATCACGTCACGAGTGGGGATCCATAAAAATGAGACCGAATGCGAAAACAGCGATCGCAGGGTTGATCGCACTGGCAATGTCGCATGTTGCGATGGCAGAAGATATTAAAGTCGCCGTGGTCGGCGCGATGTCTGGCCCGGTCGCCCAGTGGGGCGACATGGAGTTCAACGGTGCGCGTCAGGCGATTAAAGACATCAACGCCAAAGGCGGCATTAAAGGCAACAAACTGGTTGGCGTGGAGTATGACGACGCGTGCGACCCGAAACAGGCGGTTGCCGTGGCCAACAAAATCGTCAACGACGGCATTCAGTACGTAATCGGTCACCTCTGCTCTTCCTCCACGCAGCCCGCGTCCGACATCTATGAAGATGAAGGCATTCTGATGATCACGCCGGGCGCAACCAACCCGGAACTGACGCAGCGTGGCTATCAGCACATCATGCGTACCGCGGGTCTCGACTCCTCTCAGGGCCCGACCGCCGCGAAATATATTCTGGAAAAAGTGAAACCGCAGCGTATTGCCATCATCCACGACAAACAGCAGTACGGTGAAGGCCTGGCGCGTTCCGTGCAGGATGGTCTGAAAGCGGGTAAAGCCAATATCGTCTTCTTCGACGGTATTACTGCGGGTGAGAAAGATTTCTCGGCGCTGATCGCGCGCCTGAAAAAAGAGAATATCGATTTCGTTTACTTCGGCGGCTACTACCCGGAAATGGGCCAGATGCTGCGCCAGGCGCGTTCCGTTGGCCTGAAAACCCAGTTTATGGGCCCGGAAGGCGTGGGTAACGCATCACTTTCTAACATCGCGGGCGATGCCGGGGAAGGGATGCTGGTAACGATGCCGAAACGCTATGACCAGGAACCAGCCAACAAAGCGATTGTGGATGCCCTGAAGGCGCAGAAGAAAGATCCGAGCGGCCCGTACGTGTGGATCACCTACGCGGCGGTGCAGTCTCTGGCAACCGCGATGGAGCGTACCGGCAGCGAAGAACCGCTGGCGCTGGTCAAAGATTTGAAAGCAAACGGTGCGAACACCGTGATTGGGCCGCTGAAATGGGATGAAAAAGGCGATCTGAAGGGATTTGAGTTTGGTGTCTTCCAGTGGCACGCCGACGGCTCATCAACCCCGGCGAAGTAACTGTCATCCCACCCTCCGGGCGCAATACCCGGAGGGGTTGAAAAAGGTCATTCTATGTCAGAGCAGTTTCTCTATTTCATGCAGCAGATGTTTAACGGCGTTACGCTGGGAAGCACCTATGCATTGATCGCCATCGGTTACACCATGGTTTACGGCATTATCGGCATGATTAACTTCGCCCACGGCGAGGTATACATGATTGGTAGCTATGTCTCCTTTATGATAATCGCCGCCCTGATGATGATGGGTATTGATACCAGTTGGCTGCTGGTTGCCGCCGGGTTTATCGGCGCGATTATTATCGCCAGCGCCTACGGCTGGAGCATTGAGCGGGTGGCGTATCGCCCGGTGCGTAACTCCAAGCGCCTGATTGCGCTGATCTCTGCTATCGGGATGTCCATCTTCCTGCAAAACTACGTCAGCCTGACGGAAGGCTCGCGCGACGTCGCGCTGCCAAGCTTGTTTAACGGTCAGTGGACGATTGGCAGCAGCGAAAACTTCTCTGCCAGCATCACCACCATGCAGCTGGTTATCTGGATTGTGACCTTTATTTCCATGCTGGCGCTGACGCTGTTTATCCGCTATTCCCGCATGGGCCGTGCCTGCCGCGCCTGTTCGGAAGACCTGAAAATGGCAAGTCTGCTGGGTATCAACACCGACCGCGTGATTGCACTCACCTTCGTAATTGGTGCGGCGATGGCGGCGGTTGCGGGCGTACTGCTTGGCCAGTTCTACGGCGTGATTAACCCGTATATCGGCTTTATGGCCGGGATGAAAGCCTTTACCGCGGCGGTGCTGGGTGGTATCGGCAGTATTCCTGGCGCAATGATTGGCGGTCTGATCCTCGGCATCGCTGAGGCGCTCTCTTCTGCTTATTTGAGTACTGAATACAAAGACTTGGTGTCGTTCGCCCTGCTGATTCTGGTGCTGCTGGTGATGCCGACCGGTATTCTGGGTCGCCCGGAGGTAGAGAAAGTATGAAACCGATGCATTTTGCAATGGCGCTGCTCTCTGCCGTCATGTTCTTTACTCTGGCAGGCGTCTTTATGGGCGTTCAGTTACAACTGGATGGCACCAAACTGGTGGTGGGCTCGGCAGCGGATATCCGCTGGCAGTGGGTTTACATCGGTACTGCGGTGGTCTTCTTCTTCCAGTTGCTGCGTCCTGTTTTCCAGAACACCCTGAAAAACGTCTCCGGGCCGAAGTTTGTTCTGCCGGCGATTGACGGCTCCACCGTTAAACAGAAACTGTTCCTCGTGGCGCTGCTGGTGATTGCCGTGGCATGGCCGTTTATGGTCTCGCGCGGTACGGTCGATATCGCCACCCTGACCATGATTTATATCATTCTCGGTCTCGGTCTGAACGTGGTGGTTGGCCTCTCTGGCCTGCTGGTGCTGGGCTACGGCGGTTTTTATGCCATCGGCGCGTACACCTTTGCGCTGCTGAACCACTATTACGGGCTTGGTTTCTGGACCTGTTTACCGCTGGCGGGGCTGGTTTCTGCGGCGGCGGGCTTCCTGCTTGGCTTCCCGGTGCTGCGCCTGCGTGGGGACTATCTGGCGATTGTCACCTTAGGTTTTGGGGAAATCGTCCGTATTCTGCTGCTCAACAACACTGAAATTACCGGCGGCCCGAACGGGATCAGCCAGATCCCCAAACCGACCTTCTTCGGCCTGGAATTCAGCCGAACCGCGCGTGAAGGCGGCTGGGATACCTTCAGCAACTTCTTCGGCGTGAAGTACGACCCGTCTGACCGTGTTATCTGGCTCTACCTGGTGGCGCTGCTGCTGGTGGTGTTCTCACTGTTCGTGATTAACCGCCTGCTGCGTATGCCGCTCGGCCGCGCGTGGGAAGCGCTGCGTGAAGATGAAATCGCCTGCCGCTCGCTGGGTCTCAGCCCAACGCGCATCAAGCTGACCGCCTTTACCATCAGCGCCGCGTTTGCTGGTTTTGCTGGTACGCTGTTTGCCGCGCGCCAGGGCTTTGTCAGCCCGGAATCGTTCACCTTCGCCGAATCCGCTTTCGTACTGGCGATTGTGGTACTGGGCGGGATGGGCTCGCAGTTTGCGGTTATTCTCGCGGCGATTCTGCTGGTGGTATCGCGTGAACTGATGCGCGACTTTAACGAATACAGCATGTTAATGCTGGGTGGTTTGATGGTGCTGATGATGATCTGGCGTCCGCAGGGCTTGCTGCCGATGACCCGTGTGCAGATGAAGTTGAAAAACGGGAAAGCGAAAGGAGAGCAGGCATGAGTCAGCCATTATTATCCGTTAGCGGCCTGATGATGCGTTTTGGCGGCCTGCTGGCGGTCAATAACGTCAATCTGGAGCTGCATCCGCAGGAGATTGTCTCCCTGATTGGCCCGAACGGCGCGGGCAAAACTACGGTCTTTAACTGCCTGACCGGTTTCTACAAACCGACGGGCGGCACCATCATGCTGCGCGACCAGCATCTGGAAGGGCTTCCGGGCCAGCAAATCGCCCGCATGGGCGTGGTGCGTACCTTCCAGCACGTGCGCCTGTTCCGCGAAATGACGGTGATTGAAAACCTGCTGGTGGCACAGCATCAGCAGCTGAAAACCGGCGTTTTCTCTGGCCTGCTGAAAACCCCGTCATTCCGTCGCGCTCAGAGCGAAGCGCTCGATCGCGCCGCGACCTGGCTTGAGCGTATTGGCCTGCTGGAACACGCCAACCGCCAGGCGAGCAACCTGGCGTACGGTGACCAGCGTCGTCTGGAGATCGCCCGCTGCATGGTGACGCAGCCGGAAATTCTGATGCTCGATGAACCCGCTGCGGGCCTCAACCCGAAAGAGACCAAAGAGCTGGACGAGCTGATTGCCGAACTGCGTAACGCGCACAACACCACCATTTTGCTGATTGAGCATGACATGAAGCTGGTGATGGGCATTTCTGACCGCATCTACGTGGTGAATCAGGGCACGCCGCTGGCGAACGGTACGCCGGAGCAAATTCGTAATAACCCGGACGTCATTCGTGCGTATTTAGGTGAGGCATAAAATGGAAAAAGTCATGTTGTCTTTTGACAAGGTTAATGCCCACTATGGCAAGATTCAGGCGCTGCATGAGGTGAGCCTGCATATCAATCAGGGCGAAATCGTCACCCTGATTGGTGCCAACGGCGCGGGGAAAACCACGCTGCTGGGCACGTTGTGCGGCGACCCGCGCGCTACCAGCGGGCGCATCGTCTTTGATGATAAAGACATTACCGACTGGCAGACGGCGAAAATCATGCGCGAAGCGGTGGCGATTGTCCCGGAAGGGCGTCGCGTCTTCTCGCGCATGACGGTGGAAGAGAACCTGGCGATGGGCGGCTTCTTTGCCGAACGTGACCAGTTCCAGGAGCGTATCAAGTGGGTATACGAACTCTTCCCGCGCCTGCACGAGCGCCGAATTCAGCGTGCGGGCACCATGTCCGGCGGTGAACAGCAGATGCTGGCGATTGGGCGTGCGCTGATGAGCAATCCGCGCCTGCTGCTGCTGGATGAGCCTTCGCTCGGCCTGGCGCCAATCATCATTCAGCAGATCTTCGACACCATCGAACAACTGCGCGAGCAGGGGATGACCATCTTCCTCGTCGAGCAGAACGCCAACCAGGCGCTGAAGCTCGCTGACCGCGGCTACGTGCTCGAAAACGGTCACGTAGTGCTCGAAGATACCGGCGACGCGCTGTTGGCGAACGAAGCGGTGAGAAGCGCGTATTTGGGCGGTTAACGCACATGCCCGGTGGCGCTGCGCTTACCGGGCCTACAAAATATGCGCAATGGATTGAAATTGTTATCTAATGTAGGCCGGATAAGGCGTTTACGCCGCATCCGGCAAAACAACGCGTACGTTGTCAGCAATCTGAAGGAGCCGAAAGGCTCCTTTTTCATGGAAGAATCAAAATCCGAATTTCGCCTTCAGCTATTGCCATTATTTAATTTCGACAGTTATAAGTAGCACCAAATACCACGCACTTTACATGGATTATTCAGTAAATAATTGATTCAGGGAGAAATACGGTGCCGCTCTTATTGATTTTTTCGGTTGCAGTGCAATTATTTTGCGCTTACCACGTTCTACGTTCAGGTAATGATCGCTATTGGATTTTTATTATCCTTGTGTTCCCTGGGATGGGATGCCTTATCTACTTTTTATTCGTGGTTCTACCGGATGCGAGTTCCAGTTATCACGGGCGCTCGTTGACCTCTCATGCCATAGATAAAATAATCCCTGAACGTCATCTCAGAAAATTGACGGAAGAGTTAGCGATTGCTGAGACAAATCAGAACCACTATTTACTGGCAAACGAGTTAGCACGCCTGGGGCGCTATCATCAGGCTATTCCTCATTATCGAGAGTCACTGAGTGGCATTTTTTCTCATGAAGCACCCATGATGCTGAGTCTTGCCAGGGCTGAGTTTGCCACTCAGGATTTTGCGTGTTGTCAGAAAACGCTGGAAGATTTGATTAAATTCAATCCAGATTTTCAATCTGCAGAGGGGCACTTACTTTTTGCCAGAACGCTGGCTGCTCAGGAAGACTACGCGGCCGCAGAGAGTGAGTTCAAGGTACTTGTTGAATACTACCCTGGCCCAGAGGCACGGATTCGCTACGCGGAAATGCTGGAAAAATCGAACCGCATTCATGAAGCAAATGAGCAATATGTCGCTGTTGTCGATACCGCTAAGCGGTCAAAGCCACAATACCGTAAATATCATCGTGAATGGATTAAAATAGCGAATGATAGGCTCCGGAAAGCTGTTGTCAGATGAATGAAAGCATTCCCTCTTTGATGTCATCAGAGTAAGTGAAAACTGAGATGACTGAAGAGTTCAGGGCAGCAATTCTGGATGCTAAACTTGCTGTCCTGATGGAAAAAAACGGTGAAGAGATAAAGGCGCTGGCAGATAAATAATAGATCCAAAATAGCGACTTTTTGTCTCTTTACTCTCACCTATACGTGCCCCACCTCCCATTTTCCTGTCACCGCAGCGTCATCGTCTTGCCATCCCTCTGACGTCTGACTATCTTTTTTTTGTAATAAAAACGTTATTTTTCTGTAATTCGAGCATGTCATGTTACCCCCGCGAGCATAAAACGCGTGAAATCGCGCATTCGAAACAACAAGAGAGATAATCAATGAAACTGTTACGACATACAGCCTCAGGATTGGCGCTCAGTCTGGTATTTGTTGGCCAGGCGCTGGCAGTGACTAACATTCCGTTCTGGCATTCGATGGAAGGGGAGCTGGGTAAAGAAGTTGATTCTCTGGCGCAGCGTTTCAATGCCGCCAACCCGGATTACAAAATTGTGCCCATCTACAAGGGCAACTACGAACAGAACCTGAGCGCGGGTATCGCCGCGTTCCGCACCGGGAATGCTCCGGCGATTTTACAGGTGTATGAAGTGGGCACCGCCACGATGATGGCGTCGAAAGCCATCAAGCCAGTGTATGAAGTGTTTAAAGACGCCGGGATTAACTTCGATGAGTCGCAGTTTGTGCCGACGGTTTCCGGTTACTACTCCGATGCGAAAACCGGGCATCTTCTTTCTCAGCCGTTTAACAGCTCCACGCCTGTTCTCTACTACAACAAAGACGCCTTCAAAAAAGCAGGTCTGGACCCGGAGCAGCCGCCGAAAACCTGGCAGGACTTAGCAGCCTATACCGAAAAACTGAAAGCGGCGGGGATGAAGTGCGGCTACGCCAGCGGCTGGCAGGGGTGGATCCAACTGGAAAACTTCAGCGCCTGGAACGGCCTGCCGTTTGCCAGCAAAAACAACGGCTTTGACGGCACGGATGCGGTGCTGGAGTTCAACAAACCGGAGCAGGTGAAACACATCGCGCTGCTGCAGGAGATGAACAAGAA
The DNA here is from genome assembly GCA_913778145.1 of uncultured Pseudocitrobacter sp. GTDB lineage: Bacteria > Pseudomonadota > Gammaproteobacteria > Enterobacterales > Enterobacteriaceae > Pseudocitrobacter. Next base: position 111,854 of record CAJYVI010000071.1, read on the forward strand.
GGGCGATTTCAGCTACGTGGGCCGTAAAGACGAATCGACCGAGAAGTTCTATAACGGCGACTGCGCGATTACCACCGCCTCTTCGGGTTCGCTGGCGAACATCCGCCAGTACGCCAAATTCAACTACGGCGTGGGCATGATGCCGTACGATGCCGACGCCAAAGGTGCGCCGCAGAACGCCATTATCGGCGGGGCAAGCCTGTGGGTGATGCAGGGTAAAGACAAAGAAACCTACACCGGCGTAGCGAAATTCCTCGAATTCCTGGCGAAGCCGGAAAACGCTGCCGAATGGCATCAGAAAACCGGTTATCTGCCGATCACCACTGCGGCCTATGACCTGACTCGCGAGCAGGGCTACTACGACAAAAACCCAGGTGCGGATACCGCCACGCGTCAGATGCTGAACAAGCCGCCGCTGCCGTTCACCAAAGGGCTGCGTCTGGGCAACATGCCGCAGATTCGTGTAATTGTCGATGAAGAACTGGAAAGCGTGTGGACCGGTAAGAAAACGCCTCAGCAGGCGCTGGATTCTGCCGTCGAGCGCGGGAACCAGTTGCTGCGCCGCTTTGAGAAATCGACGAAGTCTTAATCCGTACTTTCCCCCTCACCCTAACCCTCTCCCTCAGGGAGAGGGAACAGATCGGCGCGTTTTTCACCCTCTCCCTCAGGGAGAGGGCCGGGGTGAGGGGGCAATTCAACCAAGAGTCCAACTATGTCATCTTCCCGTCCGGTGTTCCGCTCGCGTTGGCTGCCCTATTTGCTGGTTGCCCCGCAGTTGGTTATCACCGTTATTTTCTTTATCTGGCCTGCAGGCGAAGCGCTGTGGTACTCGCTGCAAAGCGTGGATCCGTTTGGTTTTTCCAGCCAGTTTGTCGGCCTGGATAACTTCGTCACGCTGTTCCATGACAGCTACTATCTCGACGCTTTCTGGACGACGATCAAATTCAGCACCATGGTGACCGTCAGCGGTCTGGTTATCTCGCTTGTCTTCGCCGCGCTGGTGGAGTACATCGTGCGCGGCAGTCGGCTGTATCAAACGCTGATGCTGCTGCCTTACGCCGTCGCGCCTGCGGTTGCGGCCGTGCTGTGGATATTCCTCTTCAACCCAGGACGCGGGTTGATTACCCATTTCCTCGCCGAATTCGGCTACGACTGGAACCACGCGCAAAACAGCGGCCAGGCGATGTTCCTCGTGGTGTTCGCTTCGGTCTGGAAGCAAATCAGCTACAACTTCCTGTTCTTCTACGCCGCGCTGCAATCCATTCCGCGTTCGCTGATTGAGGCGGCGGCGATTGATGGCGCAGGTCCGATTCGCCGCTTCTTCAGGCTCGCCCTGCCGCTGATTGCGCCGGTGAGCTTCTTCCTGCTGGTGGTGAACCTGGTCTACGCCTTCTTCGACACCTTCCCGGTTATCGATGCCGCGACGGCGGGCGGGCCGGTGCAGGCGACCACCACGCTGATTTATAAAATTTACCGCGAAGGTTTTACCGGGCTGGATCTCTCGGCCTCTGCCGCGCAGTCGGTGGTGCTGATGTTCCTCGTCATCGTGCTGACGGTGGTGCAGTTCCGCTATGTGGAAAGTAAGGTGCGTTACCAATGATTGAGAACCGTCCGGGGCTGACGATATTCAGCCATACCATGTTGATTCTGGGGATTGCGGTGATTCTCTTCCCGCTGTACGTCGCCTTCGTGGCGGCGACGCTGGATGACCAGGCGGTTTTCGCGACGCCGATGACGCTGATGCCGGGTACGCATTTGCTGGAAAATATGCACCACATTTGGGTAAACGGCGTTGGCGTGAACAGTGCGCCGTTCTGGCGGATGATGCTGAACAGTTTTGTGATGGCGTTCAGCATTACGGTGGGCAAAATCACCGTCTCGATGCTCTCTGCCTTTGCTATCGTCTGGTTCCGCTTTCCGCTGCGTAACCTCTTTTTCTGGATGATTTTCATCACGCTGATGCTGCCGGTTGAAGTGCGTATCTTCCCGACGGTAGAAGTGATTGCCAACCTGAAGATGCTGGATAGCTACGCCGGGCTGACGCTGCCGTTAATGGCGTCGGCCACCGCGACGTTCCTGTTCCGTCAATTCTTTATGACTCTACCGGACGAACTGGTGGAAGCCGCGCGTATTGATGGCGCATCGCCGATGCGTTTCTTCCGCGACATCGTCTTCCCGCTGTCGAAAACCAATCTGGCGGCGCTTTTCGTGATCACCTTTATCTACGGCTGGAACCAGTATCTGTGGCCGCTGCTGATCATCACCGATGTGGATCTCGGCACCACCGTTGCGGGTATCAAAGGCATGATCGCCACCGGCGAAGGCACAACCCAATGGAACCAGGTGATGGCAGCGATGTTGTTAACGCTTATCCCACCCGTGGTGATTGTTTTAGTGATGCAGCGTGCCTTTGTACGCGGTTTAGTGGACAGTGAGAAATAAGATGGCAGGACTCAAATTACAGGCAATAACCAAAAGCTGGGATGGCAAAACCCAGGTCATTAAACCGCTGACGCTGGACGTGGCTGATGGCGAATTCATCGTGATGGTCGGGCCGTCAGGCTGCGGGAAATCCACGCTGCTGCGTATGGTCGCCGGGCTTGAACGCGCGACCAGCGGCGATATCTGGATTGACGGCAAGCGCGTGACTGAAATGGAACCGAAAGATCGCGGTATCGCGATGGTGTTCCAGAACTACGCTCTCTACCCGCATATGAGCGTGGAAGAGAACATGGCGTGGGGGCTGAAAATACGCGGCATGGGTAAACAGCAGATTGCCGAGCGAGTAAAAGAAGCGGCGCGTATTCTGGAGCTGGACGGCCTGCTTAAGCGTCGCCCGCGCGAGCTTTCCGGCGGCCAGCGTCAACGTGTGGCGATGGGCCGCGCGATTGTGCGCGACCCGGCGGTGTTCCTGTTCGATGAACCGCTCTCGAACCTGGATGCCAAACTGCGCGTGCAGATGCGCCTTGAGCTACAACAACTGCATCGCCGCCTGAAAACCACGTCACTGTACGTGACCCACGATCAGGTTGAGGCGATGACGCTCGCCCAGCGTGTGATGGTGATGAATGGCGGCATCGCCGAACAGATTGGTACGCCGGTGGAAGTGTACGAAAAGCCCGCCAGCCTGTTTGTGGCGAGTTTTATCGGCAGCCCGGCAATGAACCTGCTGGCCGGGCGCATCAACAATGAAGGCACGCACTTTGAACTGGAAGATGGCCTGTTGATACCGCTGAAGGGTAACGCTCGCCAGCACGCCGGGCGTAAAATTACCCTCGGTATCCGCCCGGAGCATATTGCGTTAAGCTCGCAGGCGGAAGGCGGCATTCCGCTGGTGATGGATACTCTGGAGATGCTGGGCGCGGATAACCTTGCGCATGGCCGCTGGGGCGCGCAAAAGCTGGTGGTGCGTCTGTCTCATCAGGAACGCCCGACGGCGGGCAGCACGCTGTGGCTGCATCTGCCGGATAATCATTTGCATCTTTTTGATGGCGAAACAGGACAAAGAATATGAGTAACTGGCCTTATCCCCACGTTGCGGCCCACCGTGGCGGCGGCAAACTGGCCCCGGAAAACACCCTGGCGGCTATTGATATGGGGGCGCGATACGGTCACACCATGATTGAGTTCGACGTAAAATTATCGAAAGACGGCGAAATTTTCCTGCTGCATGACGATAACCTGGAACGCACCAGCAACGGCTGGGGCGTGGCGGGTGACCTGAACTGGCACGATTTACTGCGGGTGGATGCGGGCGGCTGGTTTAGCGGTGAATTCAAAGGTGAGCCGCTGCCGCTGCTTTCGCAGGTAGCGGAACGCTGCCGCGAATACGGCATGATGGCGAACATCGAAATCAAACCGACTACCGGAACCGGGCCGCTAACCGGGAAAGCGGTGGCGCTGGCGGCGCGTGAACTGTGGGCTGGCATGACGCCGCCGCTGCTTTCGTCGTTTGAAATTGATGCGCTGGAAGCGGCACAGCAAACCGCGCCGGAACTGCCGCGCGGGTTATTACTGGATGAATGGCGTGATGACTGGCGTGAACTGACCACGCGTCTGGGCTGCGTGTCGATTCACCTCAACCACAAACTGCTGGATGAAGCGCGGGTGGATGCGCTGCGCGAGGCGGGCCTGAAGATTCTGGTGTACACGGTGAACCGGCCCCAGCGCGCATCACAATTGCTGCGCTGGGGCGTGAACTGCATCTGCACCGATGCCATTGATATCATCGGCCCAAACTTCCAGCCTTAAGGCAGGTTGGTTTTCACCGGCAGATTCGGATTGTTATTCAGCATGTCGCCATTCTGCCGCTGTGGCAACATATGCTGCTGATTATTCAGCATCGAATCGCTATTCCCTGATGCCCCGCTCTGGTTCAGCATCCCGCCGTTAGTATTGGGGAGCATTTGTTGACCGGCGGGGTTTCGCTCCCCCGGCTGGGCCTGCTGAATACGCTGCCTGTCGTTATTCATCTGCGTCTGAAGCTGCTGCTGTTGAACGCGCGTTTGCGTCTGCAACTGTTGATTCAGCATCCCTTTCTGCTGCACCTGCTGCGATTTCATCTGGGTTTGTAACCGCTGCTGGCTCGGAATTTTGTAATCCGGCAGATTAGGGTTGTTGGTAGGATTAAGTGGCTGCGCGACGGCGGCAAACGGAAGCAGTGCCGCCAGAATCAGTAATCGTTTCATTGTCTCTCCTCCCTTCTGAGGGATTACTTAAGTTTACCTCGTTTTTGCCATTACGATGATTTTTTAGGAGTTTTGAACCAGGCTTAAGCGGGACCTGTTACCCCGACTCTGGAGAGCAACGATGATGAAACAGACGTTTGTGCGTTGGCTGGCGATTGCCGCGCTGACCGCGGGAGGGAGTTTTGCCGTGGCGGCAGCGACGACCGAGCCTGCTGCACCACCGGTATCTTATGGCGTAGAGGAAGATGTTTTTCACCCGGTGCGCGCGCATCAGGGGATGGTGGCGTCGGTGGACGCGCTCGCCACTCAGGTCGGGGTGCAAATCCTGAAAGAGGGCGGTAATGCCGTCGATGCGGCGGTGGCGGTGGGTTACGCGCTGGCGGTCACGCATCCGCAAGCCGGGAACCTGGGCGGCGGCGGATTTATGCTGCTGCGCACCAAAGACGGGAACACGACGGCTATCGATTTCCGTGAAATGGCCCCCGCACAGGCCACGCGTGATATGTTCCTCGATGATCACGGCAACCCGGACAGCAAAAAATCCCTGACTTCACATCTGGCATCCGGCACGCCGGGCACGGTGGCGGGTTTCTCACTGGCGCTGGAAAAGTACGGCACGCTGCCGCTCAACAAAGTGGTGCAGCCCGCGTTTAAACTGGCGCGCGACGGTTTTGTGGTGAACGATGCGCTGGCTGACGATCTCAAAACCTACGGCAGTGAAGTGATTCCCAACCATGAAAACAGCAAAGCGATTTTCTGGAAAGACGGCGAGCCGCTGAAAAAGGGCGACAAGCTGGTGCAAAAAGATCTGGCGAAAAGCCTGGAACTGATTGCCGAGAATGGCCCGGATGCGTTTTATAAAGGCGCCATCGCCGATCAGATTGCCGACGAGATGCACAAGCACGGCGGGCTTATCACCAAAGCGGACCTCGCCGAGTACAAAGCGGTCGAGCGCACGCCAATCAGCGGTGATTATCGCGGTTATCAGGTCTTCTCGATGCCGCCCCCGTCTTCCGGCGGGATCCACATCGTGCAAATCCTCAATATTCTTGAAAATTTCGACATGCATAAATATGGCTTTGGCAGCGCTGACGCCATGCAGGTCATGGCGGAAGCCGAGAAGCATGCCTATGCGGATCGTTCGGAATACCTCGGTGACCCGGATTTTGTGAAGGTGCCGTGGCAGGCGCTGACTAGCAAAGCCTATGCGAAATCGATAGCCGAACAGATTGATGTCAACAAGGCGAAACCGTCCAGCGAAATTCGCCCTGGCAAGCTCGCACCTTACGAGAGTAATCAAACCACCCATTTTTCGGTGGTGGATAAAGACGGTAACGCGGTGGCGGTGACCTACACGCTGAATACCACCTTTGGCACCGGCATTGTCGCCGGAAACAGCGGCATTCTGATGAATAATCAGATGGATGATTTCTCCGCTAAACCAGGCGTGCCGAACGTTTATGGCCTGGTCGGCGGTGACGCCAATGCAGTGGGGCCGAAGAAGCGTCCGCTATCGTCGATGTCGCCAACGATTGTGGTAAAAGACGGCAAAACCTGGCTGGTTACCGGAAGCCCTGGCGGCAGCCGGATTATCACCACGGTGCTGCAAATGGTGGTGAATACCATCGATTATGGGATGAACGTCGCCGAAGCCACTAACGCGCCGCGATTCCATCACCAGTGGCTGCCGGATGAACTGCGCGTGGAGAAGGGGTTTAGCCCGGATACGCTGAAGCTGCTGGAGCAGAAGGGGCAGAAAGTGGCGCTGAAGGAGGCGATGGGCAGTACGCAGAGCATTATGATTGGGCCAGACGGCACGCTGTATGGCGCGTCCGACCCGCGTTCGGTGGATGATTTGGCGGCGGGGTACTGAATACCTTTACCCCTCACCCTAACCCTCTCCCGTAGGGAGAGGGGACTGATTGTGCCAGTGGTTAGGCTTGTGCGGTTTTCTCCCTCTCCCTGGGGGAGAGGGCCGGGGTGAGGGCATCAGGCCGCACTGATTCCTTTCACTCGCGCCATAAAATACGCATCCACATATTCCCCGTTGCGCAGCCCGTACTTCTTCCCGGTACCTTCAATTTCAAAGCCGTGCTTCTTATATACCGCAACCGCCGGGGCGTTATCGACGAACACCGTAAGCTCAATGCGTTCTACGCGCAGCCAGTTGTCGCACATATCAATCATCTCACGCACCAGGGCGCTGGCGACGCCGCGGTTTTGCCAGCCGGCATCAACACAAATACCGAAATCAGCCACGTGGCTGCGGCGCGGGCGTTGCGCTACGTCGATGCACAGATGACCAACCACCGTGTCGTCAATGCAGGCGACAAGCTGTTTGATGCCGGGCCGATCGGCAAGACGCGCTTCCCACATCTGCTCAGAAGGATGAGGAACCTGTAGCGTGTTGTAATACACCTCCGGCTGGGCGTGGATCTGCCGAATGGCAGCGTAATCTTTCGGTTCCGCGTGGCGTATGACTATCTCACTCATTCCTTGTTTCCTCTGTGGGGGGATTATCCCTTTCAACATCATTGACTTTAAATCGCGAGTCAACTGACATTTTTTGCAAAAAGTGTTGGACAAGTGCGAATGAGAATGATTATTATTGTCCTGCATTCAGGAAGACCCCTGAGGGAGAACCTGAAAGCACGACATTGCTCACATTGCTTCCAGTATTACTTTAGCCAGCCTCGTGCTGGCTTTTTTTTGGGGTGTGTTCCAGCCTGGCTTACTTGCCATTTTGTTCCCGGGCTGTGCTCGCAATCCTCACGTACATTAAGTACGCTCCGGTTGCTGCGCGCAGGCCGTGAACAAACTGGCTGCGACGCCGACGGCTGGTGCGCGGGCATTTGTGCTCTCTTTCTCCGGCTCCGGACAATGCTTCGCACTAACACACTTCCTCATTTTGTCTCTCTTCGCTTTGCGCTATGGTGTAACCAGATACCTTTAAAGGACGACATCATGGCCCTACATTGTGCATTCATTGGTTTTGGTAAAAGCACCACCCGTTATCACTTTCCCTATGTTCTGAACCGCAAAGACAGCTGGCATGTGGCGCATATCTATCGCCGTAGTGCGAAGCCGGAAGAGCAGCATCCGCAGTATTCTCACATCCACTTCACCAGCGATCTGGATGAAGTGCTCAATGACCCAGAAGTGAAGCTGGTGGTGGTGTGTACCCACGCGGATAGCCATTTTGATTACGCGAAACGCGCGCTGGAAGCCGGGAAAAACGTGCTGGTCGAAAAGCCGTTTACCCCTACGCTTGCCGAAGCGAAAGAACTGTTTGCGCTGGCGAAAAGCAAAGGGCTGACCGTTACGCCGTATCAGAACCGCCGTTTTGACTCCTGCTTCCTGACCGCGAAAAAGGCCATTGAGAGCGGTAAACTTGGTGACATTGTGGAAATCGAAAGCCACTTCGACTACTTCCGTCCGGTGGCGGAAACCAAACCAGGGTTACCGCAGGATGGCGCGTTTTACGGCCTTGGCGTGCACACCATGGACCAGATTATTTCCCTGTTTGGCCGCCCGGATCACGTCGCTTATGACATCCGCAGCCTGCGAAACAAAGCTAACCCGGACGACACCTTTGAAGCGCAGCTGTTCTACGGCAACCTGAAAGCCATCGTCAAAACCAGTCACCTGGTGAAAATCGATTACCCGAAATTTATCGTGCATGGCACCAAGGGCTCGTACCTGAAATACGGTATCGACCAGCAGGAAACCAGCCTGAAAGCCAATATCATGCCGGGTGAACCGGGCTTTGCCGCCGATGACTCCATCGGGCAGCTTGAGTACGTCAACGATGAAGGCGTGACGGTGAAAGAAGAAGTTAAACCGGAAACCGGCGACTATGGCCGCGTCTACGATGCGCTGTATCTAACCCTTACACAGGGCGCGCCGAATTACGTCAAGGAATCTGAAGTTCTGACCAACCTTGAGATCCTCGAACGTGCCTTCGAGCAGGCCTCACCCGCCACAATCACCCTCGCCAAATAAGATGTTAAGGCTCCTCTATTCTTGTTCACATTTTTTGAACAGAGGAGTCAATTTTCACCCTCTATCATCCCAGGCGGTTTCGGGCCACACTTACTCCATCGAAAACATGAGGGGGTAACAAATGATTTTCTTACGCAAAGCAAATGAACGTGGTCATGCAAATCATGGTTGGCTGGATTCCTGGCATACCTTCTCGTTTGCAAACTATTACGACCCGAATTTTATGGGCTTCTCGGCACTGCGCGTGATTAACGATGACGTGATTGACGCAGGCCAGGGGTTCGGTACGCACCCGCATAAAGATATGGAAATTTTGACCTATGTACTGGAAGGCGCCGTTGAGCACCAGGACAGCATGGGTAACAAAGAACAGGTTCCGGCGGGTGAGTTCCAGATTATGAGTGCAGGTACCGGCGTGCGTCACTCCGAGTACAACCCGAGCAAAACTGACCGTCTGCGCCTGTACCAAATCTGGATCATTCCAGAAGAAACCGGTATTACGCCGCGCTACGAACAGCGTCGCTTTGACGCTGAGCAGGGTAAACAGCTGGTGTTGTCGCCGGATGCGCGTGATGGTTCGCTGAAAGTGTACCAGGATATGGAACTCTATCGCTGGGCGCTGGCAAAAGATGAGCAGTCGGTGCATCAGATTGCCGCTGACCGCCGCGTGTGGATTCAGGTGGTAAAAGGTAACGTCACCATCAATGGCACCAAAGCCACCACCAGCGATGGCCTGGCGATTTGGGATGAGCAGGCGATTTCTGTTCATGCCGACAGCGAAAGCGAAATTCTGCTCTTCGATCTGCCGCCAGTATGATAACGCGTAAATAAATAAGAGAACCTCCCCAATCAACCGGGGAGGTTCTCTTGTCTCCGTGGTAAACTGAGAGGATGTTTCACTTTTATTTCTCTCAGGACGATGAAAAAGAAAAGACCCGTACTTCAGGATGTGGCCGATCGCGTCGGCGTGACCAAAATGACGGTCAGCCGTTTTTTACGCAATCCGGAGCAGGTCTCCGTCGCGCTGCGAGGTAAAATTGCTCAGGCCCTGGATGAGCTGGGTTATATTCCTAATCGTGCCCCTGATATTCTCTCCAATGCGACCAGCCGTGCGGTTGGCGTTCTTCTTCCTTCCTTAACCAACCAGGTTTTCGCAGAAGTGCTTCGCGGCATTGAAAGCGTGACCGACGCCTATGGTTATCAGACCATGCTTGCGCACTACGGCTATAAGCCGGAGCTGGAGCAGGAGCGTCTGGAATCGATGCTGTCGTGGAATATCGATGGCCTCATCCTTACCGAACGTTCACACACGCCGCGTACCCTGAAGATGATTGAAGTCGCGGGTATTCCGGTTGTGGAATTGATGGACAGCAAATCACCGTGCCTTGATATCGCGGTCGGTTTCGATAACTTCGAAGCGGCGCGGCAGATGACAGCGGCGATTATCGCGCGCGGCCATCGCCATATTGCCTATCTTGGCGCGCGTCTCGATGAACGTACTATCATCAAACAGAAGGGTTACGAACAGGCGATGCTCGATGCCGGGCTGGTGCCTTACAGCGTGATGGTCGAGCAGTCGTCGTCCTACTCGTCGGGGATTGAGCTGATGCGCCAGGCGCGTCGCGAATATCCGCAGCTTGACGGCATCTTCTGTACCAACGATGACCTTGCGGTGGGCGCGTCCTTTGAGTGCCAGCGTCTGGGTTTACGTATTCCTGATGATATCGCCATCGCCGGTTTCCACGGTCACGACATTGGGCAAGTGATGGAACCGCGCCTGGCAAGCGTCCTGACGCCGCGTGAGCGCATGGGGCGTATCGGGGCAGAACGTCTTCTGGCGCGGATCCGAGGTGAAGCAGTTACTCCTAAAATGTTAGATTTAGGTTTCACTTTGTCACCGGGCGGTTCAATTTAGCCCTGACAAATTTGAACTAGATCACACATATTCATTTCTGGCACGAATGGTGATTGCTTCTCCACTGGTCCGGCATGACAATGTTACCGATAACAGTTACCCGTAACAAATTCTTGTGTCCAGCAGGAGGACGCTTTGAGCACGACTAATCATGATCACCATGTCTACGTTCTGATGGGCGTATCTGGCAGTGGTAAATCCGCAGTCGCCAGTGAAGTGGCGCATCGACTGAATGCCGCGTTTCTTGATGGCGATTTCCTTCATCCGCGTAGCAATATCGTCAAAATGTCCTCCGGCGAACCGCTGAACGACGACGATCGCAAACCGTGGCTGCAGGCGCTGAACGACGCCGCATTTGCGATGCAGCGTACCAACAAAGTTTCCCTGATTGTCTGTTCTGCGCTGAAAAAAGCGTATCGCGACATTCTGCGGAAAGGTAACCCGAATCTCTCCTTCGTGTACCTGAAAGGCGATTTCGACGTGATCGAAAGCCGTCTGAAAGCGCGCAAGGGTCACTTCTTCAAAACGCAAATGCTGGTGACGCAGTTCGAAACGCTGCAGGAACCGAGCGCTGATGAACGCGATGTGCTGGTGGTTGATATCGATCAGCCGCTGGAAGGTGTCATCAACAGTACTATTGAAGTGATTAACAAAGGCAGTAACGCGTGACAACTTTAACGCTGGTTTTAACAGCAGTAGGCTCCGTTCTGCTGCTGCTGTTTTTAGTCATGAAGGCGCGTATGCACGCCTTCCTGGCTTTGATGGTGGTTTCTATTGGTGCAGGTCTTTTCTCCGGTATGCCGCTGATTAAGATCGCGCAAACCATGGAAAAAGGGATGGGCGGTACGCTGGGCTTCCTGGCTATCGTGGTCGCGCTGGGCGCGATGTTCGGTAAAATTCTGCATGAAACGGGCGCAGTCGATCAGATTGCCGTCAAGATGCTGAAATCCTTTGGTCACAATCGCGCGCACTACGCGATTGGCCTGGCGGGCCTGATTTGCGCACTGCCGCTGTTCTTCGAAGTGGCGATTGTGCTGCTGATTAGCGTCGCATTCTCTATGGCGCGTCACACCGGGACCAACCTGGTGAAACTGGTGATCCCTCTGTTTGCCGGTGTTGCGGCGGCGGCGGCGTTCCTGTTGCCTGGGCCTGCGCCGATGCTGCTGGCTTCCCAGATGCACGCGGATTTCGGCTGGATGATCCTGATTGGTCTGTGCGCAGCGATTCCGGGCATGATCATTGCTGGTCCGCTGTGGGGCAACTTTATCAGCCGCTACGTTGAGCTGAGCATTCCTGATGACATCACCGAGCCGCACCTGGGCGAAGGCAAAATGCCGTCGTTCGGTTTCAGCCTTGCGCTGATCCTGCTGCCGCTGGTGCTGGTCGGTCTGAAAACCATTGCCGCTCGCTTCGTGGCGGAAGGTTCTACCACTTACGAATGGTTTGAATTTATCGGCCACCCCTTCACTGCAATTCTGATTGCGTGCCTGGTTGCCATTTATGGCCTGGCGTATCGTCAGGGTATGGCGAAAGACAAAGTGATGGAAATCTGCGGTCACGCGCTGCAACCTGCGGGCATCATCCTGCTGGTTATCGGTGCAGGCGGCGTGTTCAAACAGGTTCTGGTTGACTCCGGCGTAGGCCCGGCTCTGGGCGAAGCGCTGACCGGTATGGGGCTGCCGATTGCGCTGACCTGCTTCATCCTGGCAGCTGCGGTACGTATCATTCAGGGGTCCGCAACCGTTGCCTGCTTAACGGCGGTTGGCCTGGTGATGCCGGTAATTGAACAACTTAACTACAACGGCGCACAGATGGCAGCACTCTCTATCTGTATCGCGGGCGGTTCAATTGTCGTCAGCCACGTGAACGACGCTGGTTTCTGGCTGTTCGGTAAGTTTACCAACGCCACCGAAGCACAGACGCTGAAAACCTGGACCATGATGGAAACCATCCTCGGTACCGTGGGCGCGATTGTCGGTATGATTGCATTTACCCTGCTGAGCTAGGTTTTACAAAACGTTATTGCGAAAGGGCTTCCAGATGGAAGCCCTTTTTTATTGGAACAATTGCCCGTTGGCGCTTCGCTAACCAGGCCTACGGGATGGCGAAAATGCCCGGTGGCGCTTTGCTTGTCGGGCCTACGGGATGGCGTAATGGCTGTAGGCCGGGTAAGGCGCAGCCGCCACCCGGCGTCGTTCTGCTCCATCACCCCTTCATCCACATCCGAATGCCATCCAGGAACATCTGGGTTGCCATCATCACAAGAATCAGCCCCATCAGGCGCTCAAGTGCGTTTACACCTTTCTCACCCAGCAGGCGCAGGAACAGCGACGATTGCAGCAGAATCGCTACCGTGCCGCCCCAGGCGATCAGCAGGGCGATAACGAGGTGGCTCATATTGTTCGGATATTGATGAGAAAGCAGCATCAGCGTCGCCAGCAGCGTCGGCCCGGCGACCAGCGGGATGGCGAGCGGCACAATAAACGGCTCTTCACCCGCCGGTAAACCGGAACTGTTTTCGGAACTACTCGGAAATATCATCTTAATGGCAATCAAAAACAGAATGATACCGCCAGAGATGGAAACCGTTTCGGCACGCAGGTTCAAAAAGGCCAAAATCTTCTCGCCCGCGAATAGGAAAATCAACATGACGAGAAGTGCGATTAAAAGCTCACGTATCATGATCGCCCTGCGGCGCCTGGGTTCCGTGTGTTTTAATACCGACATAAAAATCGGCAAGTTTCCTAATGGATCCATAATCAGGATCAATAAAACGGATGCAGAAAAGATTTCATTCATAACCTAAATTCCCTGATAATCATTGCGGATTTTCTGCTTAACACGTGACCGGTGGAAGGGTTTCCGAAGTGGCGCGTGTTGGCTCCCAAAATGGGGGTAATAAGTTGCATTTCTGATTGCTTTGCAATCATTGATTAATTTCACTTGCGACTTTGGCTGCTTTTTGTAATGTGAAGGATGTCGCACCGGATCTGGTGACATTAACAGCACATCTCTGCAGGAAAAAACGTTATGAAAAATGTTGGTTTTATCGGCTGGCGTGGAATGGTCGGCTCTGTACTCATGCAACGCATGGTGGAAGAGCGCGATTTCGACGCCATTCGCCCGGTCTTCTTCTCCACCTCCCAGCTTGGGCAGGCGGCGCCGTCTTTTGGCACCACCACCGGTGGTACGCTGCAGGATGCTTACGATCTTGACGCGCTGAAGGCCCTGGACATTATTGTCACCTGCCAGGGCGGCGATTATACCAACGAAATCTATCCAAAGCTTCGTGAAAGCGGCTGGCAGGGCTACTGGATTGACGCGGCCTCTTCGCTGCGCATGAAAGACGATGCCATTATCATTCTTGACCCGGTTAACCAGAAAGTCATCACCGATGGCCTGAACAACGGCGTCAAAACTTTTGTGGGCGGTAACTGCACCGTCAGTCTGATGCTGATGTCCCTAGGCGGCCTGTTCGCCAACGATCTGGTCGAGTGGGCGTCCGTTGCAACGTATCAGGCGGCTTCCGGCGGCGGCGCGCGTCATATGCGTGAACTGCTGACCCAAATGGGCCAACTGCACAATCACGTCGCCGATGAACTGGCGAACCCGGCTTCCGCTATTCTTGATATCGAACGCAAAGTCACGGCGCTGACGCGCAGTGGCGATCTGGCGGTCGATAATTTCGGCGTACCGCTGGCAGGCAGCCTGATTCCATGGATCGACAAACAGCTCGATAACGGTCAGAGCCGCGAAGAGTGGAAAGGTCAGGCCGAGACCAACAAAATCCTCGCCACCGCGTCCACCATTCCTGTTGATGGCCTTTGCGTGCGAATCGGCGCGCTGCGCTGCCACAGCCAGGCCTTCACGCTGAAACTGAAAAAAGATATCTCAATCGCCACCGTTGAAGAGCTGCTGGCGGCTCACAACCCGTGGGCGAAAGTCATTCCGAACGATCGTGACATCACCATGCGCGAGCTGACCCCTGCGGCGGTCACCGGCACGCTGACCACGCCGGTCGGGCGTCTTCGTAAGCTGAACATGGGGCCGGAGTATCTCTCGGCCTTCACCGTCGGCGACCAGCTACTGTGGGGGGCAGCGGAACCGCTGCGCCGCATGTTGCGTCAGCTGGCTTAATATTCTCAGGGGGGCTTTATGCCCCCCTGTTTACATCTGATAGGTTTTGCGTACTACAAGGAGTAAACGCGATTGTCTTCATTTTTCTCAGAGGTTAAATAAAGCGTTGGCTATGCTGTAAGCAAGGTTCCATTTTTGTGACCTTGGCTGAAAGTTGGGCGGGGCAGAGAGGAAGCACATTGTGCTGCGCCGTGCAGGTCAAAAATGTCGTCCACATTACTGGAACGAGACGACACTCATATAACAGGATGATGAACCATGTCCGATCGTATTGATAGAGACGTGATTAACGCGCTAATTGCAGGTCATTTTGCGGATCCATTTTCCGTTCTGGGGATGCATAGCACCGAGGCAGGGCTGGAAGTCCGGGCGCTGCTGCCTGACGCAACCGATGTCTGGGTTATCGAACCCAAAACCGGACGCAAGGTCGGTAAGCTTGAGTGTTTAGATTCGCGCGGTTTCTTTTGCGGCGTTCTACCGCGACGTAAAAACCCTTTTCGTTATCAACTGGCGGTGGTCTGGCACGGTCAGCAGAATCTGATCGACGACCCGTATCGCTTCGGCCCGCTGTTGCAGGAAATGGACGCATGGCTGCTTTCGGAAGGCACGCACCTGCGCCCGTATGAAACGCTTGGCGCGCATGCGGACACGATGGACGGCGTGACCGGTACGCGTTTCTCCGTATGGGCGCCCAACGCTCGTCGCGTCTCGGTGGTCGGGCAGTTCAACTATTGGGATGGCCGTCGCCACCCAATGCGCCTGCGTAAAGAAACCGGTATCTGGGAGCTGTTTGTGCCCGGCGCGCATAATGGTCAGCTCTACAAATTTGAGATGATCGACGCGCACGGCAAACTGCGCATCAAAGCGGACCCTTACGCCTTTGAAGCCCAGATGCGCCCGGAAACAGCCTCGCTGATTTGCGGCCTGCCCGAAAAAGTGGTGCAGACAGAAGAGCGTAAAAAAGCGAATGGCTTCGACGCGCCGATTTCCATTTATGAAGTGCATCTTGGTTCCTGGCGTCGCCATACGGATAACAACTTCTGGCTGAGCTATCACGAACTGGCGGACCAGTTAGTGCCGTACGCCAAATGGATGGGCTTCACCCACCTGGAACTGCTGCCGGTTAATGAACATCCGTTCGATGGTAGTTGGGGTTACCAGCCAACCGGGCTGTACGCGCCAACGCGCCGCTTCGGTACGCGCGAAGATTTCCGCTACTTTATCAATGCCGCGCACGCGGCCGGCCTGAACGTGATTCTTGACTGGGTGCCTGGCCATTTCCCGTCGGATGACTTCGCGCTGGCGGAATTCGACGGCACTAAACTCTACGAACATGATGACCCGCGCGAAGGCTACCATCAGGACTGGAATACCCTGATTTACAACTATGGCCGCCGTGAAGTCAGTAACTATCTGACGGGCAATGCGCTGTATTGGGTGGAACGCTTTGGCATCGACGCGCTGCGCGTGGATGCGGTGGCTTCCATGATCTATCGCGATTACAGCCGTAAAGAAGGCGAATGGATCCCCAATGAATTTGGCGGCCGCGAAAACCTGGAAGCGATTGAATTCCTGCGCACGACCAACCGCGTGCTGGGCGAACAGGTACCGGGCGCGGTGAGTATGGCGGAAGAGTCGACCGATTTTGCCGGCGTTTCTCGCCCACAGGATATGGGCGGCCTGGGGTTCTGGTACAAGTGGAATCTGGGCTGGATGCACGACACGCTCGACTATATGAAGCTTGATCCGGTACATCGTCAGTATCATCACGACAAAATGACCTTCGGGCTGCTTTACAACTACACGGAAAACTTCGTGTTGCCGCTGTCGCACGACGAAGTGGTCCACGGTAAGAAATCGATTCTCGACCGTATGCCGGGCGATGCGTGGCAGAAATTCGCTAATCTGCGTGCCTATTATGGCTGGCTGTTTGCCTTCCCCGGCAAAAAGCTGCTGTTTATGGGCAACGAATTTGCGCAGGGGCGCGAATGGAACCACGACGGGAGTCTCGACTGGCATCTGCTGGAAGGCGGCGACAACTGGCATCACGGCGTTCAGCGTCTGGTCCGCGACCTGAACCACACCTATCGTCATCACAAAGCGCTGCACGAACTCGACTTTGATCCGTACGGATTTGAGTGGCTGGTGGTCGACGATCACGAGCGTTCGGTATTTATCTTTGTGCGTCGCGACAAGCAGGGCAATGAACTGATCGTCGCCAGCAACTTTACGCCGGTGCCGCGCCACGATTACCGCTTCGGTATCAACCAGCCGGGTAGCTGGCGTGAAGAACTGAACACTGACTCCGTGCACTATCACGGCAGCAACGCCGGGAACGGCGGCGTGGTGCACAGTGACCCGATTGCCAGCCACGGGCGTGAGCACTCTCTGAGCCTGACGCTGCCGCCGCTGTCCACCATTTGGCTGGTTCGGGAGGGGGAATGACCGTACTCGCAGCAGGAACACCCACGCCTTTAGGCGCACGCTATGACGGCAAGGGCGTGAATTTCACGCTCTTTTCTGCCCATGCTGAGCGGGTGGAACTCTGCGTGTTCGATGCGCAGGGCAATGAGTCACGCTACGACCTGCCCGCGCGCAGCGGCGATATCTGGCACGGTTATTTGCCAAAAGCGCGCCCAGGATTGCGTTATGGCTATCGCGTCCACGGCCCGTGGGATCCCGCGCAGGGCCACCGCTTTAACCCGGCGAAACTGCTTATCGATCCGTGCTGTTATCGAGTTGATGGCACGCTGAAAGATGAGCCGTGTCTGCACGGGGGGCATCAGCAGCCGGAAAACAGCGACAGCGCCGCAATCGCGCCGAAATCGGTCGTTGCTGCGCTGGACTATCAGTGGGAAGACGACGCGCCGCCGCGTACCGCGTGGGGCAAAACCGTTATCTACGAAGCGCATGTGAAGGGGCTGACCTATCGCCATCCGGGCATCCCGCAGGAGATTCGCGGCACCTACAAAGCGCTCGCTCACCCGGTGATGATTAACTATTTCAAAACGTTAGGCATTACCGCGCTGGAGCTGATGCCGGTGGCGCATTTCGCCAGCGAACCGCGTTTGCAACGCATGGGGTTAAGCAACTATTGGGGTTACAACCCGATGGCGATGTTTGCCCTTGATCCGCGCTACGCCAGCTCGCCTGAGCGTGCGCTGGATGAATTTCGCGATGCGATAAAAGCGCTGCATCGTGCCGGAATAGAAGTGATTCTCGACGTCGTATTGAACCACAGCGCGGAAATTGATCTCGATGGCCCGACCATCTCGCTGCGCGGAATCGATAACCGTAGCTATTATTGGATAAGGGAAGATGGCGATTACCACAACTGGACGGGGTGTGGGAATACGCTCAACCTCAGTCATCCCGGCGGCGTGGAGTATGCCCGCCAGTGCCTGCGTTTTTGGGTAGATGTCTGCCATGTTGATGGTTTTCGCTTCGATTTAGCCACCATTATGGGGCGCACGCCGGACTTTCGTCAGGACGCGCCGCTGTTTGAAGCGATTAAACACGACCCGGTGCTGTCTGCGGTGAAGCTGATTGCCGAACCGTGGGATATCGGGATGGGAGGTTATCAGGTCGGTAATTTCCCGCCGCTGTTTATGGAGTGGAACGACCATTTCCGCGATGCGATGCGTCGTTTTTGGTTGCAGGAAGATCTCTCGCTGGGCGAGTTTGCCCAACGTTTTGCCGCCTCCAGCGATGTTTTTGCACGCGGCGGACGCAGCCCATCGGCTGCGGTGAATCTGGTGACGGCCCACGATGGCTTCACGTTGCGTGACTGCGTTTGCTTCAATAATAAGCATAACGAAGCCAACGGTGAGGAAAATCGCGACGGCACTAGCAATAACCATAGCAATAATCATGGTATAGAAGGATTAGGTGGTAACCTGGACATTATTGAGCGCCGTCGGGCCAGCGTACATGCGCTGTTGACGACGCTGTTGTTGTCTCAGGGGACACCGATGCTGCTGGCGGGTGATGAACATGGTCACAGCCAGCACGGTAATAACAACGCCTACTGCCAGGACAATCCGTTGACCTGGCTGGATTGGGAAAACGCCAATGCCGGGCTTACTGCGTTTACCGCCGCGCTGATTCATCTGCGCCAGAACATCCCTGCTTTAACGCAGGATGCCTGGTGGCAGGAGGGCGACGGTAACGTGCAGTGGCTCAATCAGCATGCGCAACCGCTGCATCCTGATGAGTGGCAAAACGGCGTAAGACGGATGCAAGTCCTGCTTTCCCATCGCTGGCTTATTACGCTCAATGCGACGCACGACGTGGCTACACTCGTTTTACCTGAGGGGGAGTGGCGCGCTGTTCCCCCCTTCGCCGGAGAGGATAATCCGGTCGTCATGGCTGTCTGGCATGGGCCCGCGCACGGAGTGTGCGTATTTCAAAGGTCATAGGTTCTGAATCATCTCAACAAAGAATGGATGAAGATGAGCAACAAAAGGAGTTAATCATGGTTAGGCTGGAAAAAAACGATCCCTTAATGCTGGCGCGCCAGTTACCGAATAAAACGGTTGCGCTGATCCTCGCGGGTGGCCGCGGCACGCGTCTAAAAGATCTCACCATCAAGCGTGCGAAACCGGCGGTGCACTTTGGCGGCAAATTCCGCATTATCGACTTTGCACTGTCGAACTGCATCAACTCAGGGATTCGTCGTATTGGCGTGATTACGCAGTATCAATCACACACGCTGGTACAACACATCCAGCGCGGATGGTCCTTCTTTAGCGAAGAGATGAACGAGTTTGTTGACCTTCTGCCGGCACAGCAGCGCGTACACGGTGAAAACTGGTATCGCGGCACCGCCGATGCGGTAACCCAAAACCTCGACATCATCAGCCGTTATAAAGCGGAATATGTGGTGATCCTCGCGGGAGACCACATCTACAAACAAGATTACTCGCGCATGCTCATCGACCACGTCGAAAAAGGCGCGCGCTGCACCGTTGCGTGCATGCCGGTGCCCATTGAAGAAGCAACGGCCTTTGGCGTTATGGCAGTAGACGAAAGCGAGAAAATTATCGACTTCGTTGAAAAACCGGCAAACCCACCGGCCATGCCAAACGATGCCAGCAAATCGCTCGCCAGTATGGGTATCTATGTCTTTGATGCTGATTATCTTTATGAGCTGCTCAAAGAAGACGACGAGGATGAAAACTCCAGCCACGACTTTGGCAAAGATATTATCCCGAAAATCACTAAAGCTGGCATGGCTTATGCTCATCCATTCCCACTCTCCTGTGTACAGTCCGATCCGAATGCAGAACCGTACTGGCGCGATGTGGGTACGCTGGAAGCGTACTGGAAAGCAAACCTTGACCTGGCGTCCGTGACGCCTGAGCTGGACATGTATGACCAGAACTGGCCGATTCGTACTCACATGGAATCTCTGCCGCCGGCGAAGTTCGTCCAGGACCGCTCCGGCAGCCACGGTATGACCCTGAACTCGCTGGTTTCCGGCGGCTGCATTATTTCAGGCTCCGTGGTGGTGCAATCGGTCCTGTTCCCGCGCGTGCGCGTGAACTCGTTCTGTAACATTGATTCGGCAGTCTTATTACCTGACGTCTGGGTTGGCCGTTCATGCCGCTTACGCCGTTGCGTTATCGACCGCGCCTGCGTCATTCCGGAAGGAATGGTGATTGGTGAAAATGCGGAAGACGATGCACGCCGTTTCTACCGCTCGGAAGAGGGGATTGTGCTGGTTACGCGTGACATGCTGCGCAAATTGCAGGTCAAACAGGAGCGATAATGCAGGTTTTACATGTTTGTTCAGAGATGTTCCCGTTACTTAAAACGGGCGGTCTGGCTGATGTTATTGGCGCGCTGCCTGCAGCGCAAATTGCTGATGGTACCGATACGCGCGTGCTGTTGCCCGGCTTCCCGGATATCCGCCGGGGCATCACCGATGCGCAGGTGGTTACGCGCCGTCACACCTTTGCCGGGCCGATTTCGTTGCTGTTCGGGCATTTTAACGGTGTAGGCATTTATCTTATCGACGCGCCGCATTTATACGACCGCCCTGGGAGCCCCTATCACGACACGAACCTGCACGCTTATACCGATAACGTGCTGCGCTTTGCGCTACTGGGCTGGGTAGGCTGTGAAATGGCCTGCGGGCTTGACCCGTTCTGGCGCCCGGAAGTGGTGCACGCGCACGACTGGCACGCGGGGCTGGCCCCGGCGTACCTCGCGGCGCGTGGTCGCCCGGCGAAGTCGGTGTTCACGGTGCATAACCTGGCTTATCAGGGCATGTTCTATGCGCATCACATGAATGACATCGAGCTGCCATGGTCGTTCTTTAATATGCACGGGCTGGAGTTTAACGGCCAGATTTCGTTCCTGAAAGCGGGGCTTTATTATGCCGATCACATTACGGCGGTAAGCCCAACCTATGCACGAGAGATTACTGAACCGCAGTTTGCCTACGGCATGGAAGGATTGCTGCGCCAGCGCCACCAGGAGGGCCGTCTTTCCGGCATCCTGAACGGCGTGGATGACAACGTCTGGAGTCCGGAAAAGGACTTACTGCTGGCGTCGCGCTATAACCGCGATACTCTTGAGGAGAAAGCGGAAAACAAACGCCAGCTACAAATTGCGATGGGCCTTAATGTTAACGATAAAGTGCCGCTTTTTGCCGTTGTCAGCCGATTAACCAGCCAGAAAGGCCTGGATTTAATTCTGGAAGCCCTGCCGGGCTTGCTGGAGCAGGGCGGGCAACTGGCACTGCTGGGGGCCGGCGATCCTGTTTTACAGGAAGGGTTCCTTGCGGCTGCGGCAGAGCATCCGGGGCAGGTTGGCGTCCAGATTGGCTATCACGAAGCCTTCTCGCACCGCATTATGGGCGGTGCCGACGTTATCCTTGTGCCAAGCCGCTTTGAGCCTTGTGGCTTAACGCAGCTTTATGGCCTGAAGTACGGCACGCTACCGCTTGTGCGTCGTACCGGCGGCCTGGCAGATACCGTCTCAGACAGCTCACTGGAAAACCTGGCCGATGGCGTAGCCAGCGGTTTTGTCTTTGAAGACAGTAATGCCTGGTCGCTATTGAGAGCCATCCGGCGTGCTTTCGTGTTGTGGTCTCGCCCATCACTATGGCGCTATGTACAACGTCAGGCGATGAGCGTCGATTTTAGCTGGCAAGTCGCGGCGCACTCTTACCGCGAGCTTTATCAACGCTTGATGTAATCACAGGAATCATTTCTATGAATGCGCCATTTACCTATGCATCACCGACTCTTAGCGTTGAGGCTCTCAAGCACTCTATTGCCTATAAGCTGATGTTCACGATTGGGAAAGATCCGGCCATTGCCAACAAACACGAGTGGCTGAACGCCACGCTGTTTGCGGTACGTGACCGTATGGTGGAGCGCTGGTTGCGCTCCAACCGCGCACAGCTTTCTCAGGAAACGCGACAGGTTTATTACCTGTCGATGGAGTTTTTGATTGGCCGCACCCTTTCCAACGCGCTGTTATCCCTCGGCATCTATGAAGATGTCAAAAACGCGCTGGAAGGGATGGGGTTAGACCTCGAAGAGTTGATCGACGAAGAAAACGACCCAGGGCTTGGCAACGGTGGCTTAGGCCGACTGGCAGCCTGCTTCCTGGATTCTCTCGCCACCCTCGGCCTGCCAGGGCGCGGCTACGGTATCCGCTACGACTACGGCATGTTCCGTCAGAACATTGTCGATGGTCGCCAGAAAGAATCGCCGGATTACTGGCTGGAATACGGTAACCCGTGGGAATTTGAACGTCATAACACCCGCTACAAAGTCCGCTTTGGTGGCCGTATCCAGCAGGAAGGCAAAAAGAGCCGCTGGGTTGAAACCGAAGAGATCATCGCCGAAGCCTATGACCAAATCATTCCTGGTTATGATACCGACGCGACCAACACGCTGCGTCTGTGGAGCGCCCAGGCGAGCAGTGAAATTAACCTTGGTAAATTCAACCAGGGCGACTATTTCGCGGCGGTGGAAGATAAAAACCACTCAGAAAACGTCTCGCGCGTTCTCTACCCGGATGACTCTACCTACTCAGGGCGCGAGCTGCGCCTGCGTCAGGAGTATTTCCTGGTTTCCGCCACGATTCAGGATATTTTAAGCCGCCACTATCAGCTGCATAAAACCTATGCCAACCTGGCGGATAAAATCGCGATTCACCTCAACGACACCCACCCGGTGCTGTCGATTCCTGAGCTGATGCGCCTGTTAATTGATGAGCACAAATTCAGCTGGGATGACGCGTTCGAGGTGACCTGCCAGGTCTTCTCTTACACCAACCACACGCTGATGAGCGAAGCGCTGGAAACCTGGCCGGTCGACATGCTGGGCAAAATCCTGCCGCGTCACCTGCAAATCATTTTTGAAATCAACGACTACTTCCTCAAAACGCTGCAAGAGCAATATCCGCAGGATATGGGGCTGCTGAGCCGTACGTCTATCATCGATGAGTCCAACGGTCGCCGCGTGCGGATGGCCTGGCTGGCGGTGGTCGCCAGTCACAAGGTGAACGGGGTCTCTGAGCTGCACTCCAACCTGATGGTGCAGTCGCTGTTTGCCGACTTCGCTACCATCTTCCCGATGCGCTTTACCAACGTGACGAACGGCGTTACACCACGTCGCTGGCTGGCGCTGGCGAACCCGTCGCTGTCAGAGGTTCTGGATGAAAACATTGGGCGCACCTGGCGCACGGATCTCAGCCAGCTTAGCGACCTTGAACAGCATATCGATTATCCGACGGTGAACCAGGCTGTGCATCGCGCCAAGCTGGAGAACAAAAAACGGCTGGCAGCGGCGATTGCCCAACATCTCAACGTGGTGGTTAACCCCAATGCGCTGTTTGATGTGCAGATCAAACGTATTCACGAATACAAGCGTCAGTTAATGAACGTGCTGCACGTGATTACCCGCTATAACCGCATTAAGGCCGATCCGACGGCAGACTGGGTGCCGCGTGTAAATATCTTCGCCGGAAAAGCAGCATCGGCGTACTACATGGCGAAGCACATCATTCACCTGATCAACGATGTCGCCAATGTGATCAACAACGATCCGCAAACTGGCGACAAGCTGAAAGTGGTGTTTGTGCCGAACTACAGCGTGAGCCTTGCGCAGGTGATCATCCCGGCGGCCGATCTCTCCGAGCAGATCTCGCTGGCAGGAACTGAAGCCTCCGGCACCAGTAACATGAAGTTTGCCCTGAATGGCGCGCTCACTATCGGCACGCTGGACGGCGCAAACGTCGAGATGCAGGAGAAAGTGGGCGAAGACAACATCTTCATCTTCGGCAACACCGCAGAAGAAGTCGAGGAGCTGCGCCGTAACGGTTACAAACCGCGTGACTACTACGAGCAGGACGAAGAACTGCATCAGGTGCTGACGCAAATCGGCAGCGGGCTATTCAGCCCGGAAGAGCCGGGGCGCTACCGCGACCTGGTCGACTCCCTGATCAACTTCGGCGACCACTATCAGGTGCTGGCGGATTACCGTAGCTATATCGACACACAGGATAAAGTCGATGAGCTCTACCGTAACCCGGAAGAGTGGACCACCAAAGCGATGCACAACATCGCCAACATGGGCTATTTCTCCTCTGACCGCACTATTCAGGAATATGCCAAGCATATCTGGCATATTGACCCGGTGAGGTTGTAATACTGCGTCGATAAAGCGCGTAATAATGACAAGGCCGTAGTAATGTTTACTACGGCCTTGTTTTACTTTGTGGATACATAATGGAAAATAATAAATCAGGACGCATCATTAAAAACACAATGGTTATAGCCACTTTATTTGTCAGCATGACGTCATTGACAAGTTTCGGTGCCGATAAACTGCCTGAAGCAAAAGACTATCCCGTTAAGACTATTTATACCGGCAATGCTGCAAAAGATATTGATAATAGCGATGAATTTACGCATGAATTCAGAACGCGTTTCAAGGAAGCGATGCAGGGCGATGTTGTTTTTGCGGGTGAATATGCCCAGGCCATGTGGGGCTGCGGTGGGTCTGGCTGTCACACCGTAGCGTTAATTAATAAACGAACCGGGCGGGCATTGGATAAAGCGTTTACCGTGTATTATGGTGGTGACGATGAAAACCCAATATCAATGGGTGAGGAAGTTGTTTTTATGGAGAAGGACAGCAAGTTGCTCGTTACTTCTGGCATGGATGAAACAACGAATAAATTTTATTCATACTATTATGTTTTAAAAAGTGATGGGCTTGAGTTGATTCGCAAACGAGAAAAGAAAGAAGATAAATAAAAGAACGGATAATATTTTTTGAGATGCGCAAGGAAATACGATTTAAGAAATGAAAAACACTAAGTGGATACTTCTTTCTCTGATCATGGCTTTTATCGGTGTGCCCATTCTTGCGCACTGCGTGGCATTATTCTGTGGGCTATGTGTCGCGATTATCGCTTATATTTTAGAGGGGCTTGGCCTGGCAAAAGAGACGCAGGGGCTTCCTTCCGCATTGATTCTGCTCGCCATTTGCAACCTGATGTTTTTCGGCGGTCGCATTTGGTCGAAAGATAACGCGCCGGAAGATAACCTCATCTGGCGGCACGCGATTCTGTTGCTGCCCGCACTTCTGGCATTGCTGGGGTGGATTTACGCGCTGCAACAGGCCAGCCTTGGTTTTTACACGATGGGCAGCGGAACGCTTGCCGTATTATCCCCCTGGGCAGGGATTCATATCGTTACTCTTGTCTGCCAATGGTATTGGGGGAGCCTGCTGATACCGGTTTGTTCGCAGCTAAGCTTTACCCTCGGCTATGGTTGGTCGTTCAGACGATCTTTCTTCACAAGCAGGGCGGGCATCTGCCGCAGTATTATTCTGTTTCTCATCGTCTTAGCCTCAGCTTACGCGGCGTACCAGGCGTGGCAGCAGAAAGTAAAATATCCCAATGTTATTTATGAAGATTTTGATACCCGCAACTACCGGCCTGATAAATGGCATAACGAACTCGTTCCGCTTCAGGGCACGCCCGCGTTACAAATCACCCACAACTGGCCGCGGATGGACGGCGCGACGGCGGGTTATCCTCTCTATGCGTCCGCATTCTATGCGCTAAACGTTTTACCGAAACGGTTTGATGAGGATAAATATTTACGCAATTCGCGCACGCCGGCCGCGTGGGAAAATATTATCAAAGGTCGTGTCGATATTATTTTCGTCGCACAGCCTTCTGCCGGGCAGAAATCAGATGCCCAGAAAATGGGAGTAAAGCTGACCTACACGCCGTTCGCACGTGAAGCGTTTGTTTTTATCGTCAACAAAAACAACCCCATTAACAGCCTCACCACTGAGCAGGTCCGCGATATTTTCAGCGGCAAAATTACCAACTGGCGTCAGGTTGGCGGCCCGGACGCGGCCATTGAGCCCTGGCAGCGGCCCGAGGATTCAGGTAGCCAGACCGCCATGCTGGCGAAGGTAATGAAAGGGACGCCAATGCTCAAACCCAGGGAGATGAAGGTAGCTGACCAAATGGGCGAACTGTTGGATGTGGTGGCGCAATATCAGGATACCCCCGGCGCGATTGGTTACACCTTCCGCTATTACGCCACGCGGATGCATGCCAGTGAGGGTGTCAAACTGCTGGCGATTAACGGCATTGCTCCCACGGCAGAGAACATTCGCAACGACGTTTATCCCTGGGTCGCGGGTGTTTATATGGTGACTCAGGAAAACCCAACCACGGAAACTCAGAAAGTAGTCGAGTGGTTTTTAAGCCCACAGGGGCAAAGGTTGGTACAGGATGTGGGGTATGTGCCGATGTATGAAACATTCGCTAATTCAAAGCAGTAATATGAAATCAGTTAACAGATTATTTGCCGACCTCGTGGGCACCGAGCCCTACACTGGCGTTGAAATCACCATTGCCAATTGCGAATCAGCATATTGGGATGAGGATATGGTTCCACGCCTGATTAATCAGGCACTGGATGAAGGGGAAAAGTTTGTCGGTGCAGCAGGCCTTGACGGTTTGCGCCGCTATAATGTTACTCTGAATGTCGGTTTGTCCTCGAGTCATATCTGGCCTGGATTTTCCCTCGATTCTGCGACTATCAGCCGTCTTTGTGCCAGCGGCGCCGATTTTGGTTTTGACCCTTATATTAGCGATGTGCCTGATATTGAGTGTGAACTCAACACAACAGATGACTTTACCGTCCATTTCTCGGCGATGAAAAATCCTGATGAGCGAACAATCATTGTCAAACGTCCACTCAGGGAATGCGCCTCCTGGATCGAGGATGTGTACACTCATTGGGTCTTCAGAGAAGCACTGAAATTTCACGGGGATAACAGCCTGCGGGGATTCCGCGATAAGCAGGCGACGCTGACGTATTATTGCCGTAATTACTCCTCAACAAACTGTACCGATGAAGGATGCCGCACCTGTGAGGAGAACTGTGTTCGCCCCAGTTTTTCTTTGTCGCGCAGTACCATCATTAGGCTGAATGCTGCTAATGCGGGCTTTGTGTATATACCCTTTACGCGCTCACAAAGGCGGAGGACGTAATATGCAACCCAGCCCCGCTATGCTGAATCTGATTGAACAGATTTATCACACCTTCCGTCGGTATACGGTGCCAAAACAATTTGTGGTGTGCTGTGAATACTGCCTCAATAAACAACAGCAAAAGGCGTTACAGCAAACCTCACTGCGCGCAATACCTTACTCATTATTAAATGACTGGAATTCCAGCCCTGGCCCCGATCCGCAAAACAGTGATGAGGTTCGTTATTTTCTGCCGCGCTTGCTGGAGTTTGTCGCGCACGGTCAGTTCGACTGTGTGTGCGAAGATTTCTCTTTGATGCGGATTAACCTGGCAGATAAGACCCACTGGCGGGCGGATGAACGGGCGATTTTAGAACGCTATGCCCGTCAATTTATGGCCGACTGGGTGTCAGGAGAGGAAGTCGTTGAATTGCAGCGCATGCTGAAGATGTTTTGCCGCGCTGATATTGCACCTTCGCGATTACTGGATGAAGTCCTGGCCGTACCGGGTTACTGGTCGGCTGCGTCTCTGGCCTGTTTACTGTACAAATATCGTGCAGGCTACATCAGGGATGATGAAGACGAAACAGATGATGGCCTTGCCAAAGAAATCTGTATCTGGATGAAAAACAATCAGGCTTTAATCACTGAACGCGCGAGGCTGGCCATCGAAAACCCACGTAGACAGCCTGAAACACCGACGGAATATCAGGTCTGGGAAGATGACTGGATGATTGATGAGTGTTTGTGCGCAATGTCGGATTTGTAGCACAACAACGCCGGGTACGGCAACGTCATACCCGGCATTATCTTAAGACGCCAGCGACAGTTCACGCTTTCCCGCGTTTTGCAGCAGCCATTGCGCCACGCGCGACTGCTGTTCGGCGTTCAGCCACATTCCCTGCTTGGTTCTGCGCCACAGCGCGTCATCGGCGCGGCGTACCCATTCGTGCTCAACCAGATAACGCAGTTCGGCTTCATAAAACTCATGGCCAAAATCTTCGCCTAAATCAGCCACACTTTTCGCCTCACCCAGCAACAGCTCGCTATTGCTGCCGTAAGTGCGTGCGAAGTGGCGCGCCAGCGATTCGCTGATAAACGGATAGCGGCGGCGCAGGGTTGCGGCGTAATCGTCGCGGTCGCCGTTGATATCACCGCCGGGCAGCGTCGCGTCTTTGGTCCATGCCGGGCCAATATTTTTGTAATACGGTGCCAGTTTCTCCATCGCATGTTCGGCAAGCTTGCGGTAGGTGGTGAGTTTCCCACCGAATACCGATAGCAGCGGGGCCTGGTTATCGACGTCATGTACGTCCAGCGTGTAGTCGCGCGTAATAGCCTGCGGTGAGTCTGATTCATCATCGCACAGCGGACGTACGCCGGAGTAAGTCCAGACGATGTCGTCGCGTCCCAGCTGTTTTTTGAAGTGCGCGTTGTATACCTTCAACAGATAGCTGATTTCCCCTTCATCGATTTCGACATTCTTCGGATCGCCGTGATACTCCTGATCGGTGGTGCCGATAATCGAAAACTCATCCATCCATGGGATGACAAACACAATGCGCTTATCTTCGTTTTGCAGGATGTAGGCCTGCTTCTGAGTGTGCACGCGCGGCACCACAATATGGCTGCCTTTGATCAGGCGGATGCCGTAAGGCGAGGGCAGATGCATGCCATCATCGAAGAACTGTTTCACCCACGGACCGGTCGCGTTGACCAGACCACGCGCCTGCCAGCTGTATTTTTTGCCGGTATCGATGTCTTCCGCTTCCACAATCCACAGGCCATTCTCACGGCGAGCGGAGGTGGCGCGGGTGCGGGTCAGTACTTCACCACCTTTGCGCTCAACCATTTGCGCGTTGGCCAGTACCAGCCGCGCATCATCTACCCAACAGTCAGAATATTCGAATCCGCGCACGATCTCAGGTTTGAGGACCGATTCTGCGCCAAAACGCAAACCGGTAGACCCCGGCAGGCTGGTGCGTTTGCCCAGATGATCGTACATAAACAAACCAATGCGGATCATCCACGCCGGACGTAGGTGCGGGCGATGCGGCAGGCGAAAACGCATCGGAAAAGCGATATGCGGCGCCATTTTTAACAGCACTTCACGTTCGGCGAGCGCTTCGCTCACCAGGCGGAATTCATAGTGTTCAAGGTAACGCAGGCCGCCGTGGATGAGCTTAGAACTGGCGCTGGAGGTGGCACATGCCAGATCCTCCGCTTCCAGCATCAAAACGGATAATCCGCGCCCGGCGGCATCCGCTGCGATCCCTGCGCCGTTGATCCCGCCACCTATCACAATCAGATCTTTGGTTTCCATTCTCGCTACCTCGTTCACTTTCGTTATAGCTCAATAATGCTCGATAACGAAAATAATAGCAAACAAACGCGCGTTCGGTAACATCAAAAAAACAATTTACAGTGATGTGTGTAACATATTGGCGTTTCACTGCCGTCAGGACGTACACTTGGCGGTAAAATGGCGTGAGTTCGCCCACCTGCAATAAAGAGAAGAGAAACCATGGAACAGTTTGTGTGTATCAATGTAGAAGAAGCGCACCAGAAGTTACGCCAGCAGACCGCCGTGCTGGTGGATATTCGTGACCCGCAGAGCTATGCGCTGGGCCACACGCCGGGTGCGTTTCATCTGACCAACGATACGCTGGGCGCGTTTATGCGTGACAATGATTTTGATACGCCGGTGATGGTGATGTGCTATCACGGCAACAGCAGCAAAGGCGCTGCACAATATCTGCTACAGCAGGGCTACGATGAAGTGTACAGCGTGGATGGCGGCTTCGACGCCTGGCATCGCCATTTCCCGGCAGAGGTTGAGCATATCGCGCTTTAGGCATGTGTTTGCAATGGTAATTACACTAAATCATTCAAGTTGGATCAAGGCGGCAAGAGAGCGAATCCCCAGGAGCGTACAAAAGTACATGACTGGGGTGAGAGCGCGCAGCCAACGCAGAGGCAACTTGAATGATGACGTGTATACTGTGCTCCTTTGTGTGGAATAAGCGACCCTCTGCATGTTGATGATCACTTCCTTTACTAACCCGCGCGTCGCCCAGGCCTTTGTCGATTACATGGCGACGCAGGGTGTCATTCTGACAATCCAACAACATACTCAGAGTGATGTCTGGCTCGCAGATGAAAGCCAGGCCGAACGCGTGCGCGCCGAACTGGCCCGTTTCCTGGAAAACCCGGCAGATCCGCGTTATCTGGCGGCGAGCTGGCAATCGGGCCACACCAATAGCGGCCTGCACTATCGTCGTTTCCCGTTCCTCGAAACGCTGAAGGCCAACGCTGGTCCGGTGACCATGGCGGTGATGGTCGCCTGTATTCTGGTTTTCGTCCTGATGAACGTGGTAGGCGATCAGGCCGTAATGATGTGGCTGGCCTGGCCTTATGACAGTTCGGTACAGTTTGAAGCCTGGCGCTACTTTAGCCACGCGCTCATGCACTTCTCGGTGCTGCATATTCTGTTTAACCTGCTGTGGTGGTGGTATCTCGGCGGGGCGGTGGAGAAACGCATCGGCAGCGGTAAACTGGTGGTGATCACCGCGATCAGCGCGCTGTTGAGCGGTTTTATTCAGCATCAGTTTAGCGGCCCATGGTTTGGCGGGCTGTCTGGCGTGGTGTATGCGCTGATGGGGTACGTCTGGCTGCGCGGCGAGCGCGATCCGGACAGCGGGATTTACCTCCAGCGTGGGTTGATTATCTTTTCGTTGGTCTGGCTGGTTGCCGGTTGGTTTGATCTTTTTGGCATGTCGATTGCCAATGGCGCACATGTTACCGGCCTGGTGGTCGGTCTGGCGATGGCGTTTGTCGATACGCTAAATGCGCGAAAGCGCGCGTAATTATTTCAGGGACTCACCATGAAACAAACACAACGTCATGACGCGATAATTGAGCTGGTCAAATTACAGGGCTATGTCAGCACCGAGGAGCTGGTGGAGCACTTTTCCGTTAGCCCACAAACCATTCGCCGCGACCTGAACGACCTGGCGGAGCAGAAGATGATCCTGCGCCACCATGGCGGCGCGGCGTTACCTTCCAGCTCGGTCAACGCCTCGTGGCATGACCGAAAATCGACGCAAACGGCGGAAAAGGAGCGCATTGCCCGCAAGGTGGCCAGCGAGATCCCCAACGGTTCTACGCTGTTTATCGATATCGGCACCACGCCGGAAGCGGTCGCTCACGCGTTGCTCAATCATAGCGATCTGCGCATCGTCACCAATAACCTTAACGTGGCTAACACGCTGATGGTGAAAGAGGATTTCCGCATTATTCTCGCGGGCGGCGAATTACGTAGCCGTGACGGTGGGATTATCGGGGAAGCAACCCTCGATTTTATCTCCCAGTTCCGCCTCGATTACGGCATTCTGGGGATCAGCGGCATCGACAGCGACGGCTCGCTGCTGGAGTTTGACTACCATGAAGTGCGTACCAAGCGTGCAATCATTGAGAACTCGCGTCATGTGATGCTGGTGGTTGACCATTCCAAGTTTGGCCGCAACGCGATGGTAAATATGGGCAGCATTAGTATGGTGGATGCGGTTTATACGGATACTCTGCCGCCGGATGGAGTAATGAAGGTGATTGCCGAACATAACATCCAGCTGGCGTTGTGCCGGGAGTAGCGGTGAGAAGTGCCGGATGGCGGCTGCGCCTTATCCGGCCTACAGAGTGCTTGTAGGCCGGATAAGCGACGCGCCATCCGGCATCGGTTACATCTGGAATTGCCCTTTGCTCAGGTCAGACACGATGGTAATCATTTTGTCTTCCGTCAGCTTATAGTAGCGAATAGAGATCGCTGTAATCAGGTAGAAGATTGCCGGCAACACGGTGAACAGAATCAGCACACCGCGAATGGCTTCGGCAGACTGTTGTTCTACACCTGCCTGGTAGCCAAAATACGCCAGGCCCCAGCCGGTCAGCGCGCCACCAATTGCCACGCCCAGTTTGATAATGAAAATATTCGCCGCAACGTTCATACCGGTAATACGACGCTGGGTTTTCCATTCGCCGTAGTTATTGGCGTCAGTGATCATTGACCACTGTAATGGCCCGTTCATACCCTGCAGCACGTTCAGAATGATGTGAACGAGAAATGCCGGGATCCAGTATTCGCTTGGCAGTATAAGGAACAACAAACCAATTAAGGCACTCAGAATATTTACCCATACGGAGGCGCGAATTTTGCACATTTTCGAGCCTAATGGTTTTGCTGCCAGACTGCCGACAACCGACGCAACGGTGGATGCCAGTAAAAATGCGGAAACAATACTGCTGCCCTGATGCAGAATATATTGCACGAAGTAGACCAGCAAACTCCCGCGTACAACCAGGCCGCACAGCATCGCCAGATTATAAACGGACAGAACCCACCACTGATCGTTTTTCGCCAGAATTTTCACGTCGCGCAGAATATTCAGGTTCTCTTCTTTCACCGGTTCAATACGTTCTTTGGTGGTCAGGAAGCATGTCAGGAACATGATGCAGCCAATAACACCAAATATCCCCATCGCCCACTGCATACCGCTTGCGCGATCGCCCGGTGCGATGAAGTCTGCTAATGGCAGGATTAACGCTGTACCCATTGCTCCGCCGATTGGTGCAATCGCGAAACGCCAGGATTGCAGCGAGAGGTTTTCTGCCGGGTCAGCGGTAATAGCTGCGCCCAGTGAGCAGTAAGGAATATTAATGGCGGTATACATCAGCGTCATGAATATATATGCGATGACGGCGTAAATAATTTTTCCGGTCTGATCAAAGTCTGGCGTGGAATAAACCAGAATACAGCTCACCGCAAAGGGTACGCAGATAATTAACAGCCACGGACGAAAACGACCCCAACGAGTTTTTGTCTGGTCAGCAATAGCGCCCATGATAGGGTCGGTAATGGCGTCCAGAATCCTGACAACCAAAAATAATGTCCCCATAACGGCTGGGGGTAGTCCATAAATATTTGTATAGAAGTACGCCAGAATAGCCACAGAGGAATCGAAAACTATATGGCTTGCGGCATCGCCCAAACCAAACCCAAATTTCTCTTTAGCACTGACTTTTTCGGTTAATGCCGACATATAATCATCCTTTTATAACGTGCCAACTCGCGGCAGTAGTTATAAAAGGAGAAACATGGCAGGCATATTATAATTTTTCACTTCTGATTTATGTTTCTTCTCTAATGTGACGTAGCTATCTCTTCTTAAATAGAGAAATAAACATATAATATATTTAGTCGGTAATTATTCACCACCATAATATATATTATACGCCGTATCCCATCATTTTAAGTAACTGTTGCGCATGCTGTACTGCATCCTGACGATGTGCCACGCCCAGCTTCTGGTACAGATTGCGAATATGCGTCTTGATGGTTGTGGCTGCCACGTCCAGCTCACCTGCGATCTGTTCATTGCTGTAGCCGGAGTAGATAAGCCCCAGTACCTGCCATTCACGCTGCGTGAGCGGGCTGGTGCGGATAAGCTCCGGCACTTCCGGGTGATTGAGCAGACGCTCGACGAAACTCTCATCAAAATGGGCGAACTTATGGCGATGGTGCTGATTAATTTCGCGCAGAATACGTTGGGCGCGATGCTGGTCGAGTTCCGGCAACGTGTTGAGCTGAATCAGCTGACGCAACTGCTGCGCCATTGCTTCGCCTTCAATGACGAAGTGGCTGATAAACCCGGTGCGATTTGCCAGCGTCAGCGCTTCCAGCAGCACGCGCTGGGCTTCATTCTTGCGCCCGGCCTGCCAGTAAAGTTGATTCAATAACAGCAGGTTACGGTTGAGATCGCTCATCAGGCGCAGCGAACGCGCATTCTCGTTCAACTCTTCCAGTACCATTTCAGCGGCATCAAATTCGCCAAGCAGGATCTGCACGCGGGCGATATTGCGCCACTGGCTTTGCAGGAAGTGATTGTTAGCGAACGCCGGTTTTGGCGTATGACGCAGCCAGTTGGCGGCGGATTTTTTGTCGCCGACCATCTGCCAGTAAATCACCCGCACTTTATCCGCGTTAGAGACCCAGTCGCTGTGGTACGGGCCATTCCCCAGTAAATTTTCCAGGCGATTCAGGTGGCTGCGGGCATTGTCGAGGTCGCCGCGTGCCAGAGAGCACTGTACCAGCAGCGCCAGGCACTGAAGCTGCTGCTGCGGCTGATAGTTCACCAGTACGTCCATACCGGTACGCGCCGTGGCCTCGGCTTCATCCAGACGCGCCCACGCCCACAGTAACTGCGCGCGAATGCGCAGCAGGAACTCGTGCATCGGCAACTGTTCGAGATGTTGATCGCGAATCAGCTGGAACGCTTTTTCCTGGCACTCCCAGGCGGCCTGCAAAAAGCCCTGGGCAAACAAAATTTCACTTTGCTGGATCAGGCTCCAAAGAGCGTAGTGCCAGACATCATGCCGGCGCGCCATTTGCTCCGTTTGCTGCATCACCGACAGCGATTGCCCCAGTTGCCCTTTGCAGTGCAGTACTTCGCCGTGCACCGAAGTGGCGACGATGCGGCTGTAGAAACTCGCCAGCGGAAGCTCATCGAGGGCAACCATCGCCAGACGTTCCGCTTCTTCCGGGTCGCCATCGTTGATGGCCACCTGTGCGCGCAGGGCGTTGAAATCGCCATGCAGGGCTTTATCCATCTCGAAGTCCATCTCCTGCTCGGCACGCGCCAGCAGGGTGTTGACTTCGCTATAGCGATGCTGGCTTTGCATCAGCCATGCCTGTAACAGCACCAGCCGCGGGTTTTCCAGCAGGCTTGCCCACGGCAGGGCGGAGAGCGACTCTTCCAGCAGCGAGAGTTCGCTGTGATGGAACAAGCCCCAGGCGTGATTCAGCAAAATATCGCGCAGCATTTTCGGGTCACCGGCGGCAAGGGCATGGTGAATCGCCTCACTCGGGAAGCCCTGCGCCATCCAGCTTTCGGCGGCGGCGCGATGAATATCGGGTAACTCTGTCGCCAGTTCCCACTGGCAGCGCTGGCGCAGGAAGCTACAAAACAGCGGGTGATAGTTAAACCATTCACCAGAGTCATCCATGCGTTGCAGGAACAGCCCCTGACGCTCAATCTCTTCCAGCCGCATCTGGCCGTTTTCTTCGCCGGTCACGCGTACAATGAGCGCGTCGTTCATCGAGCGCAGCAGCGAGCTTTTGAGCAGGAAATTACGCGTCGCAGGTTCGACGTTATCGAGCACTTCATCGACCAGATAGTCGGAGAGATGGCTGGCGTTAATCCCGGAAAGACGGCGGGCAGAATGCTGGGTGGCGTTATTGCGCTGCCGGGCCGATAGGGCGATCAGCTGCAACGCCGTTGCCCAACCGGCAACGTCGTCACACAGACGGCCGCTCTCCGCAAGCTCAATAGGCGAGGTGAGGCGGCAGTCGAAAAATTGTTTGGTTTCACTGTGATTAAAGGCCAATTGTTGGCTGCCAATCTCCAGCAGTTGATCGCGCACGCGCAGGTTGGCGATACCTAACTGCGGCAAATTACGCGACAGGACGACCAGCGTCAGGTTTTCCGGCTGATGGCGCAGGAAAAAACGCATGGCGTCGTGGATAACCGGGTTGGTAATCAGGTGGTAATCGTCAATCACCAGATACAGCGGTTTTTGCCATTCACTTAGCTCGACAAAAAGCTGTGAGAACAGCGAAGTAAGGCTCGCATACTGGCGTTTTTGCACCATGTTTTCACTGGCGCTGCAATGACCGCCCGTCGCCTGCTGAATCGCGGCGATAAGGTAGCTGGCGAACCGTTCCTGCTGGTTATCCCCTTCATCAAGAGAGTACCAGCCCAGTTCGTTTTTTCCCGCCGCCCACTGTGAAATGAGCGTCGTCTTGCCATAACCTGCAGGGCTGGTGATCAGCGCCAGACGATAATTGTTCGCGCCTGAAAGCTTCGCCAGCAGCCTTTCCCGAATCACTGTGTGTTCAAGACGGACGGGTCGACTTAATTTTGACGGAATCAACATAGCAATCACTTCACTGTGAGGAGAGAAAAGTATTTTTTTTAGGGCTCGTAATTAATCAATACAAAGGTCGGCCAAATGACAATCTATTGCAAGTTATGTCCGTTTTTGATGTCTGCGAATTTGCACTCTGTCACAAATCTTCTTATTCCCCTTTTAAATGACGGAGACCGGTTGCAGGGCGCGTGGTGTCTGGCTTTGTCAAAAAGAGTAAAACTCTGAAAAAGCCACATAAGGTATGGCGTTAATTAAACAGCTAATAAACAGAGAGTCAGCTGCGCTATTTTCCGTATGGATCATCTTATTTTTATTTCGATTTATTTCAACGCCGTAACTATTTCCTGTCTTACATAAATTAGGAAAAACACCATTTCATTTTTATGACATACCGCGCGGATATCTTCTTACCGATACCGGAAACTGCCGCCTGGCAGAATGGATGGCCGCCTGACGTGGTGTGAAATTTGCGCAATTTCAGGGTTAGTCACTAACGTAATAGTGTCTGCGATCACACTTTTCGCTCATCCCTGCGACTCCTCCCCGCCTAATCCGGGACGGGATGAGGAAGACACACAGTCAGCCAGGCAAACTATTACTAACGTTTATGTAAAAAGGACTCTAATTCCCTATGTCACAGCCAACCTTCAATAAAGAACTGTTTCAGGCTGCCCTGACGCGTCAGTGGCAACGATTTGGTTTACAGGCTGCTTCTGAGATGACCTCTCACCAGTGGTGGCAGGCTGTGAGCGGCGCGCTGGCAGAGATGCTGTCCGCTCAGCCCGTGGCGAAACCGGCGAAGGATCAACGCCACGTGAACTACATTTCGATGGAGTTCCTGATTGGTCGCCTGACCGGCAACAACCTGCTGAACCTTGGCTGGTATGAGGGCGTGAGCGATGCCCTTAACGCCTTTGATATCAACCTGACCGACCTGCTGGAAGAAGAAACCGATCCGGCGCTGGGTAACGGCGGCCTGGGGCGTCTGGCGGCCTGCTTCCTTGACTCTATGGCGACCGTGGGTCAATCGGCAACCGGCTATGGCCTGAACTATCAATATGGCTTATTCCGTCAGTCCTTTGCAGATGGTCAGCAGATGGAAGCGCCAGATGACTGGCAGCGCGGTAGCTATCCGTGGTTCCGCCACAACGCGGCGCTGGATGTGCTGGTGGGTATTGGCGGTAAAGTCAGCAAAGAGGGCCACTGGACCCCGGCATTTGAAATCACCGGTGAAGCCTGGGATCTGCCGGTACTCGGCTACCGTAACGGCGTCGCACAGCCGCTGCGCTTGTGGCAAGCGAAGCACGCGCATCCGTTTAACCTGACCAAATTCAACGACGGCGATTTCCTGCGTGCAGAACAGCAGGGCATCGACGCCGAAAAGCTGACGAAAGTGCTCTACCCGAACGACAACCACACGGCGGGTAAAAAACTGCGCCTGATGCAGCAGTACTTCCAGTGCGCCTGTTCAGTAGCGGATATTCTGCGTCGTCATCATCTGGCGGGTCGCAAACTGCACGAACTGGCGAATTTCGAAGTTATTCAGCTTAACGATACTCACCCCACTATCGCCATTCCAGAACTGCTGCGCGTGCTGATTGATGAGCACCAGCTGAGCTGGGACGACGCCTGGGCTATCACCAGCAAAACCTTTGCCTACACCAACCACACCCTGATGCCGGAAGCGCTTGAGTGCTGGGATGAAAAACTGATTAAAGCGCTGCTGCCACGCCATATGCAGATCATCAACGAAATCAACGCGCGCTTTAAAAAGCTGGTCGATAAAACCTGGCCGGGCGACAAAGCGGTTTGGGCAAAACTGGCCGTCGTGCACGACAAGCAGGTGCGCATGGCGAACATGTGCGTGGTCAGCGGTTTTGCGGTGAACGGCGTCGCCGCGCTGCACTCCGATCTGGTGGTGAAAGATCTGTTCCCGGAATATCACCAGCTGTGGCCGAATAAATTCCATAACGTCACCAACGGCATTACGCCGCGTCGCTGGATCAAACAGTGCAACCCGGCACTGGCTGCGCTGCTCGATAAGTCGCTGAAAAAAGAGTGGGCGAACGATCTCGACCAGTTGATCAACCTGGAGAAATTTGCTGACGACGCGAAATTCCGCCAGACCTATCGCGAGATCAAACAGGCCAACAAAGAGCGTCTTGCTGAATTCGTGAAAGCGCGTACCGGCATTGAAATCAATACTCAGGCGATTTTTGATATCCAAATCAAGCGCCTGCACGAATACAAACGTCAGCACCTGAACCTGTTGCACATTCTGGCGCTGTATAAAGAGATCCGCGAGAACCCGCAGGCAGACCGCGTACCGCGCGTATTCCTGTTCGGTGCGAAAGCGGCGCCGGGCTACTACCTGGCGAAGAACATCATCTTCGCGATTAACAAGGTGGCAGACGCAATCAATAACGATCCGACAGTGGGGGACAAGCTGAAAGTGGTCTTCCTGCCGGATTACTGTGTGTCGGCGGCGGAAAAATTGATCCCGGCGGCGGATGTTTCCGAACAAATCTCTACCGCAGGCAAAGAAGCGTCCGGTACCGGTAACATGAAGCTGGCGCTGAACGGGGCGCTGACCGTCGGTACGCTGGATGGCGCAAACGTGGAAATCGCGGAAGTGGTCGGCGATGAAAATATCTTTATCTTCGGTAATACTGTTGAAGAGGTTAAAGCGCTGAAAGCCAAAGGCTATGACCCGCTGAAATGGCGCAAGAAAGACAAATTGCTGGACGCGGTGCTTAAAGAGCTGGAAAGCGGTAAGTACAGCGATGGCGACAAACACGCGTTCGACCAGATGCTGCACAGCCTGCTGAAAGGCGGCGACCCGTACCTGGTGCT
This sequence comes from uncultured Pseudocitrobacter sp., assembly GCA_913778145.1. GTDB lineage: Bacteria > Pseudomonadota > Gammaproteobacteria > Enterobacterales > Enterobacteriaceae > Pseudocitrobacter. Next base: position 150,950 of record CAJYVI010000071.1, read on the forward strand.
GGCCGATTTCGAAGCCTACGTGGACGCGCAGAAACAGGTTGATGTGCTCTATCGTGACCAGGAAGCATGGACCCGCGCCGCCATTCTGAATACCGCGCGCTGCGGCATGTTTAGCTCCGATCGCTCCATTCGCGATTATCAAAAACGTATCTGGCAGGCAAAACGCTAAGGACAGGCCTATGGAAAGCAAACGCCTCGATAATGCCGCGCTGGCGGCGGGGATCAGCCCCAACTATATCAATGCGCACGGTAAACCGCAGTCTATCGGTGCTGACACCAAACGGCGTTTGCTGGACGCGATGCACGCTACCGCCACGAAAGTGGCGGTGACGCCAGTCCCTAACGTCATGGTCTGGACGCATGGCAAAAAAATGGCCCTGACGGTTGAAGGCAACGGTGAGTTTCACTGGCTGCTAACCACCGAAGAGGGCAAGCAGTATCAGGGTGACGCGACAGGAGGTAATAATCTGTCGTTGCCTGCGGGTCTACCGGAAGGTTATCACTCTCTCACCCTGACCCAGGCTGAAGAACGCTGGCACTGCCGGGTGATTGTCGCCCCGGTCCGCTGTTATGAACCGCGAGCGTTAAAAGAGAAAGAAAAACTGTGGGGCGCCTGCGTGCAGCTCTATACCCTACGTTCTGAAAAGAACTGGGGGATTGGCGACTTTGGCGACCTGAAAGCGATGCTGCCGGAAATCGCCAAACGCGGCGGGGCGTTTATCGGCCTTAACCCGATTCACGCGCTCTATCCGGCTAACCCGGAAAGTGCAAGCCCGTATAGCCCTTCCTCTCGCCGCTGGCTGAACGTGATTTATATCGACGTCAACGCGGTGGAGGATTTCCAGCACAGCGAAGAAGCGCAGGCCTGGTGGAAAAAACCGGCTACGCAGAAAGCCCTGAAAGCCGCCTGCGATGCAATGTGGGTTGACTACACGGCAGTAACAGAACTGAAAATGACCGCGCTGCGTATGGCGTGGACGCGCTTTGCCAAACGCACTGATGCGCAGATGACCCAGTTCCGTAACTTTGTGGAACGTGAAGGTGACAGCCTTTACTGGCAGGCAGCGTATGACGCGCTGCATGCTAATCAGGTGAAAATCGACAAACTGCGCTGGGGCTGGCCTGCCTGGCCGCAAGCGTATCAGGATGTCGATAGCCCGGAAGTGCGTGCGTTCTGTGAGCAGCATGCCGATGAAGTCGATTTCTACCTTTGGCTGCAATGGCTGGCGTACACCCAGTTCGCGGCCTGCTGGCAGGAAAGCCAGCAATATGACATGCCGATTGGCCTTTATCGCGACCTCGCCGTGGGCGTGGCGGAAGGCGGCGCGGAAACCTGGTGTGACCGCGAGCTTTACTGCCTGAAAGCGTCAGTGGGCGCACCGCCGGATATCCTTGGGCCGCTGGGGCAAAACTGGGGCCTGCCGCCGATGGACCCGCACATCATTACCGCGCGTGCCTACGAGCCGTTTATCGACCTGCTGCGCGCGAACATGAAAAACTGCGGCGCGCTGCGTATCGACCATGTGATGTCCGTGCTGCGTCTGTGGTGGATCCCCTACGGTGAAACGGCTGACCACGGCGCGTACGTGCATTATCCGGTGGACGATCTGCTGTCGATTCTGGCGCTGGAGAGTAAACGCCATCGCTGCATGGTGATTGGTGAAGATCTCGGTACGGTGCCGGTGGAGATTGTCGGCAAACTGCGCAAGAGCGGAGTTTACTCATACAAAGTGCTCTACTTTGAAAACGACAGCGACAAAACCTTCCGTGCGCCGAAAGCGTATCCGGAGCAATCTATGGCGGTCGCGACCACCCATGACCTGCCAACGCTGCGCGGTTATTGGGAAAGCGGTGACCTGACGCTCGGTCGGGCGCTGGGGCTTTATCCTGACGAAGTGGTGTTGCGCGGTTTGTATCAGGATCGTGAACTGGCGAAGCAGGGCTTGCTGGATGCGTTGCACAAGTATGGCGTGCTGCCAAAACGTGCCGGGCATAAAGCCAGCCTGATGAGCATGACCGACACGCTCAATCGCGGTATGCAACGCTACATCGCTGACAGCAACAGCGCACTGCTGGGGCTGCAACCGGAAGACTGGCTGAATATGGAAGAGCCGGTCAATATCCCCGGTACCAGCGATCAGTACAAAAACTGGCGTCGTAAGCTGACCACAAGCCTTGAGCAGATGTTTGCCGATGAACGGGTGAATAAGCTGATTAAGGATTTGGACAAGCGGCGGAAAGCGGCAGGTAAGAAGAAGTAAACGCGAAGCAAAGTATTCCCCTCACCCCGGCCCTCTCCCTTAGGGAGAGGGAGAAAACCGCACATACCCGACCACTGGCACAATCGGTTCCCTCTCCCTAAGGGAGAGGGTTAGGGTGAGGGTAAAAAACTCACATTTAGACAACCATTCCCAGCAGCAGACAACCTACCAGACCACATACGGAGATAATGGTTTCCAGCATCGACCAGGACTTGATGGTCTCGCCGATAGTCAGGTTGAAGTACTCTTTGAACAGCCAGAAACCGGGATCGTTCACGTGAGAGAAGATAACGCTACCGGAACCGACCGCGATAACCATCAGCTCAGGGCTCACGCCCGTGGTGGCAATCAGCGGGGCTGCAATACCACCGGCAGTAATTGCTGCGACAGTTGCTGAACCCAGCGCGATACGCAGCACGGCGGCGATAGACCAGGCCATCAGCAGCGGAGAAACGCTGGAACCATGCATCATTGACGCGATGTATTTGTCCACGCCGCTATCAACCAGAACCTGCTTAAACGCACCGCCACCACCGATGATCAACAGCATCATGGCAATGATTTTGATGGAAGAGGTCAGCGTATCGTTCACCTGGTCCATGTTACGACCACGGTTCAGGCCGAACGTGAACACGGCAATCAGGACGGCAATCAGCGTTGCCATCACCGGGTCGCCGAAGAACTCAGCATAAGGTAGTACCGCGTGGCCTTTCGGCAGCACCATTTCTGCAATGGCGCGCAGAGCCATCAGGATAACTGGAACCAGGGCTGTCCAGACGCTCACGCCGAAAGACGGCATTTCTTCTTCGGTGAAGGTTTTCGGGTTGTGCAGACCTTCCGGGATCGGCTTGTCGATGCTTTTCAGGCAGCGAGCATAAACCGGGCCTGCCAGAATCACGGTCGGGATCGCCAAAACAGTACCGTACAGCAGGGTTTTACCCATATCAGCATGGAAGATGGTTGCAATCGCTGTCGGGCCCGGGTGCGGCGGCAGGAAGCCGTGCGTAACGGACAGTGCGGCAGCCATCGGTACACCGATATACAGCAGCGGAATACGCGCGGAAGCGGCGATGGTGAAGACCAGCGGCAGCAACAGAACGAAACCAACCTCATAGAACAGCGCAAAACCAACGGTGAAACCGGTCAGAACCACCGCCCACTGAATGTTTTTGCGACCGAACTTGTCGATAAGGGTGGTAGCGATACGCTGAGCACCGCCGCAGTCTGCCAGCAGTTTCCCGAGCATTGCGCCGAAGCCCATAATCAGCGCAAGACTGCCCAGAGTCCCACCAACACCGTTTTTGATGGAGACGATGACTTTGTCGAGCGGCATCCCCTGCAACAACCCGACGGCGAGCGCCACCAGGATAAGGGCAATAAAACCGTTCATTTTAAAACGGATCATCAGCAGTAATAACAGGATAACCCCGATAGCTACTATGACTAATGGCATGATGCACCTGGCCTTTAATTTATATGGGTAACGTCATTGTTTCAGTGACAACGTCCAATTGTCCCCAGAGAGGGTGGACACACTTCATTGCGTCGGAATCTCACTTTTGCCCTGCTAAAGAAAAGGATAGCTGGCTATTGATTTGCGTGACGACGCTATGAGGCGGATGATACGGGTAACATGCGGGAGTGAGAATTACCCAGGCAGCATAAATGTAAAAATTGAGACGGATGTCATACTATTTGCCGGGTTTTTGCAAAGATGTGTATAGGGAATTGCGAGCTATGTTGCTCGGTAACATTGCGGGGATGGATTTGTGTGGTGTGAAGCATTTGCCGGATGCGGCTTGCGCCTTATCCGGCCTACAAATCTGCAAAACACGTAGGCCCGATAAGCAACGCGCATCGGGCAACAGCGAGCACAAACAGTAGGCCCGGTAAGCGCAGGGTATGAACCGGAAACATGGGTAACACTTTAGACCGGATACATGGGTAACAGTTATAACTGGCATAGAAGAGGAGACTCACTATGCCCTGGACTGAGACCCGACCTATGCAACGCCTTGATTTCA
>CAJYVI010000072.1 GCA_913778145.1 uncultured Pseudocitrobacter sp.
TCTACGGGCTGAACGCCGGAGAAACCTACAACGCCGTGCTGATCAAATCCACCGGCACCACCGCCAGCAATATCGACCAGACGGTAAACACCACCTGGGGCGGCTTACAGGCCACCGATGCCACCCACGCTTACGACCTCAGCGCCGAAGCGGGCACCGCGAGCAATAACGGCAAGTTCGTCGGCACGGGCTATAACGACACCTTCTTCGCCACCGCAGGCACCGACACCTACGACGGCTCCGGCGGCTGGGTGTACAGCTCCGGCACTGGAACCTGGCTGGCGAACGGCGGGATGGATGTGGTTGATTTCCGCCTCTCGACGGTGGGCGTGACCGCGAACTTAAGCGTCACCACCGCGCAGGCTACTGGCTTTAATACCTCGACATTTACCAATATCGAAGGCATTTCCGGCTCGAATTTTAACGACATTCTGACCGGCAGCAGCGGCGATAACCAACTTGAAGGGCGCGGCGGCAACGACACGCTCAACATCGGCAACGGCGGTCATGACACCTTGCTCTATAAACTGCTCAACGCCAGCGACGCCACCGGCGGCAACGGCTCGGATGTGGTGAATGGCTTTACGGTAGGCACCTGGGAAGGCACCGCCGATACCGATCGCATTGATATTCGTGAACTGTTACAGGGCAGCGGCTACACCGGCAACGGCAAAGCCAGCTACGTCAACGGCGTGGCAACGCTGGATGCGCAGGCCGGAAACATTGGAGATTTTGTCAAAGTCACCCAGAGCGGCAGCGACACCATCGTGCAGATCGACCGCGACGGCACGGGCGGCACTTTTGCGGCAACTAACGTGGTCACGCTAACGGGCGTGCATACCGACCTCGCCACTTTGCTGGCGAATCATCAGTTGATGGTGGTGTAGATAATGAAAAAAAATGCCCAGTCCGTGGAAGCCTGGCTGGAGGCGATGATCGCCGTGGCGCGCTATTATCGCCTCGAATTTTCTCAGGAGAATGTGCGCGCGACCGTCAACTGGGAGCGCGACAGTAAGCGGGAGGAGTTACTCACCGACATGGCGCGGCAGTTGGGAATGGGGTTACGGCTGGTGGAGTTTTCCGCCGATTCGCTTAACCCCTGGCGTCTGCCGCTGATCGCGGTGTTTGATAATCAGCAGATTGGCGTGATCACCCGTCGCGACAATCATGACAATATCAGCGTTCAGTTCAGCGGTGACGAAGGGCTGGAAACCACGCTTAACGTCGCGGATATTGAAGATAAAATCGTCGAACTGGCGCTGCTGCGCCCTCTCAGCGCCATCCCTGACGCGCGGGTGGATGACTATATTCGCCCGTATCAGGCGAACTGGTTCTGGAGTCTTTCGCTAAAAGACTGGCGGCGCTATGGCGATATTATGCTGGCGTCACTGGTGGCGAACGTGCTGGCGCTGGCGGCGATGATTTTCTCGATGCAGGTTTACGATCGGGTGGTTCCTGCGCAGTCCTATCCGACGCTATGGGTGCTTTTCGCCGGGGTGATGATGGCGATCCTGTTTGAGTTCTGTATGCGCATGGTGCGTACGCATCTTTCTGATGTGATCGGCAAGCGGGCGGATCTGCGTATTTCGGATCGCGTTTTTGGTCACGCATTACGGCTGAAAAACAACGTGCGATCGAAATCCACCGGCTCGTTTATCTCGCAGATCCGCGAACTGGAATCGGTGCGGGAGCTTATTACGTCCACCACTATCGGCGCGGTGGCGGATCTGCCGTTCTTCCTTCTGTTTGTCTTTATTCTGTGGATGATCGGCGGCTGGCTGGTGCTGGTGGTTCTGCTGGCGCTGCCGTTATTGGTGATCCCCGGCCTGCTGGTGCAACGCCCGCTGGCGCGGCTGGCGAACGAAGGGATGCGCGAGTCGGCTGTACGCAACGCTACGCTTGTAGAAGCCGTGCAGTCGATTGAAGATATTAAACTGCTGCGCGCTGAACAGCGTTTTCAGAATCAGTGGAACCACACCAACGACGTGGCCTCGTCCATCAGCATGAAGCAACGTTTTCTCACCGGGCTACTGCTCACCTGGACCCAGGAAGTGCAATCCATCGTCTACGTCGTGGTGCTGTTGATGGGCTGCTTTATGGTGATGAACGGCGACATGACCACCGGCGCGCTGGTCGGGACGACGATCCTGGCTTCGCGCACCATTGCGCCGCTGTCGCAGATATCCGGCGTGCTCTCGCGCTGGCAGCAGGCAAAAGTAGCGCGTAACGGCCTGGATGAACTGATGAAGCGCCCGGTGGATCAGCCGGAGCACGGCAAACTGGTACATAAAGCAGTGCTGAACGGCAATTATCAGTTCAGCAACGCTGTCTTTTATTACGACGAAGAAGAGAAAATTGCCGATGTGGCGATCGGCAAACTCAACATTCAGGCCGGAGAGAAAATCGCTATTCTCGGGCGCAACGGCGCGGGTAAGTCAACGCTGCTGCAAATGCTCGCCGGAATGCGTATCGCCCAGCAGGGGCAGGTATTGCTGGATAACATCAGCATCGGGCAGCTTGATCCGGCGGATCTGCGCCGCGACATGGGGCTGCTTAGCCAGACCGGGCGACTGTTCTTTGGCTCACTGCGGGAAAACCTCACCATGGGGATGCCGGAGGCCAGCGATGAAGATATCGAACGCGCGTTAACCCTCAGCGGAGCACTGCCCTTTGTGCAGAAGCAGAAAAACGGCCTCAACTACATGATTCAGGAAGGGGGATTTGGTCTTTCTGGTGGTCAGCGGCAAACGCTGCTGCTGGCGCGGCTACTCATCTCTCAACCGAATATCGTTCTGCTCGATGAACCCAGCGCCTCGCTGGATGAAATGGCGGAAGCGTATTTAATCGAACAACTGAAACAGTGGATTGGGCATCGCACGCTGATTATCGCCACTCACCGCACGGCGATGCTGCAGCTGGTGGACCGCATTATCGTGATGGATCAGGGGCGGATTGTCAGAGACGGCGCAAAGGACGCGATTCTGCCTGAACTCAACGGCGCACCAGTGCGGCGGGTAACATTGCAAAATGATAAGGGGAGCGCGGCATGAATGGTCAGATTCAGTTTAACCGTGGGCTGAATGAGCCACACCTGCCGCGTTCTGCTCTGGCCGTGCGCCTGGTAGCCGTCATG
>CAJYVI010000073.1 GCA_913778145.1 uncultured Pseudocitrobacter sp.
AAAAACGGGACTCCGACGCTTAACAGCAGCGCGGGGGAAAAATGAGGTGAGATGAATTCAGGCGCAACGAGGGCGAAAGAGAGCGTGTTGTGCTGAACCTCGCCGCCCAGCCAGGCCGCGAGGCTTCCCACGATCAGCGCGGCTACCACCGAATAACGCGGGGCAAAGGCTTTGCAGAGAAGCCCGGCTACCAGCATGCTGCCGCATAAGACGAGGTGATGTTGCAGGCTGGAAAAAGCCTGTAGCCCGAAACGCAGTAAGATCCCCGCCAGCATCGCCGCCGCCAGTGAATGTGGAATCAATTTCATTAACCGGGCAAATAACCCGGTCACGCCGCACAATACAATCAACGCGTTCGCGAAGATAAAAATCCCCACCGCCTCATTGAGCGTTGCGCCCTGTAAGCCGCCCACCAGTAACGCTGCGCCCGGCGTCGACCAGGCTGTTAAAACGGGTGCTTTTTTCCATAATGTCAGCACCAGTGTGCTGACGCCCATCGCCAGCCCCAGCGCGGTCATCCATCCGGCAATTTGCGTTGTACTTGCCCCCGCCGCCGCAGCGGCCTGCCAGATGATAGCGGCTGAACTGGCGTAGCCCACCAGCACGGCGACAAAACCCGCCAGCAACGTCGGAAAGGGACAGAAACGAGTAAACATGCAAACCTCTTGTACGTTATAACGGCCAAAAAGACTGTAGCACTGAGCGTTATAGCGCACAAGTAGTGATGATTGCACAGGCTGGTCAGTAAACCTTTGATATAATAAAGCCGTTTCTGCACTGGAGAGGTGATATGAATATTGCACAACATTTGTCAGCCACGCTGAAATCCCTGCGCCAGCAGCGCGAGTGGAGCCTGTCGCGGCTGGCGGAAGAGACCGGCGTGTCTAAAGCGATGCTGGGACAAATCGAGCGTAATGAGTCCAGCCCGACGGTGGCGACGTTGTGGAAAATCGCCACTGGCTTAAATGTACCGTTTTCAGTTTTTATCACGCCACCGCAGGTTGAGGCGCCCGGTGCGTTTGACCCGCAGCAGCAGGCGATGGTCGTTACGCCCGTTTTTCCGTGGGACCCGGAACTGTGCTTTGATCACTTTTCTATCGTGCTGGCCCCGGGGGCGTTAAGCGAATCGACACCTCATGAAAAGGGTGTCATTGAACATGTTGTTGCCATTAGCGGTACGCTCGATATGCGCGTGGCGGGTGTGTGGCGCAGCCTGACGCCAGGGGAAGGGTTACGTTTTGCCGGTGACGAAGCGCATGCTTATCGCAACAGCAGCGACCAGCCTGCGCATTTTCATTCGTTGATTCATTACCCAAAAGAAAAAACCGCAAGCGAGCTTGCGGTGCGTCATAGAGACAGTAATCATCAATAACGTGACGAGGAAATCCGGAATACGCAGTCACTGTAATCGGCCCGGTGCGCGCACGGAAATAGTTAATTCTTCGATACTTTGCCGGAAAAGAGAAATTGACCGCGCAGACGAGGTGGAAAAGTGTTTGGTCTGCGCCAGGATCTGACTACAATAGCCGCCATTTTGACCCCAACGGATAATAACGACTGTATGCGCCTGCAAAACCATCATCTTGAATTACTAAGCCCGGCCCGAGATACGGCGATTGCCCGCGAAGCCATTCTTCACGGTGCGGACGCGGTTTATATCGGCGGCCCTGGCTTTGGTGCTCGCCATAATGCCAGCAACAGCCTGAGTGATATTGCCGAACTGGTGCCTTTCGCCCATCGCTACGGTGCGAAGATTTTTATCACGCTGAATACCATTCTTCATGATGATGAGCTGGAGCCCGCGCAGAAGCTGATTACCTCTCTCTACGAGACCGGTGTGGATGCGCTGATTGTGCAGGATATGGGGATATTGCAGCTGGATATCCCGCCCATTGAGCTTCACGCCAGTACGCAGTGCGATATCCGCAGCGTTGAGAAAGCAAAATTCCTTTCTGACGTCGGCTTCAGTCAGATCGTGCTGGCGCGCGAGCTGAACCTGCAACAGATTCAGGCAATCCATGAAAGCACCGATGCGACCATCGAATTCTTTATTCATGGCGCGCTGTGTGTGGCCTATTCCGGCCAGTGCAATATTTCCCACGCTCAGACCGGGCGCAGCGCGAACCGTGGCGATTGCTCACAGGCCTGCCGTCTGCCGTATACCCTGAAGGACGATCAGGGCCGCGTGGTGGCATTTGAAAAACATCTGCTGTCGATGAAAGATAACGATCAAACTGCCAACCTTGGCGCGTTGATTGATGCGGGTGTCCGCTCCTTCAAAATTGAAGGGCGATACAAAGACATGAGCTACGTGAAAAATATCACCGCCCATTACCGCCAGATGCTCGATGCGATTATTGAAGAACGCGGTGACCTGGCGCGCGCTTCTGCGGGGCGTACGGAGCATTTCTTTATTCCGTCCACCGATAAAACGTTCCATCGCGGCAGTACGGATTATTTCGTTAACGCGCGTAAAGGCGACATTGGTGCCTTTGACTCGCCGAAGTTCGTTGGTTTGCCGGTCGGTGAAGTGCTGAAAGTCAGCAAAGATCACCTGGATGTGGAAGTGACCGAACCGTTAGCCAATGGCGATGGCTTGAACGTGCTGATTAAACGCGAAGTGGTGGGCTTCCGTGCGAATACGGTCGAGAAAACCGGTGAAAATCGCTATCGCGTCTGGCCAAATGAAATGCCGGCCGATCTGCATAAGGTGCGCCCGAATCACGTCCTCAACCGTAACCTTGACCATAACTGGCAGCAGGCGTTGCTGAAAACCTCCAGCGAACGCCGTATTGGCGTGGACGTTGAACTGTCGGGCTGGCAGGAGCAACTGGTGCTGACCATGACCAGCGAAGATGGCGTCAGCGTGACCCATACGCTGGATGGCGAATTTGCTCCGGCCAACAATACGGAAAAAGCGCTGAGTCAGTTGCAGGACGGTATCGCGAAGTTGGGCCAGACCTGCTATTACCCGCGTCGTGTTGACGTACAGTTAGCGGAAGCGTTATTTGTCCCAAACAGCATGCTGAATCAGCTGCGTCGTGAAACCGTGGAATTGCTGGAAACGGCGCGTCTGGCGGCGTATCAACGCGGCAGCCGTAAACCGGTGAGCACGCCGGCACCGGTCTATCCGGAAACGCATTTAAGCTTCCTGGCCAACGTCTACAACCATAAAGCGCGCGAGTTTTATCAGACCTATGGTGTGAAGCTTATTGACGCGGCGTTTGAAGCGCATGAAGAGAAGGGTGATGTGCCGGTGATGATCACCAAACACTGTCTGCGCTTTGCCTTTAATTTGTGCCCGAAACAGGCCAAAGGCTCCATTAAGAGCTGGCGTGCCACGCCGATGCAGCTTGTGCATGGCGATGAAGTTCTGACGCTGAAGTTTGATTGCCGTCCGTGTGAAATGCACGTGGTTGGGAAGATCAAGAATCACATCCTGAAGATGCCGCTACCGGGAAGCGTGGTCGCTTCGGTTAGCCCGGATGAACTGCTGAAGACGTTGCCGAAGCGCAAGTAAGAGCCAAACCCTCTCCCACTGGGAGAGGGACCGATTGAGCCTGAATTAACGCGGCTGTGGTTGTACTGGCATTGTGTTGCCATTGTTGTTTTGCGGACGATTGTTATTCATCTGCGGTTTGCCGTTATTATTCTGTGGGCGATGATTATTCGTCTGCGGTTTACCACTATTGTTTTGTGGGCGCTTGTGATTTCCCGACTTTTTTGCAGTGCTATGTTTCCCCCCGTTGGTGTGCTGAGGGGCTTTGCTGTTCTGCGCTACCGGATGTTTCCCTGATTGTACAGGTTGGCTGGCGGCAAACGCGCCGGAACAGAAACTCAGCGCCAGGGCGGCGACCAGAGCCATACTCTTTTTCATACAATACTCCATCACGTCTATTTATGTTTGACTCAGTAAACGCGTTAATCGTGGAGGAAGTGTGAAGCGGCGGCGAAATCAGAAATCTCCTGGCATTTCTTTTCGCCACCTTAAGAATGAGCGTATCGTCAGGATTTAAATCCGGCGGCGGTCATCATTAAACGAAATAAATATCCCACCACCGCCAGCGTTAATACGCTGCCGCCCCAGATTGCAACCATCCAGAATAGCCGCTGAAACCATGATTTTTGCATCAGTGATACCCCTCGCCATGCTGCACTTTCCCGCGGAAGACGTAGTAGCTCCAGAAGGTATAAACCAGAATAATGGGAATAATCAGCAGGGCGCCAATCAGCATAAAGCCCTGGCTTTGCGTCGGCGCGGCGGCCTGCCACAGGGTGATATCGGGCGGAATAATATGCGGCCAGATGCTGATCCCAAGCCCGCTAAAACCGAGGAAAATCAGCACCAGCGTCAAGACAAACGGCTGTGCATGGCATTCCGGGCGGGACAGCGCACGCCAGATGACCAGACTTACGGCCATTACCAGCACCGGAACCGGCAACAGGAACCACAGATTAGGAAGCGTAAACCAGCGTTGTGCAATGGCCGGATGCGCCAGTGGCGTCCACGCGCTAATCACTGCAATCACCGCCAACAGCGCCAGCAATAGTCCGCGTGCGTGGCGGCGCATTATCTCTTGTAAAGGATTTTCACTCTTCATAACCAGCCAGGTTGCGCCCAGCAGGGCATAGGCTACGACCAGACCCAAGCCGCAGAACAGCGTAAACGGCGTTAGCCAGTCAAACGGGCCACCGGCGAATGTGCGGTTAACGACCGGAAAACCGTTCAGCACCGCGCCGACCACTACGCCCTGGCTGAATGTCGCCAGAATAGAGCCGCCGAGAAAGGCTTTATCCCAGAAAGGGCGATGCGATGGCGTCGCGTTAAAGCGAAATTCAAACGCCACACCGCGAAAAATCAGGCCGATTAGCATCAACGATAACGGGATGGTCAGTGCATCAATGATCACCGCATAGGCCAGCGGAAACGCGCCAAACAGCGCCGCGCCGCCGAGAACCAGCCAGGTTTCGTTGCCGTCCCACACCGGGGCGACGCTGTTTACCATCACGTCGCGATCGGCGGCATCGCGGGTGAAGGGGAACAAAATACCGATCCCCAGATCGAAGCCATCCATCACGATGTACATCAGGGTGGCGAAGACGATAATCACAAACCAGATAATAGAGAGGTCAACGCCCATCAGTGCTGCTCCTGTGAGTGAGTGGGGGTAATTGCGGCGGAAAGAGGACGCGCAGGCGTACCGTCAGCGGGCGGGGTGAAATCCTGCGGCCCTTTGCGGATCAGGCGCACCATGTAGCTGTATCCAACGCCGAAGACCGAGCTGTAGACCACAAAAAAGGCCAGCAGACTGATGCTCATATGCAAATCACCGTGGGTGGAAACCGCATCCGCCGTGCGCTGTAAGCCATACACTACCCACGGTTGTCGGCCCACTTCGGTGGTGACCCATCCTGCGAGGATGGCGATCAAGCCCGACGGCCCCATCAGCAATGCAAACCATAAGAACGGGCGCGAAACATAGAGGCGCTGCTTTTTGCGCAGCCACAGCGCGACGACGCCTAACAGCAGCATCAGCATGCCAAGACCGGCCATGATGCGAAACGACCAGAAGACGATGGTGGAGTTGGGGCGATCCTCTTTGGCAAACTCCTTCAGCGCCGGGACCTGTTTGTCGAGGCTATGGGTGAGGATCAGGCTTCCCAGCGCGGGGATCTCCAGGCCGTAGCGAGTACGCTCCTGCTCCATATCCGGCCAGCCAAACAGCAGCAGCGGCGTAGGCTCGCCCGGCGGATTTTCCCAGTGACCTTCAATAGCGGCGATTTTTGCCGGTTGGTGTTTCAGCGTATTCAGACCGTGCATATCGCCAATCATGGCCTGAATGGGGGCGACGATAAGCGTCATCCACAGGGCCATTGAAAACATGGTGCGGATAGCGGGCGTGTTATTACCGCGCAGCAGATGCCAGGCCGCAGACGCGCCGACAAACAGGGCGCTACTCAGGAAAGCCGCCACCGTCATATGTAACAGGCGATACGGGAATGAAGGATTGAAGACCACCGCGAACCAGTCAACCGGTACAACCTGACCGTTCACGATCTCGAAGCCCTGCGGTGTTTGCATCCAGCTGTTTGAGGCGAGGATCCAGAACGTTGAGATAAGCGTACCCAGCGCCACCATACAGGTCGCGAAGAAGTGTAACCCCGGCCCGACTTTATTCCAGCCAAAGAGCATCACGCCGAGGAAACCCGCTTCGAGGAAGAAGGCGGTTAACACTTCATAGGTGAGCAGCGGGCCGGTAATACTGCCTGCAAATTGGGAGAATCCGCTCCAGTTGGTGCCAAACTGATAAGCCATTACCAGCCCGGAAACAACGCCCATCCCGAAGTTAACGGCAAAAATCTTCGACCAGAAATGGTAGAGCGAACGCCAGACCGGCTCGCGGGTTTTAAGCCATAATCCTTCAAGCACCGCCAGATAGCTGGCAAGCCCAATGGTGATGGCGGGAAAGATAATGTGAAAGGAGACGGTGAAGGCGAACTGTATTCGCGCCAGGTGAAACGCATCAAGACCAAACATGCAAAACTCCGCATCAATTTTTGTTCGGTCAAATTGTAAGGTGCGCAACAATCCGGTGACATGTACAGCAAAGCGATGTTTTTAGATAACAGTTGCGTTAACTGTTATACATCCGGGGGAGGATCCTCGTGCGAATTTCTGAACGAAATGTAAGGAAAGTTAAGCTTTTGGGGTTCCGAATTTTTGTTTAACTTTCATTGAGGTAGAGGGGATTACTCTGCCGCTCGTTGTACAGCACGACACAGCAAACCGCCATTAGCTCAACTGGAAGAGCAGACGATTTTCGATTGGAAGGGACGGGGTTCGAGGCCTCGATGGCGGTCCAAATTTCTGGGTTACTTGATATAGGAATCCAGCACCTTCAGCACCACTTCAAGATCTTCTTCACGTTTCAATTCTTCGCCCTGATGAACGATATGTTCCGTCAGATGGCCTTTGATAACTTCGCGCATTAAACCGTTCACCGCACCGCGAATAGCGGCGATTTGTTGTAGCACGGCGGCGCATTCATGAGGCTCATCGAGCATTTTTTTGAGCGCCACCACCTGGCCCTGAATCTTGCTGGCGCGGGCTTTAAGCTTCTGTTTATCACGAATAGTATGCGACATGCTGATATCTCTCTGACTCAAAATCGATGTTGATTATAGCATTAGCATTCTACTGGGGGGTAGTATTTGGTACTGGGGGGGAGT
>CAJYVI010000074.1 GCA_913778145.1 uncultured Pseudocitrobacter sp.
TTTACCTTCAACATCGCCCTGTCGATTATGGTACTGCTGGTGGCGATGTTCACCCAGCGGACGCTGGAATTTGCCGCATTCCCAACCATTCTGCTGTTCACTACGCTACTGCGTCTGGCGCTTAACGTGGCATCAACCCGTATCATCCTGATGGAAGGGCATACCGGCGGCGCGGCGGCGGGGAAGGTGGTGGAAGCCTTCGGTCACTTCCTGGTCGGCGGTAACTTTGCTATTGGTATCGTGGTGTTCATCATCCTGGTGATTATCAACTTTATGGTAATCACCAAAGGTGCCGGGCGTATTGCCGAAGTGGGCGCGCGCTTTGTACTGGACGGCATGCCCGGTAAGCAGATGGCGATCGATGCGGATCTCAATGCCGGGATCATCGGCGAAGACGAGGCCAAAAAGCGCCGTACTGAAGTGACGCAGGAGGCCGATTTTTACGGCTCGATGGACGGCGCGAGTAAGTTTGTGCGCGGCGATGCCATCGCCGGGATCCTGATTATGGTCATTAACATCATCGGTGGCCTGCTGGTGGGGGTATTGCAGCATGGGCTGCCGATGGGCAAAGCGGCGGAATCGTACACGCTGCTAACTATCGGTGACGGCCTGGTGGCGCAGATCCCGGCGCTGGTTATCTCTACCGCCGCGGGGGTGATTGTTACCCGCGTCAGCACCGAGCAGGATGTGGGTCAGCAGATGGTCGGCCAGCTGTTCAGTAACCCACGCGTGATGATGCTCAGTGCCGCCGTGCTGGGCCTGCTTGGGCTGGTGCCGGGGATGCCAAACTTTGTCTTCCTGCTGTTTACCGCCGCGCTGCTCGGGCTCGCCTGGTGGCTGCGCGGGCGCGAAATGAAAACCCAGGAACCGACTCCGCAAACCAAACCCGTGGAAAATACGCAGGCGGTCGAGGCTACCTGGAATGATGTTCAACTGGAAGACACGCTGGGCATGGAGGTCGGTTATCGCTTGATCCCGATGGTGGATTTCCAGCAGGACGGCGAACTGCTGGGGCGTATTCGCAGTATTCGTAAAAAATTCGCTCAGGAAATGGGCTTCCTGCCGCCGGTGGTGCACATCCGCGACAATATGGATTTGCCGCCTGCGCGCTATCGCATTTTGCTCAAAGGCGTAGAGATTGGCAGCGGTGAAGCCTATCCGGGGCGCTGGCTGGCGATTAACCCCGGCACGGCGGCAGGTACGCTGCCTGGCGAGGTGACGGTCGATCCGGCGTTCGGGCTGTCGGCGATTTGGATTGAGAATGCCTTAAAAGAGCAGGCGCAAATTCAGGGCTTTACAGTGGTGGAAGCCAGTACAGTTGTCGCCACACACCTTAACCATCTGATAAGCCAACACTCTGCTGAGCTGTTTGGGCGTCAGGAAGCGCAGCAACTGCTGGATCGCGTCACTCAGGAGATGCCAAAACTGACGGAGGATCTGGTGCCGGGCGTAGTGACGCTCACTACGCTGCATAAAGTGCTGCAAAATCTGCTTGATGAGAAAGTGCCGATTCGCGATATGCGTACCATTCTGGAGACGCTGGCGGAACACGCGCCCGTGCAGCACGATCCGAATGAACTGACGGCGGTGGTGCGCGTGGCGCTGGGCCGGGCCATCACTCAACGCTGGTTCCCTGGCAGCGATGAAGTGCAGGTGATTGGCCTGGATGCGCCGCTGGAACGGTTGTTGTTGCAGGCCTTGCAGAGCGGAGGCGGGCTGGAGCCGGGGCTGGCGGACCGATTACTGGCGCAAACCCAGGAGGCGCTGGGGCGTCAGGAGATGCTCGGCGCGCCGCCGGTACTGCTGGTGAATCATGCGTTACGTCCGCTGTTGTCGCGCTTCTTACGCCGCAGTCTGCCGCAACTGGTGGTGCTCTCCAGCCTGGAACTTTCGGACAACCGTAACATCCGCATGACCGCGACGATTGGCGGTAAATAATGATGAAGTATTTGCTGTTAGTGTGTTTGCCCCTCACCGTCCACGCGGCGGGAGAGGGCGCCTGGCAGGCCAGCCGTGCGGGAATGACGCTGAATTATCGCGGTGAGGCGGCGTCTTCTCTCCCACTGAGTGCGACTGGGCCGGTTGCGGGCAAAATGACGCTGGTCGCGTGGCGCTACGAGCTTATCGGCCCAATGCCCGCCGGGTTACAAACACGCTTATGCTCCTCTACGCGCTGCGTCGAACTGGACGGACAGAGCGGAACGACGCGCGCGTTCGGCAACGAGCCTGCCCTGGAATCTTTGCGTTTTATCTGGCAAGTACCGGGGGGCGGCAGGCTGGTTCCGGCGTTGAAAATACGCCGCTATGAAGTGATTGTGAATTACCGCTAGCTGTACTTTCTTTCGCCGGATGCCGCGCTAATATGCAGCGCGCTTCGCATTTCTGGTCCCTTCTTTTGATTGAACAGAAACGTTGTTTTATAAATCAGTGAAGCACGTGCCACCACTCTTTGCATTTTTGCCAGTGAATGGATTCCGCTGGCAATAATGGAAAGGTATCAAGCTTTGCATGATTTTACTGTAGCCGTGTCAGTCCTCCCTTTGCATGACCGGGGGGCTTTTAAAAAGCACAGGATCCACGGCGATGAAAACACGAAAAATTGGATTAGCTAACTACCTTGCCTACGGGTCAGGGGATTTTCTCGGCGCAGGCACCACTGCGTTAACGGCAGCCTGGCTGCTCTACTTCTACACCACCTTCTGCGGTTTAACGCCAATTGAAGCCACGTTCATTTTTGCAACAGCGCGCGTGCTTGATGCCGTTGTCAGCCCGCTGATGGGCTTCTTAACCGACAACTTCGGTTCGACCTGGCTTGGTAAGCGCTTTGGCCGTCGTAAGTTCTTTATTCTGCTCGGTATTCCCTGCGTCTTCAGCTACTCCTTCATGTGGGTCGGAGACATGGGCTTCTGGTATTACCTGCTGACGTATCTGATTTTCGATATCGTCTACACCATGATTCTGGTGCCGTACGAAACGCTGGTGCCGGAAATGACCGACGACTTCAAACAGAAAACCAAATTCTCCGGCGCGCGTATTTCCATGGCGCAAATGTCAGCGATTCTGGCTTCTTTCCTGCCAGGCATTCTGTTGACTACCTTCGGTAAAGACAACGCTATCTCCTTCTTCTACGCAAGCCTGGTCTTCTCTGTGCTGTGCGCAATGATGCTGACCTTTGTCTGGTTCTTCACCTGGGAGCGCCCGCGCGAAGAGTGGACGGAAGCGGCGCTGCGTGCGGAAGAAGAGAAAAAGCACCTGACGTTTGCGCAAAGCATGAGTCGTTTGATTACCGAACTGACCTCCACGCTGCGGATTAAAATTTTCCGCCAGCACCTGGGCATGTACCTCGGTGGTTACATCGCGCAGGACGTTTTTAACGCAGTGTTTACCTACTACGTGGTCTTCGTGCTGATGCAGGAAGCCTCAATGGCCTCTAACCTGCTGGGCACCATGGCCATCTTCCAGTTCATCGCGGTTATCGCCATGATCCCGCTGTGCATTCGCTTCGGGCCAGCGCCGTCTTATCGCATGGTGGTGGTGCTGTTTGGCCTCGGTTCACTCTCCTACGCGATGCTTTATTACGCGGGCATGAGTGATGTCTATTCTCTGCTACTGCTGATTTCAGCCATCGCCGGTCTGGGGCGCGGCGGTATTAACTATGTACCATGGAACACTTACACCTACATTTCTGACGTCGATGAAGTGATTACCGGCCAGCGCCGCGAAGGCATCTTTGCGGGCATCATGACCCTGACGCGTAAAGCGTCTCAGGCAGGGGCGGTGATGGTGGTGGGTATCATTATGCAGATGTCGGGGTTTGTCTCCGGCCAAAAAGTTCAGCCGCCGGAAGTCAGCCACACCATCCTGATGATCTTAAGCTTCGGCACTATTCTGGTACTCGCCTGCGGCTTCCTGGTCTCTCTGCGTTTCAAACTGAATCTGAAAACGCACAGCGTTCTGCGTGAAGAGACCGCGAAAATGCGTGAATCGGGCTGCCCAATGCCGGAAAGCATCACCCCGGATGCCCGCGCGACGGTCGAAATGCTGGCAGGGATGCCATATGAATCCCTGTGGGGCAACAACAATATTGGTTATCTGAATCGTAACAAACCTGCTGCGCCATCGCTTAAGCAGGGTGTCACATTGAATTCGACTTATCACAGAGGTTAATGGATATGAAAGTTTGGCCGGTAAAACACAGCGAGTTATTACGTCAACCGGAGCGTTTTATCTCCAGGGAAGAACTGAAGGCGTTGATCCAGACGGTGACAAACAATCTGGTCAACATTAAGGATGAAACCGGTCAGTTCCTGCTGCGTCTCGACGATGGCCGCGTGATTGACACCAAAGGCTGGGCCGGTTGGGAGTGGACGCACGGCGTCGGCCTGTACGGTATTCACCAGTACTTCCAGCAGACCGGCGATGTGGCGATGCGCGACATTATCGACAACTGGTTCGCCGACCGCTTCGCCGAGGGTGCAACCACCAAAAACGTCAACACCATGGCACCGTTCCTGACGCTGGCGTATCGCTACGAAGAGACCGGTAACCCAGAATATTTGCCGTGGCTCGATAGCTGGGCTGAGTGGGCGATGAACGAAATGCCGCGCACTCGTCACGGCGGCATGCAGCACATTACGCTGGCGGAGGAAAACCATCAACAGATGTGGGATGACACGCTGATGATGACCGTACTGCCGCTGGCCAAGATTGGCAAATTGCTTAATCGCCCGGAATATGTTGAAGAGGCGGTGTATCAGTTCCTGCTGCATGTGCAGAATCTGATGGATCGGGAGAGCGGGCTGTGGTTCCACGGCTGGACCTACGAAGGTCAGCATAACTTTGCCAACGCTCGCTGGGCGCGCGGCAACAGCTGGCTGACGATTGTGATCCCGGACTTCCTGGAACTGGTGGATCTGCCGGAAAACAACGCCGTGCGTCGTTATCTGGTGCAGGTACTGAATGCGCAGATTGACGCGCTGGCGAAATGCCAGCATGAAAGCGGCCTGTGGCACACGCTGCTCGACGACCCGAACTCTTACCTGGAAGCCTCAGCCACTGCCGGATTTGCCTACGGTATCCTCAAAGCCGTGCGTAAGCGCTACGTCGGGGCGGAGTATGCGGAAGTGGCGGAAAAAGCGATTAAAGGGATTGTGAAACACATCTCGCCGGAAGGGGAACTGCTGCAAACTTCATTTGGCACCGGGATGGGCTCGAATCTTGATTTCTATCGCGAGATCCCGCTGACTTCAATGCCATACGGTCAGGCGATGGCGATTCTGTGTCTGACGGAGTATTTGCGTAAGTATTTTTGATGGAGCAACGTGCCGGATCCCACAACGGAATAGAACCGTAGGGCGGGCAAGCGCAGCGCCCCCGCCAAAAAAGAAACCCGGCATCAGCCGGGTTTCTTTATTACATCCGCTCTACCGTCTCAATACCCAACGTATCCAGACCGGTTTTCAGCGTTTTCGCCGTCAGCAGCGCCAGCTTCAGGCGGCTGTTACGCACGGCTTCGCTTTCTGCGCTCAGGATTGGGCAGTGCTCGTAGAAGCCAGAGAACAGACCGGCCAGATCGTACAGGTACGCACACATGACGTGCGGCGTGCCTTCACGAGCGACCACGTTCAGGGTTTCTTCGAATTGCAGCAGACGCGCAGCCAGCTGGGCTTCGCGATCTTCTTTAATCTCAACCGTTGCGTTCAACAGCTCGCTCTCTTCGATACCCGCTTTGCGGAACACGGAAAGCACGCGGGTGTAGGCATACTGCATATATGGCGCAGTGTTACCTTCGAACGCCAGCATGTTGTCCCAGTCGAAGATATAATCGGTGGTACGGTTTTTGGAGAGATCCGCGTATTTTACCGCGCCGATACCGACCGCATTGGCGAGTTTTTCCAGCTCATCGGCCGACATATCCGGGTTCTTCTCGGCAACCAGACGACGGGCACGTTCCAGCGCTTCGTCCAGCAGATCAGCAAGCTTAACGGTACCACCGGCACGGGTTTTGAACGGCTTGCCGTCTTTGCCCAGCATCATCCCGAACATGTGGTGTTCCAGCGGTACGGATTCCGGCACGTAACCGGCTTTACGCACGATGGTCCACGCCTGCATCAGGTGCTGATGCTGACGGGAGTCAATGTAGTACAGCACGCGGTCAGCATGCAGGGTTTCATAACGGTATTTCGCACAGGCGATGTCGGTCGTGGTGTAGAGGTAGCCGCCATCCTTTTTCTGGATGATGACGCCCATAGGCTCACCTTCTTTGTTCTTGAACTCGTCAAGGAACACCACGGTTGCGCCTTCGCTCTCAACGGCCATGCCTTTCGCTTTGAGGTCTGCAACGACGCCCGGCAGCATCGGGTTGTAAAGGCTTTCACCCATGACGTCGTCGCGCGTCAGGGTGACGTTCAGACGGTTATAGGTGATCTGGTTCTGGGTCATAGTGATATCGACCAGCTTGCGCCACATCTCGCGGAAATATTCATCGCCGCTCTGCAATTTCACCACGTAGCTACGTGCGCGCTCGGCAAACGCTTCGTCTTCGTCGTAGTGTTTTTTCGCATCGCGATAGAAACCTTCGAGGTCAGCCAGTTCCATTTCACCGGCGTTTTCCTGCTGCTGTTTTTCCAGCCACGCGATCAGCATGCCGAACTGGGTACCCCAGTCGCCGACGTGGTTTGCGCGGATCACTTTATGGCCCAGCAGTTCAAGCGTACGCACGGAGGCGTCGCCGATAATGGTGGAGCGCAGGTGACCAACGTGCATCTCTTTCGCGACGTTAGGCGCAGAGTAGTCCACCACGATGGTTTGTGGTGCAGGCTGGGTAATGCCCAAACGATCGGAAGCCAGCGCCTTATTTACGTGCTCGGCCAGGAAAGCCGGGTAGAGGAAGATGTTGATAAAACCGGGGCCTGCGATTTCAACTTTGCTGGCGATGCCGGTAAGGTCAAGGTGAGACAGGACCTGCTCTGCCAGTTGTCGCGGCGCCATGCCCAGTTTTTTCGCAACCGCCATCACGCCATTAGCCTGATAGTCGCCGAACTGTACTTTTGCTGACTGACGAACCTGCGGTTCGCAATCGACAGGCGCGCCTGCCGCAATCAGGGCCTGGCTAACCTTTTCTGAGAGAAGAGCCTGAATATTCACCGAAATACCTTACATTGAAAGACGTGGCATCGCGTTTAGAGCCGCGTCGGGTGTGGATAAATTAAGGCGGGAGTATACTGCATTTGCCTGATGGCGTCAGCATCAGGGACACGTTACACCCCGCCAGATACGCCTGCACGATTAATGAATAACCATTCATGTCGCCGCTGGTCTTGGTTCACCACCAACAACAGGGTAGATTAGCGCCTTTATTGCAAACGGGAGTGGGTAAATGGCTAACTGGCAGACAATTGAAGAACTGAATGATATTTCCGCGGATCTCCCGCGTTTCGTTCAGGCGTTAACCGATCTTTCCACTCGCCTGGGTTTACATATTGCGCCACTCGACGCCGACCATATTTCGCTGCGTTGTCATCAAAATGCCACCGCCGAACGTTGGCGTCGCGGACTGGAGAAATGCGGGGAATTGCTTTCAGAGAATATCATTAATGGCCGCCCCATCTGCCTGTTTAAACTGCAAGAGCCGGTCTGCGTGGCGCACTGGCAGTTCAGTGTGGTCGAGCTTCCCTGGCCGGGCGAAAAGCGCTATCCCCATGAAGGCTGGGAGCATATTGAAATTGTGCTGCCGGGCGAGCCGGAGACTTTAAATGCCCGCGCGCTGGCACTCTTGAGCGATGACGGGCTAAGCCAGCCGGGGATTTTTGTCAAAACCAGTTCGCCGAAAGGGGAGAAGGAGCGTTTGCCTAATCCGACCCTGGCCGTTACCGACGGTAAAGTGACCATCAAATTTCACCCCTGGACGATTGAAGCCATCGTTGCCAGCGAACAGGCAGTGTAACAATGTGATGTGACGCGGTGTCTGCGGCCGCGAACCGTGGCATGATCCGCCCAGTTTTGAGTTATGGAGAAGCGAATGACAGTGCTGGAGATATGCTGTTACAGCATGGAATGCGTGCTGAGCGCAGAAAAAAACGGTGCCGATCGCATCGAATTGTGTGCCGCGCCGCTGGAGGGCGGGCTGACGCCTTCGTATGGCGTGTTGAAATCGACGCGCGAGCAGGTGTCGATTCCGGTGCACCCGATTATTCGCCCGCGCGGTGGCGATTTTTGCTACACCGACGGTGAATTTCAGGCGATGCTTGAAGATGTGCGTACCGTTCGCGAGCTGGGTTTTCCCGGCCTGGTAATCGGCGTGCTGGATGAAGATGGCAATGTCGATAACGCGCGGATGCAGCAAATTATGGCGGCGGCGGGGCCATTAGCAGTCACTTTTCATCGTGCCTTTGATATGTGCGCCAACCCTCAGCAAGCCTTTGATACATTGGCAGAACTGGGCGTAGCAAGGGTACTCACATCCGGGCAAAAAGCATCAGCGGAAAAAGGTCTTTCATTAATTCGGGAACTT
The DNA here is from genome assembly GCA_913778145.1 of uncultured Pseudocitrobacter sp. Lineage (GTDB taxonomy): Bacteria > Pseudomonadota > Gammaproteobacteria > Enterobacterales > Enterobacteriaceae > Pseudocitrobacter. The sequence continues at coordinate 8,513 of CAJYVI010000074.1, forward strand.
ATTGCCCGTGCCGATGCTCCAATCATTATGGCGGGGGCAGGAGTCAGGGCCAGCAACCTTGAACTGTTTCTTGAGGCAGGTGTGAAGGAAGTTCACAGCTCTGCCGGACAGTGGATCCCGTCGGCAATGCGTTACCGTAATCCGGGGCTCTCCATGTCAACAGACCCGGAAGCGGATGAATACTCGCGCTATGCCGTCGACGCCGCCGCCGTTGCGCAAATGAAGGCGATTATCGCGCGCCGCGCCGAATAACCGATTTTTACCGCGCATCATGTCGCCCAATATGATGTTTGCTTGTACCAGGCCCCTGCCAATTCAACAGGGGCCTTTTTTTATCGCCCAATCGGTGTGATGCAGCAATATTCGGCAGTGTACATGAATGAACAAATGAACTAATATTGTTCGTATATAGAACGTTTATTAAAGTCAAGAAGGCGAGGGGGGAACGATGGCAATCGTCAACAAACAGCATGAAAATAATGCGATTGATACCAGTAAGGCGCTGCCCGTTGTCTTCCGTATTCTGGATAAATGGCAATGCACCACGGATGAACAGTTAAAGCTGTTGGGTGTCAGTTCGCGTTCAACATTGAACAAATATAAGGAAGTGAGTGGTGGCATCCGTCTTAGTGCGGATACGCTCGAGCGGATGAGCTATATCCTTAACATCCATAAATGTCTGCGTGTGTTGTTCACCGCCGATGACAGTATTTATGGCTGGGTGCGAAAACCCAATAATCATCCCTTCTTCGCCGGGCGCTCGGCAATGGACGTGATGAGCGGCGGTCGCGTTGCCGACCTTTACGAGGTTGCCACGCGCCTACAGGCGTGGAGAGGAGGGATGGCTTGATGAATGATGCGCCCATCCTTACCCCCTTTAAAGGCGCCACGGCTTATCGCATTATCCCCAGCCGTTATCCCACCATTGATTTATTTGAAGATGTCGCCAACAGTGATGAATTAGAGGCCGTGTGGGCCGTCGAAGCCATCACCAATGAGCGGTTACAGGAGCAAGTGGGCATATTATCCCGAGTGCCGAAAGAAGACTGGCTCGTTGGGCTTAATGGTTGTAGCTATGTGATGGCGGCATTTACCCATGTGAACCCGGAGGGCGCGCGTTTCACGACGGGAGATTTTGGCGGTTATTACTGTGCGCCGCAGCTTGATACGGCGGTGAAAGAAACGGTGTATCATCAGGAGCGCATTTTTGGTTATACCAACGAACCGGCGCAGAAAGTGCAGATGCGGGTGCTCTACACGGAGTTTGATGCCACGCTAGTGGATGTCACGCAGGAACCTTTTCTCTCTTCTTCAATTTATCATGCCACTGACTATAGCCAGTCGAAGGCTTTTGCCCAGCAGCAAAAGGCGCAAAACGTTGACGGCATTCACTATTGCTCCGTCCGCCACGCCGGGCACACCTGCTATGTGTTGTATCGGCCCTGTCTGGTAACGAAGATCCTTCAGGCGGAGCATCTGGAATATCACTGGAACGGCAGGTCGATATCCAACATTCTCAGCATTCGGTTGTACGGGGATTAGCGGTGCGAGCAATTGTCGGATGGCGGCTTCGCCTTATCCGACCTACGGTACGTTGTAGGCCTGATAAGCGAAGCGCATCAGGCGTGTTACGCCCGGCGAAATTATCGGATACCTTCCGTAGGCCTGATAAGCGAAGCGCCATCAGGCGTGTTACGCCCGGTGAAATTATCGGAGACCTTCCGTAGGCCTGATAAGCGAAGCGCCATCAGGCGTTGCGAAGGAGTTAAGGTTTTTTCGCAATCAACACCGCGCGTAGCGGGGCCGGGTAACCTTCAACGGTTTTTGTCGGATCGTTCGGGTCAAGGAAGTCGGCCAGTGACTCGGTCACCATCCATTCGGTACGACGCTGTTCTTCAGTGGACGTCACAGACATATCGACAATACGCACATCAACAAAGCCGCACTTCTCCAGCCAGTTTTTCAATGCCGGGGCAGAGGGAATGAAATAAACGTTAC
>CAJYVI010000075.1 GCA_913778145.1 uncultured Pseudocitrobacter sp.
GTCGCTGGTTTGTTCACTGACCGTGGAGACCATTTTCTCCGACGACGTAATGGTGGGGCCAAACCAGTGCGCCATCGTCTGTTTTAAATCACGCAGCCCGGCGAAACCCAGCGCCTGGATGGCGCGCACCACGGTAGCATCCGATGTTTGCGTAGCATGAGCAATTTCCATCGCCGTGTGGTCGAGCACGGCTTCGCGATTTTCATCAATCCACTGCACGACAGCCAACAGGCGCGGGGAAAGCTGCGCGCTACGGTGGCGTAATCGTTCGCCAAACAGATCGACCCGGCGTTTATCTTTGCGTTGCGGCATGCGTGTCATTTTGCGTCTCCTGGCACTGGCCGCCCGGCGATATGCGATTGTACCTGCGCCACCATCAGACTCAGCGCGGCAAAGGAGTTGGAAATCACCTCTTCACGCGGCAGCAGAATGTAGCGCCCCGTGCGGCAGGCCCGCATGAAATCGCACCAGCCCGGCATCACTTTTTCCATTGCCTGTAGTTCATCCTGCGGTTTGCCGCCCGTGTCCGACCGATATGTCGCAAAGATAAAATCCGCATCCAGATCGGGAAGTTGTTCTGCGCTGACGTCGATGCGCTGCCCGTCAGGGATCGCGTCAACCAGCGGCGGGAAGCGGAAGCCCGCATCGCGTAACACGCGGCCCAGCGTATGGTAGCTGTGATGTACCGTCACCTTACCGTTATTGGCCTGAATCACCGACACCGTGATTTTTTGCGTGTCTACCGTCTGTTTGAGCTGTGCGATTTGCGCCTGGTAGCGACGTTCCAGTACAGCAAGCCGCGCCTGGGTACCGGTGAGCTGCGCCAGCTTGCTGTAAATACGCGGCGCGCTGCCGAGGAGATGATCGATACTGACGGTCGGCGCAATTTTCGCCAGCTGTTCTACCGGTACATTCCGGTTCGGTTCAGTAATAATCAGGTCGGGCTTTGCGGCCGCAATCGCTTCTAGATCGATGTCGGCGGTGCCGATAAAGGCGATGTTGCTGTTATCAAAGTCGACACCGGTAAGCTGTGCGCTGGAGCGCAAATAGTGACTACCGTCTGCCCGCGTCCGACCATGGCTAGCGATCGGCGGCACGCCCAACTCGATAAGCGGAATGGTAATATCCAGGTCATGTAAAGAGACGATTCGCTGCGGATTGACGGGCACCTGCACCACGCGCCCCAGATCGTCGGTAAACGGGTGAGTTTGCGCACCTGCCGATGCCACTACGCCTGCCAGCATGAGTAATAGCCAACGCATAATATGATCCTTATAAAACGTCGCGACGACGCCATAACAGCAAAATGAAGAACGGGCAGCCAAACAGCGAAATCACAATGCCTGCCGGAATTTGTAACGGGGCAAAAGCCAGCCGACCGACCGTATCGGTCACCAGCACCAGCAACGCGCCAATCAGTGCACTGCCGCTCAGTAGCGCCACCTGCCCGCCGCGAAGCCAGAATCGCGCCATATGCGGGGCCATAAGCCCCACAAATCCCAGGCTGCCAACACAGGAAACGCTCGCTGAGGTCAGCAGGACGGGGGCCAGAAAACGCAGCCAGGTTAAGCGTGTGATATTCACGCCTAGCCCGTTAGCAACCTGATTGCCCAACAGCGCGACATCTGCCGCTCGCGCCGTGAGATAGAGCATCACGACCGCAGGCAATGCCCAGAGCAATGCCACTCCCAGCAGCGGCCAGGTCGCGGCATGCAAACTTCCGGCAAGCCAGGTCATCGCCGTTTGTACATCGCGAATATCCGCCGTGGTGATAAAAATCCCCATCGCCGCCGACAGCGCCCACGACACGCCAATACCCACCAGAATAAACCGTGGGCGAGAGAGATCTCTTGCCAGCACCATCACCAGCAGGGCAATCAGCAGCCCGCCCGTCATCCCGGCGAGTGGACGCCAGACCAGCCCTACGGACGGAAACAGCAAAATTAGCGTAAGCACTACCACGCTGGTTCCCTCTTTCACGCCAATTAAACCGGGGTCGGCAAGACCGTTACGGGTGATGGATTGCATCGCCGCCCCTGCCATACCAAGCATGCCGCCGCAAAGTACCGCCATCAGCAGGCGCGGCAGACGGATATCCCACACGATGGTTATCTGCTGCGCGTCGAGCGCGTTGGGCATAAAAAGCGCCTTGCCGATAGCGCTGGCGGGAATGGGTAACGAGCCGCGCGTGACACCAAAGAGAATCAACACCACGATGATTACCGCCAGTGTCGCCGCAATTTTTAACGCTCGCGGGCGAATCAGCCGCTGAAATACGCCCAGCGATAATCGACGAAAACCGGCGCGTGCAACGACGTGATTCATTTGAAAAACCTCACGGCAATCAGGATAAACAGCGGTGCGCCCACCAGCGCGGTCATCACGCCCGTCGCCAGTTCCTGCGGCGCAAGTAGCCAGCGGGCAAAGATATCGGCAATCAGCAACAGCGCGGCGCCCACCGGCATTGCCAGCAGTAAGCCGCTGCGCAGGTTGTGCCCTGCCAGATAACGCACAATATGCGGCACCACCAGGCCGATAAAACCAATGGGCCCGGCGACCGACACCGCGCCACCGCACAGCAGCGCAATGGCGATAACCGCCAGCGCACGCGTGCGCATCACATTCACGCCCAGCCCGCGGGCAACGTTATCGCCGAGCGCCAACTGAGCAATACGCGAAGCCAGCAGCATTGCCATCAGCAGGCCTGTTGCCATGGGGATCACGGCAATATGGAGCATTCCCTGGCTCACGCCCGCCAGATCGCCCGCAAGCCAGGTGCGCATGGCCTGCAACGTTTGTTCATCGAGGATCAGAATTGCGGCGCTTACCGCTGACGCAAATGCGGACAGCGCTACGCCGCAAAGGGTGATTTTCATCGCCGTCGGGCCACTGCGCCCGGCGCTGGCCGTGAACATCACCAGCGCGAATAATCCCCCCGCGCCGCAGGCCGCCACCAGCGATTGCATAACGCCCCACTGCGCCGTAGAAACACCCAACGCAGAGCAGAGAACCATCGCCAGCGTGGCACCGGCATTCAGCCCAAGAATATGCGGTTCGCCCAGAGGATTTCGGATTACCGTTTGCAGCAACATTCCGGCGACACCGAGCGCCGCGCCTGTAAGCAGCGCGGCGATAAGACGCGTCAATCGCAGACTAACAATAATGCGATGGTCAAAATTACGCGGATCGTAGTTCAGAAGCGCCTCAACCACCGTACGCGGCGCAATGACGCGCGCGCCTAAGCCAAGATGAATTACTGCACTTGCGATGAGCAGCAAAAGAAGAGTCACCGCAGCCAGAGTGGCGCGGTGTGAAGAACGACGTCGAGAGAGGATTGAAGCTGCCATCATGCACGGTCTGCCACTGCGCGGAAAGGCATAAACCACGGTTTGTTATTCTGTGGATTTATCATCATCTCGACGTCTACATCAAATACATGGCGGATGAGTTCCGGCGTACAGCGCGTGAGGTCGTCCAGTACCTCCACCACCCGCCCCTGCTTCACCAGCACCAGCGTATCAGCATAGTTAACGGCAAAATTCAGATCATGGAGCACGGTGACCACCGTACGGCCATGATCGCGGGTTAAGCGTTGCAGAAGTTGCAGGATCTCGACCTGATAACGCAGGTCAAGCCAGGCCGTCGGTTCATCAAGCAGAATGGTCGGTGTCTGCTGCGCGAGCGCCATCGCTATCCAGCAGCGTTGACGCTGCCCGCCAGAGAGGCTCTCTACGGGTAAATGCGCCAGCGCAGTCGTCCCCGTAAGCGCAAGCGCCTCTGCTACCGCGCGTTCATCATCATCAGACCATTGGCGAATCAGCCCCTGCCAGGGAAACCGTCCGCGCGAAACCAGTTCGAAAACGGTAAGGCCTTCCGGCGTGACCGGCGATTGCGGCAAAATGCCCATCTGGCGGGCCACCTGTTTAGTGGGTTGTTGGTGAATGTCGCGTCCGTTCAGACGCACGCTGCCACCCTGTGGTTTTAGCGTCCGCGCAATGGTCGATAACAGCGTCGATTTCCCCGACCCATTGGCACCAATCAGGACGGTAAGCTTCCCGGCGGGAAGCGTGAGGTTGATGTCATTGACGATACGTTGACTGCCGTAGCCAGCGCTTAATGATTCCAGCACAATGCCTTGTTCGGCGTGCGGTGATTGCCGTTGTGGCATGGTTTAACTCTCCGGCCACTGCGGCCTGACTTCAAATTGGAATAAATCTCATTCTCTTTTGATCATGCAGCGTCGTCATGTAGTAGTCAATAGCGCTACATCTTCCACTCACTTTACGGCTACATCGCGTACACAGCGCTCATCGAAAAGACATTAATACGTTATATATCAATTAGATAAACTCATATAACCCTGACTCAACCCGTCAATATCAGTACAAATCTCCCCCCCCAATTTTTATTAATCTAAACATTTACTACTACATTCTCGCATGATTGAATGATTCTCAATTACAAACCTGAGCGTATCTCACGATCGCCAACAGGTAAGCCATGCGATTCCGGGCAATGACTTTTCGCGATTTTGAGCTGCCAGATAAGGCAGCTTTTTTATGGGAAAACAGACAGATGACACACTTAACCCCGTCGTTCACGGGCAAAAATGGCTGCGCGCTTTTTTCACTGATCTTCCTGGGCGTGACAAGCGCCCCTTCCGTCAACGCGGCCACCGCCGAACAGAAGCCGACCGAAGAGACGATGACGGTCGACGCAAGCGTCGCACAGGCTGATAAAAACGTGACCGAGGGCTATCAACCGCTAAGCACCTCGACCGCCACGCTCACTTCGATGCCGATGCTGGATATTCCGCAGGTCGTGAATACCGTCAGCGATCAAGTACTCACGGATCAGCATGCCACCACGCTTGATGAAGCGTTATATAACGTCGCAAACGTGGTGCAAACGAATACCCTCGGCGGCACGCAGGATGCGTTTACCCGTCGCGGTTTCGGCGCCAACCGAGACGGTTCGATTATGACCAACGGTCTGCGCACCGTGCTGCCTCGTAGTTTCAACGCCGCCACATCACGCGTGGAAGTGCTGAAAGGCCCCTCTTCTACGCTGTACGGCATTCTCGACCCTGGCGGGTTGATTAACGTCGTGACCAAACGGCCAGAACAACAATTTGCCGGCGAGATTTCCGCCACCTCCAGCAGTTTTGGCGGCGGTACCGGGCAGCTTGATGTGACCGGCCCGATTGAAGGCACGCGACTGGCTTATCGGTTAATCGGCGAATATCAGCATGAAGATTACTGGCGTAATTTTGGTAAAGAGCAGAGCAGCTTTATTGCCCCGTCTCTGACCTGGTTTGGCGACGATGCGACAATTAACGTGTCGTACTCACACCGCAACTACCGCACGCCGTTCGATCGCGGCACCATTTTCGATCTCGATACCGGGCACGCGGTAAAGGTTTCACGCAAGGAGCGTTTCGATGAGCCTTACAATGAAACCAACGGTGAGTCGGATCTGGCGCAACTGAATGCGGAGTATCGCCTCAACACCGAATGGACGGCGCGTTTTGATTACAGTTTTAGCCAGGATAAATATGACGATAACCAGGCGCGCGTGACGGCCTATGACTCTGCCACCGGCGACCTGACGCGTCGCGTTGATGCCACTCAAGGTTCAACCCAGCGGATGCACAGCACGCGGGCGGATCTTCAGGGCAATATTGTGATAGGTGGTTT
>CAJYVI010000076.1 GCA_913778145.1 uncultured Pseudocitrobacter sp.
GCTTATTGACGGGCTGTGAACCCCAGGAGATATCGGGCTACATACACCTTGCCAAATCTAATCGTAGTTATTTTAACCAGTTTTCAAGATACAAGGAGAAGACGATGGGAGACCCGCTTTCGCGCCCAATCCTCATTACCGGCGCTGGCCGTCGCATTGGCCTGGCGCTGGCCCACCATTTTCTGAACCAGCAACAACCGGTGATTGTCAGCTACCGCACCCATCTTCCCGCCGTTGATGTGCTGGAGGAAGCCGGTGCGCAGTGCATTCAGGCTGATTTTTCAACCGATGGCGGCATTATCACTTTTGCCGAAGAGGTGAAAAAGCGCTGTAGTGGTTTGCGCGCGGTCATTCATAATGCCAGCGCATGGACGCCCGAAAGCTCGCGCCAATCTCTGAGCGAGATCATGCACGCTATGATGCAGGTCCATGTCAATGCGCCCTATTTATTGAATCACGCATTCGAAAGCCTGCTGCGCGGGCACGGACATGCCGCCAGCGATATTATTCACTTTACCGATTACGTGGTGGAACGCGGAAGCGATAAACATATTGCCTACGCCGCCAGTAAAGCGGCGCTCGACAATATGACCCGTTCGTTTGCCAAAAAACTGGCGCCGGAGGTCAAAGTCAATGCCATCGCGCCGTCGCTAATCCTGTTCAATGAAACCGACGACGCAGCTTATCGGCAGCAGGCACTGAATAAATCACTGATGAAAATCGCCCCTGGAGAGAAAGAGATTATCGATCTGGTCGATTATCTGCTCACCAGTTGCTACGTGACCGGGCGCACTTTTGCCGTTGATGGCGGTCGGCCGCTCGCTTAATGAAAGCGGCTCCAGACCAGAATTAACAGCCAGGCGCTCAGGCTCCAGCACGCCACCGCCCCGGCCAGCGCCAGGGGCAGTCGCAGAAAACCGGTGAAATACCATAGCGACAGCAAATAGATGAAATAGGGAATGATTGACCACATACCGAACACGATAGTGGCACGCAGCGCTTCCGTGCCGCGCTCGGTGGCGACAATGTAGTGAGCGATCATCGCAAAGGTAGGAAACAGTGGGATTAACCCGGCAATGTAGTAATTTTTTGTTTTTGCCAAAATCCCTATCAGCAAGACCACCAGCGCACCCAATAGCGCCTTAATCAGCAGTGCCATTTTTCTTCAGCCAACCAACAAGATGTTTTCGCAGCATAGCTGAATTTATGTTGTTTATGAATGATTAATGGAAGGCTACGCACTGCGGGTGTATGTTAATTCTTTTGAGCACATCTGAGCACATGAATAAGATCGTTTTCGTAGAGGATGATCCAGACGTTGGCGCACTGATCGCTGCGTATCTGGCAAAGCATGATATGGATGTTGTGGTCGAACCGCGTGGCGATACCGCCGAAGCGGCCATAGCCCGAGAGCAACCCGATCTCGTTCTGCTGGACATCATGCTACCCGGTAAAGATGGCATGACTCTGTGCCGCGACCTGCGCGGTCAGTTTCAGGGCCCAATCGTTTTACTCACGTCGCTCGACAGCGATATGAATCACATTCTGGCGCTCGAAATGGGGGCCAGCGATTACATCCTGAAAACTACCCCACCCGCCGTGCTGCTCGCCCGCGTACGACTGCATCTGCGCCAGCATACGTCTTCTGCCGCCGGCATTGCCCCACAGCCAGCCATAACGCCACATAAAGCGATTCGCTTTGGCACGCTGTTCATCGACCCGGTTAACCGTCAGGTCGAACTGAGCGGCGAATCCGTTGCACTTTCTACCGCCGATTTTGACCTGTTGTGGGAGCTTGCAACCCATGCGGGGCAAATTATGGACCGCGACGCGCTGCTGAAAAACCTGCGCGGCGTCAGCTACGATGGCATGGACCGCAGCGTTGACGTGGCGATTTCACGGCTGCGTAAAAAGTTGCTGGATAGCGCGACGGAGCCTTATCGGATTAAAACAGTCCGCAATAAAGGCTATTTGTTTGCACCACATGCCTGGGAAAACTGATCGTGAAAAAACTGTTCGTGCAGTTTTACCTGCTGCTGTTTGTCTGCTTTCTGGTGATGACCATGCTGGTTGGGCTGGTCTGTAAATTCACCGCCGAACGCGCTGGCAGACAGTCGCTGGACGATTTGATGAAAAGCTCGCTTTATCTGATGCGTAGCGAACTGCGCGAGATCCCGCCGCGTGACTGGAGCAAAACGTTAAAAGAGCTGGATCTTAACCTCTCCTTTGATTTGCGCATTGAGCCACTGAATAAATTCCACCTCGCTGAGGTGTCGATGAAACACCTGCGTGAAGGCGATATCGTCGCGCTCGACGATCAGTACACCTTCATTCAACGTATTCCGCGAAGCCATTATGTGCTGGCAGTCGGCCCGGTGCCCTATCTCTATTTCCTGCATGAAATGCGCCTGTTTGATGTGGCACTGATGGCGTTTATTGCCATCTCACTGGCCTTTCCGGTGTTTATCTGGATGCGCCCGCACTGGCAAGATATGCTGCGCCTCGAGAGCGCCGCGCAACGTTTTGGCGAGGGCCATCTTGGCGAGCGCATCCATTTCGACAGTATGTCGAGCTTTGAGCGCTTAGGCGTGGCCTTTAACCAGATGGCCGATAATATCAACGCGCTGATTGCCAGTAAGAAACAGCTTATTGACGGGATCGCCCATGAGCTGCGTACGCCGCTGGTGCGGCTGCGTTATCGTCTGGAGATGAGCGAAAACCTCAGCGCGGCGGAATCCCAGGCACTGAATCGCGATATTGGCCAGCTGGAAGCGCTGATTGAAGAACTGCTGACTTACGCCCGTCTCGACCGCCCGCAGACCGAGCTGTCGCTCACCACACCTAATCTCGCCGTCTGGATTGCGTCACATATTGAAGATGTTCAGGCCGTGACGCCTGAGCGTACGCTTTCGCTAAAACAGCTGACCCCCGGCGACTATGGTGCGCTGGATATGCGTCTGATGGAGCGCGTACTGGATAACCTTATCAATAATGCACTGCGCTATAGCCAACAGCATATTCAAATCAGCCTGACCCTTGACGGCAGTCGCGCCTGTTTACGCGTTGAGGATGATGGCCCCGGTATTGCGCCGTCTGAACGCGAACGGGTTTTCGAGCCGTTTGTGCGCCTTGACCCCAGCCGCGATCGTGCCACCGGAGGCTGCGGTTTAGGTCTGGCGATCGTGCACTCTATCGCGGTAGCGATGGGTGGTGAGGTCCGCTGTGAGGACAGCCAACTGGGCGGCGCAAATTTTAGCCTGAGCTGGCCGGTATATCACCACATCGCCTTTCCCCCTGCTGCCTGACGCAGATTTGCACGGAGCCCGATGCCGGGCTATAGTGCAATCATTAAATAGTATGTTGTAACTAAGGTGGACACGTGGCTGACTATGATCTTGTTGAACGCTTGACCGGCACCTTTCGTGAGCTTGAGCGCGAATTGCTAACCGTGCGCGAGCAACTCGCCGAATGCCGCTTGCTGGCTGCACGCATTTTTGAGCTACCAGAGATTCGCAAAGAGAACGAGCATGCCCCACTGTCGGAAATTCAGGTCGTGCAGCATATTGGTAAAACTGCGCTGGCCATGGCACTGTCGCATTTTGGGCATCTGTTTATTCAGCAGCAGTCGGAAACTCGCAGCAGTAAAGCCGCCGTGCGTCTTCCCGGGGCTATCTGCCTTCAGGTGACAACGTCACAACATGACGCGCTGCGCGAGCGAATTGTACGCGTGAATACCCTGAAGGCAGCGTTTGAGAAGATTATTACCGTTGATTCCGGGCTCCCTTCTGTCGCCCGCTTCGACTGGGTTCATCGTCATCTTCCGGGGCTTATCACCCTCAACGCCTATCGCACGCTGACATTGCTTGATGACCCCAGCACCATACGATTCGGTTGGGCAAATAAACATATTATCAAGAATTTAACCCGTGATGAGGTGCTGGCGCAGCTTGAAAAAAGCCTGCAATCACCACGCGCCGTGCCGCCGTGGACTCGCGAACAGTGGCAGGCGAAGCTGGAAAGGGAGTATCAGGACGTGGCGGCGCTGCCGCAGAAGGCACGGCTCAAAATTAAACGGCCAGTGAAGGTACAACCGATTGCCCGCGTGTGGTACGCGGGAGAACAAAAACAGGTACAGTACGCCTGCCCCGCACCGCTGATTGCGCTGGTTTCCGGGCAAGGCGCCGTCAGCGTGCCCGATTTAGGTGAGTTGCTGAATTACGATGCCGACAATGTGCAATATCGCCATAAACCGCAGGCGCAGCCGCTACAGTTGATTATTCCGCGGCTGCACCTGTGGCTGGCGACCGATTAACCTTTCGCAGGCATGCTGCCGACCATGGCTTCCGGGCGCACCCAACTATCAAACTCAGCTTCCGTGAGATAACCCAGCGACAGCGCGGAGGCTTTCAGCGTCAGCCCCTCTTTATGCGCTTTTTTGGCAATTTCAGCGGCTTTATCGTAGCCAATATGCGTATTCAGCGCGGTGACCAACATCAGTGATTCATTGAGCAACTGATTAATTCGCTCGCGATTCGGTTCAATGCCCACTGCACAGTGCTCATTAAAGCTCTCCATACCGTCCGCCAGCAGGCGAATGGATTGCAGGAAGTTATGAATGATCATCGGCCGATAGACGTTCAGTTCAAAGTTGCCCGATGCGCCACCCATGTTGATGGCAACATCGTTGCCCATCACCTGACAGCACAACATGGTCATCGCTTCACACTGGGTCGGGTTGACTTTACCCGGCATAATGGAAGAACCCGGCTCGTTTTCAGGAATCGCGATTTCACCGATACCGCAGCGCGGGCCAGACGCCAGCCAGCGCACATCATTAGCGATTTTCATCAGCGACGCCGCTAAACCTTTCAGCGCGCCGTGGGCGTGAACCAGTGCATCACAGGTGGCGAGCGCTTCGAATTTATTGGGCGCAGTGATAAACGGCTGATGAGTAAATTCCGCCAGTTCTTTCGCCACGCGTACCGCATATTCGGGATGCGTATTCAGCCCGGTCCCCACCGCCGTTCCGCCCAGCGCCAGCTCGCCGACGTGCGGCAGGGTGAGTTCGATATGCTTCAGGTTGTGTTCCAGCATCGCCACCCAGCCTGAGAACTCCTGCCCCAGCGTCAGCGGCGTGGCGTCCTGCAAATGGGTTCGACCAATTTTTACAATATCCTGGAAGGCATCCGACTTCTGCTTAAGCGTCGCTTTTAGCACGTTCAGCTGTGGGATCAGCTGTTCGCGCAGGCCAATCAGCGCCGCGACATGCATCGCCGTCGGGAAGACATCGTTCGAACTCTGACTTTTGTTCACATCGTCGTTGGGGTGAACCTTGCGCTCCATACCGCGCACGCCGCCCAACAGTTCGCTCGCACGGTTAGCCAGCACCTCATTCATGTTCATATTGGTTTGCGTGCCGGAACCGGTTTGCCAGATAGCCAGCGGGAACTCATCGGCATGTTTACCAGCCAGCACTTCATCCGCTGCGCGAATAATCGCGTCCGCTTTTTCCGCCGACAGCAGGCCTAAATCCTGGTTCACTTTTGCCGCCGCACGCTTG
>CAJYVI010000077.1 GCA_913778145.1 uncultured Pseudocitrobacter sp.
AGAACGGCGGACTGTTAATCCGTATGTCACTGGTTCGAGTCCAGTCAGAGGAGCCAAATTTAGAAAAGCCCGCTTTTTAGCGGGCTTTTTGCTTTTCTACGACGAGCTATCACCTTCGTTCACAAACTTTGTTCCCAGCCAATCCTCTTCAAGATTCGCCTTAACGTCGCTTCAAACTCATTCATATTGATGTTATCAATATCTCTTCCAACCACAATATTCTCCGCAATATCCTGCATCGTCGGCCAGCGTGTTTTATAATCCGCGTAAATGGCAATCGCGGGAGTATTATAAGCACTCGCCATATGCAGTATTGATGTATCCGGTGTGATAGCCAGAAGAGCGTCTTTAATAATGGTCGCCGAGCGCATCAGTGAAGGCGGAAATGGTAATCGATAAACATTCGAACACGCTTGAGTGAGTTTTTCCGCACTCTCCTCTCCTTTTGGGCCGTGCACGATGATAATCGGTATATCACATTCATGCTGAATTATCGCAATCAGATTCTGCGCAACAGAAACAGAAAACGTTCTTGCTGCGATACTCCCCTCTAAATTGAGGGCGATATAACGCCCTAACTTCGCTGTTTCGCCACGAACTTCCTTTTTCACCTCCTGGCTTAGTGGAAATTCATATCTCGCAGCGACTGCCGGAAAGCCGGCCTCTCTCATTAGGGTTGCCCATGTCATGGTCACTGGCGCGCGAAGGTGCTGATCCATCCTGGAGGGTATCTTGCAGACAGGGGAGTAACATTTCTGTGATAACCCCACGACCTGAAAATTGGTTATAGCTCTCAGCGTGCCGACAAAAGTCATCGTTTTAAGATTCTTTTTACGCATGGCCTCGATGCAGAGATCGGGTGTGCCATATTGTTTTTTTATTGTATTTGCGACCTTTTTAATTTCATCAATAGTGGCATAGTCCTGCATCGTCATACTCATCACAGTTAATTGGGTTTGCTGTAATGTTAAAGCGTCAAAAACAGGTTTATTAAGCGTGGAGCAAACGATTAACAGATGTTCTATCGCATGTTGTTCAAGCGCGCGAATAAGTGGGTAGGTCGCCATCGCATCGCCGATCTGATCGGGAATATGGATAACGACAAATTTGATATCATCAATATGAATGTTTTGGGCGTTATAATCATAATAATTAAATATGGAATTTCTGGCTATCGTGAGTAATGGCATTGAATCGCGACAACTCCCTGTCGATTAAAATATTAAATTTGCCGCAGTCTATCAGATCCTTTCGTCATCGACGCCATACTGTCAGTCATCGTTCTGTGACCGATGTTGAAAAGTTAGATAATTTCACTCGTCAATTAAGTGTATCATTCTCGTTACAGCAAAATTCAGCACATAAAACCATTTCCATGGCGCGTCTGTCGCGGTAGTCTCATAAGCACCAGTTATGAACTGGCGCAATGTGTACAATTTTATTTACGAATATAAGAAAAAAAACGGTACAGACAGGATAACTATGGATTCCACCCTCACCTCCACGCGTCTTCAGGAGAAAACGCCTTCACTCAGCCGCGCCCGTCGCGCCGCGCTCGGCAGCTTCGCCGGTGCCGTCGTCGACTGGTACGATTTTCTACTTTATGGCATTACCGCCGCGCTGGTCTTCAACAGAGAATTCTTTCCACAGGTAAGCCCGGCGATGGGCACGCTGGCCGCTTTCGCGACCTTCGGCGTTGGCTTCCTGTTTCGCCCTTTAGGCGGGGTAATCTTCGGTCACTTCGGCGATCGTCTTGGGCGTAAACGTATGCTGATGCTGACCGTCTGGATGATGGGCATCGCGACGGCGTTGATCGGCCTGCTTCCTTCCTTTGCCTCGGCGGGATGGTGGGCGCCCGCCTTGCTGGTCACGTTGCGAGCCATTCAGGGATTTGCCGTCGGCGGCGAATGGGGCGGCGCGGCACTGCTCTCGGTAGAGAGCGCGCCAGAAAATAAAAAAGCGTTCTATAGCAGCGGCGTGCAGGTGGGTTATGGCGTGGGCCTGCTGCTCTCCACCGGGCTGGTTTCGCTTATCAGCATGCTCACCACTGACGAACAGTTTCTGAGCTGGGGCTGGCGCATTCCCTTCCTGTTTAGTGTTGTACTGGTACTTGGTGCGTTATGGGTTCGTAACGGAATGGAAGAGTCCGAGGAGTTCGAACAGCAGCAGCAAACGCAGCCGGTAAGGCAACGCCTACCGGTAATGGAAGCCCTGCTGCGTCACCCTGGCGCTTTCCTGAAGATTATCGGTTTACGCCTGTGCGAGCTGCTGACCATGTATATCGTCACCGCCTTCGCACTCAACTACTCGACGCAGAATCTTGGGCTACCCCGCGAGCTGTTCCTTAACATTGGCCTGCTGGTCGGGGGCGTGAGCTGCCTGACTATCCCCTTCTTTGCCTGGCTTGCCGATCGCTTTGGCCGACGCCGCGTCTACATTATTGGCGCATTAACCGGCACAATTAGCGCCTTTCCGTTCTTTATGGCGCTGGAAGCGCAATCCCTTTTCTGGATAGTGTTCTTCGCCATCATGCTGGCTAACGTCGCGCATGACATGGTGGTATGCGTTCAGCAGCCAATGTTCACCGGGATGTTTGGCGCAGGCTATCGCTACAGCGGCGCCGGTGTCGGTTATCAGGTCGCAAGCGTCGTTGGTGGAGGATTCACACCGTTCATCGCCGCAGCGCTGGTCACCTTCTCGGGTGGCGATTGGCATAGCGTGGCCATTTATCTGCTGGCTGGCTGCCTGATATCCGCAGCCACTGCTCTGCTGATGAAGGATAAGCCACAGGCCTGAGCATCTTGCCTAAAGGTTAATCAGTTGTGACAAAGGCGTCGTCTGACGCTTTTGTTTCATCTGAGGCTGACATACTATCGAAAAACGCCGCAGACCTGACACAAGGAGCGAAGGATGAATACTACGAGCGCAAGCCTGACGCCTGAACAAGCCCTGGAAAAACTTCAGGCACTGTATGACCAGTCGGTCACAGCCCTGCGTAATGCCATTTCCGTGTACATTGACAATCATTCGCTGCCTGATGCCAAAGCACGCGCCGACGGGCTTTTTGTCTATCCTCAGCTTTCGGTTTCATGGAGTGGAAACGCCCACAAGGCGCAGAAAACGCGCGCCTTTGGCCGCTTTACCCACTCCGGGTGTTACACCACGACCATCACGCACCCCACGTTGTTCCGTCCTTACCTGCTGGAACAGCTCACGTTGCTGCATGAAGATTATGATGCACACATTGAGGTGGGCCTGTCGCAGCATGAGATCCCTTATCCGTACGTAATCGACGGTTTAATGCTCGACCGTTCCATGAGCGCTGACCTGACGCGCTTTTTCCCCACGACTGAACTGGCTCAGATTGGTGATGAAACGGCGGATGGCATTTTCCATCCCACCGAGTTTTATCCGCTTTCGCACTTTGACGCGCGCCGGGTGGACTTTTCGCTTGCTCGCCTGCGTCACTACACCGGCACGCCGGTAGAACATTTCCAGCCTTTTGTGTTGTTCACCAACTACACCCGTTATGTGGATGAATTTGTCCGCTGGGGCTGCAGCCAGATTCTCGACCCGGATAGCCCGTACATTGCGCTTTCCTGCGCCGGAGGGATTTGGATCACCGCGGAAACGGAAGCGCCGGAACAGGCGATTTCCGATTTGGCCTGGAAAAAGCATCAGATGCCGGCCTGGCACCTCATCACTAAAGATGGCCAGGGGATAACGCTGATTAACATTGGCGTAGGCCCGTCGAACGCAAAAAACATTTGTGACCACCTGGCGGTGCTACGCCCGGATGTCTGGCTGATGATCGGCCACTGCGGCGGTCTACGCGAAAGCCAGACCATTGGCGACTACGTTCTGGCTCACGCCTATCTGCGTGACGACCACGTGCTGGATGCGGTGCTGCCGCCTGATATTCCCATCCCAAGCATTGCCGAGGTGCAACGCGCCCTCTATGACGCCACCAAACAGGTCAGCGGTATGCCAGGCGAAGAGGTTAAACAACGTCTGCGCACCGGCACCGTGGTGACGACGGACGACAGGAACTGGGAACTGCGCTACTCGGCTTCCGCGCTGCGATTTAACCTCAGCCGCGCCGTGGCGATTGATATGGAAAGCGCCACCATCGCCGCCCAGGGTTATCGCTTCCGCGTACCTTACGGCACCCTGTTGTGCGTCTCCGACAAACCGCTGCATGGCGAAATTAAACTGCCGGGCCAGGCAAACCGTTTCTATGAGGGGGCGATTTCCGAGCACCTGCAGATTGGCATTCGCGCAATTGACCTGCTGCGTGCCGAAGGTGATAAGCTGCATTCGCGTAAGCTACGCACCTTTAACGAACCACCGTTCCGGTGATAAGACGACAAACGGGCCGCCATGGCCCGTTTTTTTTGGAATCTCACTCGCAACGACTGCGCCCTTTTTCTGCAAAACATCGAATTCTCTGAACCACCATTCCAAACTTCACTTTTGATTGATGCCTTCCTGGTTACATCGTTGCATACTGCCAATATAGTATTGCACCTATATTGCTTTTGACCTATATTCTTCGGGAGGCTGTGTGTGGTTAATTAAAACAACGGATACGTTCGATCGCTGGTTTATCTCGCTGGGCGACACTGACCGTGCCAGCGTACTCGCTGGCATGATGGTGCTGAGAGTGAAAGGCCCAATGTTACCTCGCCCATGGGCTGATACACTAAAGGTTCCTGCTATCGCAACATGAAGGAACTTCGTATTCAAAGCCAGGGAGATCCCATCCGCGCCTTTTTCGCCTTCGACCCGCATCGCTCGGCCATTCTGCTTTGCGCAGGTAAGAAAACGGGTAATGACAAACAATTCTATGATGAGATGCTTCCGATCGCCGAACGAGAATATAAGCACCATCTGACAAAGCTTAACGATGAGGAAAATCAACATGGGCAGAACGCTGGAACAACTGCTAAAGGATGAAAAAACCGAAGTAATTCAACAGGCTGAAGCAATGGCAGAAGAGATGTTGCTTAATATCCATCTGGCGGAATTGCGAGAAAAGGTCAAGAAGACGCAGATGGAGATCGCTGAAACATTGGGTGTAAAGCAGCCGACAATCGCAGGAATGGAAAAACCAGGGCGAGATCTAAAGCTTTCTACGCTCAAGCGCTATGTAGAAGCCGCCGGCGGGAAATTACGCCTGGATGTTGAGCTCCCCGATGGCTCTCATTACGGTTTTGCCCTGTAAACGCTGAAAAGCAAAAAGCCCGCTAAAAAGCGGGCTTTTCTAAATTTGGCTCCTCTGACTGGACTCGAACCAGTGACATACGGATTAACAGTCCGCCGTTCTACCGACTGAACTACAGAGGAATCGTGTGAACG
>CAJYVI010000078.1 GCA_913778145.1 uncultured Pseudocitrobacter sp.
CTGGCTTTGGGGGCCGAAACAGCAGGTTTGTGCCCAGCGCCAGTTGGTGGTCAAAATCGCGCTGGCGATTGCCGTTGCCCTGACGCTTTCATGGATAGTCGGCCATCTTTTCCCGCACAACCGTCCGTTTGTCGACGGCGTGGGCTACAACTTCCTGCCGCACGCTGCAGACGATTCTTTCCCAAGCGATCACGGCACGGTGATATTCACCTTTGCCCTCGCCTTCCTGTTCTGGCACCGTTTTTGGTCCGGTACGGTGCTGATGGTTATCGCCTGCGCGATTGCCTGGTCACGCGTTTATCTTGGCGTGCACTGGCCCATCGATATGCTCGGCGGTTTCCTGAGCGGGCTTATCGGCTGCCTGACCTCGCAGATGCTGTGGCATCGCTTTGGCAGCCAGATTTACCAGCGTCTGCAATTCCTTTACCGCATGTTGTTCTCACTGCCAATTCGCAAAGGTTGGGTGCGTGACTAAGCCGTCAGGCGCAGGTAATATGACAGGCTGACTCCGGCGCCCTGCCGGAGCTGGCCCGGTAGAGGAAACATGGAAACACGACGCGACGAGCGGATTGGTCAACTCATTCAGGCATTAAAGCGCAGCGATAAACTGCATCTAAAAGAAGCCGCAGCACTATTAGGTGTATCCGAAATGACGGTTCGCCGCGATCTGAACAGCCAGAGTGGGCCGGTGGTGCTGCTCGGTGGCTATATTGTCCTCGAACCGCGTAGCGCTTCGCATTACCTGTTAAGCGATCAAAAAACGCGTCTGGTGGAAGAAAAGAAGCATGCGGCCCGGCTTGCGGCGCAGCTGTTGAAAGCGCATCAGATGGCTTTTTTTGATTGTGGCACGACCACGCCATGGATAATCGACGCCATCGAGAACGACCTCCCCTTCACCGGCGTTTGCTACTCGTTAAATACTTTTCTGGCCTTACAGGAAAAACCCAACTGTCACGTCATCCTGTGCGGCGGTGAGTTTCACGCCAGTAACGCCATTTTCAAACCGTTAAGCGAACAGGATACGCTGGCCCATCTTTGCCCGGATATCGCCTTTTATTCGGCGGCAGGCATCGATAGCCAACAAGGCGCAACCTGTTTTAATCTTGAAGAACTTCCGGTGAAACACTGGGCGATGCGACAGGCGCGTTATCATGTGCTGGTGGCGGATCACAGTAAATTTGGCAAGGTTCGTCCGGCAAGAATGGGCGCGCTGGAGAAGTTTGATGTGCTGATAAGCGACGCGCCACCGGAACGGGCTTTACTCGATTACTGCAAAGAAAAGAATATTGAAATGGTGTGGTAAGTATGAGAATTAACATCATACAGATGATTCCCGTATGATGTTAATCGCTCTTGCTGGCGATAAATATATATTTAGTCTATATATCCATCGTCCTTCATTTTGGTGTTTTCGCAATATTCTCGTCGACATAAACCGACAACCAATACCACGATATCCAGCACACCCGCAGTGATGGATATTTTAATAAACGTCCAGCCATCAAGTGGGACAAACCACAGCTGAATCAGCGCCAGACATGACCACGCCACCAAAATTACCAGACAGACAATGATGGTTGTTTTCATATGTCTCTTTCAAGAATAATGACGTAGGCTTCGCGCATAAAGAACAGCAGCATGCGGCGATTATCCTTTTCCATCGTCACGACTCGCCAACCCTCTTTGGCATTCTTATTCAGAAAGTCACTTAACTTAACAGGATTGACTTTTGAACCACCCAGAAGCAGGCTTCCCAGCATACCTTCTTGATATATAACAGCTTTATATTCCTTCACGAGCATCTCTCTAATAAGAATTATTAATAGTTCGGTATTTTGTTATTCACACAAAATAAGAATGTGCCAACCAATGACCGCACTATTATGAGTAGCCGACAACGAGAGACAATTTAGGAAATCTTAATGACATATTAAGAAAAACAGGAGAAGGGTTTCGTGCTCATTGTTCTTGCCGGATGCGGCGTAAACGCCTTATCCGGCCTACCGTTCGGGCGCAGGCTTGTAGGCATGACAAGCGTAGCGCATCAGGCACTTAAACGGGCGAAGAATATCGCCCTTTTGCAGGGGTTAAGAGAACCAGCTACCAAACCATTCGTGGAATTTCATCAGCACGAAATCGAGCATGCGGTTAAAGAATCCGCCCTCTTCCACCGCTTCCATCACGATCAGCGGACGCTGTTCGATGGTTTTATCGTTCAGCTTAAAGTCGATAGTCCCGACAACCTGGCCTTTTTTCAGCGGCGCGGTCAGCTGCGGCTGCGTCAGAGTATAGCTGGCCTTCAGGTTTTTCAGTTGCCCTTTAGGAATGGTAATTGAACCCGCTTCGCCCGCACCCAGCTTCGCTTCACTGGTATCACCAAACCAGACGCGCTGCGTCACAAAGGTGGCGTCCGGTTTAATCGGCGTTACGGTTTCGAAGAAGCGGAAACCCCAGGTCAGCAGTTTTTCTGATTCGCCAAAACGCACGCGGTCCGTTTTGGTGCCAAGCACAACGGAAATCAGGCGCATCTCCCCCTGACTGGCAGACGCCACCAGGTTATAGCCCGCGCCTGCCGTCGTGCCCGTTTTTACGCCGTCGACGTTCAGACTGGAACTCCACAGCAGACGGTTACGGTTTGGCTGGCGAATGTTGTTAAAGGTGAACTCTTTCTCTTTGTGAATCGCGTACTCGTCCGGCACATCGTGGATCATGGCCTTGGTCAGCAAAGCCATATCGCGAGCGGTACTGAACTGCCCCGGCGCATCGAGGCCGTGAACAGTTTTGAAGGTGGTATTGGTGAGGCCAATTTTTTGCGCATAGCCGTTCATCAGACTCACGAATGAATCCTGGCTGCCTGCAACATAATCGGCAATCGCGATGCTGGCGTCGTTACCGGACTGGATAATCACACCTTTGTTCAGGTTCTCAACGGAAACCTGCTCGCCAGGCTTCAGGAACATCACGGAAGAGCCGCGCAGCGCCGGGTTGCCGGTCGCCCACGCATCTTTTCCGATGGTGACCATATCGGTAGGCTTAATTTTTCCCGCCTTCAGCGCCTGGCCCACCACGTAGCTGGTCATGATTTTGGTCAGGCTGGCCGGGTCCAGTTTTTCGTCCGCATTCCCTTCGGTTAACACTTTACCGCTGGAGTAATCCATCAGGATCCACGCACGCGCGTCAATCGATGGCGCATCAGGAAGTTGTTCCGCCGCCTGCACCGCAGGGGCGACAAGAAGTAAAAGAGCAGAGCCCGCAACCAGGCTTCGAAGGGAAAAAGCATCACGCGTCATAAAAGCCACCCAAGTATCCATTCCAAAAAAACACGCCACTACCGTAACCGTGCTGCACCAGGCGGTGAGTAATAACGTATAAACTCTCTTAAAGAAACAGTGAGTTGGTAAAGTTTTTTAAGTTTACGCAAGATCCAGGGGATGTGCGAAAATCCTGAACAATTTTTTGATCGAGATTGCCTAATGCCCAGGATTGAATCACCATGCTGATAGGTACTGATACGAAATACTGGGGTGATTATGATTACGCTGTGGGGACGCAATAACTCAACGAACGTGAAAAAAGTCCGCTGGACGCTGGAAGAGCTGGAATTACCTTATCAACAGATAATGGCGGGCATGGAGTTTGGTTTGAACCACGACGCCGAATTCCTGGCGCTCAATCCCAACGGCCTGGTGCCGCTGCTGAAGGATGACGAAGCCGACATCATTTTGTGGGAGTCGAATACCATCGTGCGTTATCTGGTTGCGCAGTACGGATTAGGTCGTTTGTGGCAGGAGTCGCCCGCGAAGCGTGCGCAGGGCGAGAAGTGGATGGACTGGGCCAATGACACGCTTTCACCGACCCATCGCCTGATCCTAATGGGGCTGGTCAGAACGCCAGCGGAAAAGCGCGACCACGCGGCAATTGATCATGCGATCGCCCAGTGCGAACCGCTGCTGGCGATGCTTGACGCAGAACTGGCGAAGCACCGTTGGTTATCAGGCGAGGAGTTTGGCCCCGGCGATATTGCGGTCGCGCCGTTCATCTACAACCTGCTGGAAACGGTGAAAACCTGGCAACCGCATCCGCATCTGACACGCTGGTATCAGCAGCTTTCCGAGCGTACAGCGTTCCAGAACGTGGTGATGATCCCCGTTACCTGATACAACTCAGGTACGCTGGCTGCTGCCGCGTACCTGTAATTTCCCCACCAGCCGCACGTGCGTTGCGACATCATCGCCGTCGCATAAATATGCCACCGCCATTCTGCCCAGCTCGCTGTAGGCTAACTGCACGCTGGTGAGTCTCGGCGTTAGCTGATGCGCAATTCGCTGATCGTCATAGCCGCACACCAGAATTTCATCCGGCACCTTAATATTGAGCGTCGCCAGCGCCTGGTAGCAACCGAGCGTCATCCAGTCGCTGGCGCAGAATATCGCCTGCGGCGGTTGCGGTAGTTTCATTAATTCCAGCGTGGCGTTGAAGGTGGCATTCAACGACCAGTCCGTCGGCTTAATTAAGGCCTCATCAATGGCGATCCCCGCCTGCTCAAGCGTCTGACGATAGCCTTCCAGACGCAGAACGCTGGCGTCCATCCACTCATCCCCGGTAATGTGCGCGATACGCGTCACGCCCTGATCCAGCAGATGATTCACAATCTGACAGGCATTCGCGCGATCGTCCGGCAGGAACGTCGGCAACAGTGGCCGCGCAGGATCGTACTGATTCAGCAACACCACCGGCACATTCAGCAACGGTTCAAATGGAGAAAAATCAAACGCCCGCGTGGTGGGGCTTGCCAGAATCACCCCGGCGCATTTGCGCCCGGCGAGCTGCTGGATAATTTGCCGCGCCATTTCAAAATCATCGCCATAGTCGTAAACGGTAAGCAGCGTATCCCGCTGCCAGGCCGTACTGCTAGCTTCACTCAATGCATCGATAAAAGGATCGTAACCATCCATGCCGCACAGCAGTAATGCAATCTCTTCCTGCCCTTCCCGACGATGCGGCACGGCGATTTTCTTATAGCCCAGTTGCTGCGCCGCCATAAAGACGCGCTCGCGCGTATCGTCGCTTAAACGAACTGCCCGGCTATTGTTTAGCACCAGCGACACGGTAGCCTGGGAGACCCCCGCTTCTCTGGCGATATCGCTCATGGTTATCTTATTTTTCTTTTGCATTTCGACTCCTTATCGCTGCCGACTATAGCACAAAATCTCTACGACTTTTTTGTGAACAAAACGGCAAAATGCCAGGAATTTTATTGCGTGTGCCTGGTGAGTAATAAATATTAGCTAATATTATTACTAATGGAGAAAACTCATGCAATCTCAGTGGAGTAGGTCACAGGCGCAGGAGTGGTACAAGCATCATGGATGGGCCTGTGGATTTAACTATTTACCGCGCACGGCGGTGAACTGGACGGAAATGTGGCAGGCCGATACCTTCGACGCCCACACTATCGATCAAGAACTGGAATGGGCGCACAACTATGGCTACAACGCCCTGCGCACCAATCTGCCGTTTATTGTCTGGGAAGACGATCGTGACGGCCTTCTGGCACGCATTGATACTTTCCTGGCGATAGCCGCAAAACATCACATTCAGGTCATGCTGACCCTGATGGATGACTGCGGGTTCTCCGGCGACGAGCCTTATCTCGGCCCGCAAAAAGATCCGGTAGCCAATCTGCATAACAGCCAGGCGGCAGCCAGCCCAGGGCGCGCCATCGTGATGAGCCCAAGCTTGTGGCCACGCGTCGAAGCCTATGTGCGTGACGTGTTAACCCACTTTAAAAATGACGAGCGTGTGGCTATCTGGGATCTTTACAACGAACCTGGCAACCGCGGCGTGTTTGCCGCACCCGGTGAGTCATCCGACATCGATGACGCACTGGAGGAATTTGCATTAACACTGATGGTCTCCGCGTTTAGTTGGGCACACGATGTTCGTCCAAGCCAGCCGCTAACTGTTGGCGCGTGGCATGTCGAACATGACGATTACGGCACGTTTGAACATCCCATCGACGCGACGGCGCTCGCGCTGTCAGATATCGTCAGTTATCACAACTACAACACCGTCGCGTGCCAGCTTGAAATCCTCGACAAACTCTCTCAACGCGGACGCCCGGTACTTTGCACCGAGTGGCTCGCTCGCCACCTTGATTGTAACTTGACGGAACAACTCCCTCTCTTCAGCGCATTCGATACCGGGTGTTATCACTGGGGGCTGGTGGAAGGCAGAACACAAACGTGGATCCCCTGGCCTGTGGTACAGCGATCGCAGCCAGACTGGCAATCGAAATGGTATCACGATGTGCTTCACGCCGACGGTAAGCCGTGGTGTGAACAAGAAATGAAGATGGTGAAAGCGCTATCCACATATCATCAACAGCGCAGAGATCGCCGCTGATCCTTTTACACGGAGGGTTGTTCAATGAAAAAGTCAGTACTACTGATGCTCGCCTGCTGCGGTTTCAGCGCGATGCCCATTCTTGCGCACAGCGCCGAACAGGTGGAACTGCGTTTTGCCTGGTGGGGCGGTAAAGCCCGTAACCAGGCTACCATGAAAGCGCTGGAAGCTTTTCAAGCGAAATATCCAAATATTAAGGTGAAAGCCGAATATACCGGCTGGGACGGTTTTTATCCCCGCCTGACCACGCAAATGAACAGTAATACCGAAGCCGATGTCATCCAGACCAACTGGAACTGGCTGACGCTGCTGTCGAAGAAAGGCGATGGTTTTTACGATCTCAACAAACTCAGTAAACCGCTGGGTCTGGATCAATACCCGCCTGAAGCGCTGGCCACCACCACCGTGAATGGCAAAATCAACGCCATTCCTGTTTCGTCTAACGTCATGCTGTTCTTCTACAACGCCGCCACCTGGAAAAAAGCGGGCGTCGAGTTTCCAAAAACCTGGGATGAACTGCTGGCGACCGGCCCGGTATTT
>CAJYVI010000079.1 GCA_913778145.1 uncultured Pseudocitrobacter sp.
CTTCACGCGAGTGCTGTATTTCACCAATGGCGCTAAAGCGTTCGAGGGAAGGAAGTAGCCCCTCCAGCAATTCGCCGTGATGCGCCGCCTGGCCCTGAAGCGCGCGGATCAACGATTCGCATTGCACTGATTTGGATTCCTGCCCATTGAGTATCGGGCTGAGCAGCGTTTGGATGGCTTGCTGGTGTAGCGCGGCTAACGTATCAAAGCGTAGCTTTCGCGTTGAAGCTAACGTGGCGCGTGCCAGCCATTCAATCAACCGCGCCAGGCTACTGCTGTCAAAGGCGTGTAGCGTACCCCAACGCTGGCCCGGTTTGCCGACTAAGCGCTGAATTGCTTCATCAAGCTGTACATTGTTAGCGGCGCGATCGTCTTGTGGGGTAATGGCCCATACCAGCCCCGGCAAGCCACCGTCCTGCTGTGGCTGAGTCGTGTCGGCCCACTGGCTCAGGGATCTGGCGATATACGGGATAGCGCTTCGCTGGTGAGTGGCGTTACAAATAACCAGTACATCCGGTTGGCGCTGCTGGCGGAATGCCTCCAACAGCCAGTGACACTTGCTGGCCCACAATGCGCCTGACTCGTCGAACGGTGGCGCAGGGATGTCGATAATATCGACATTCTTCAGCAAGTTGCGTGGGCAGTATAAAACCAGTTCGGCCGTCAGGAGGGCCAGCGTGGAACGCGAAAGGCTGACGGTTTGTTTGCCTGGCAATTGCACCAGTACAGATGAATCGTCCTCGCATCCGGTGGATAAAAATCCTTCTGTCGGCAGCATAAACGTATCGACCAGCAGGCTTAGTGGCGCGCAGATCTCGGTCGCGTTACCTAATAAATGCAAGGCATGCGACAGGGTTTGCCACTGCTGCGTGAGTTCTGGGCGATCGCCCCACAGCAGTGACCACGCGCGGGTACGGGCGCTGAGATCCAGTGACGGCAGCAGTTCGGCAAACGCATACCACTCACTCTCGCCAATCTCCTGCTGCGCCGTGGGCACTACCGATTGCCAGAAACGCACCACGTTTGCGGCATCTTCAGCGGTCAGTGCTGCGGTCACCTGTGGTTGACGCAGGTTTTGCAGTAATGCCAGACGCTCGCGAAACGTCTGGGCCCGCACGGTGCGGATTTCAGCGTGGGCGATAAAGACCTGCGCCAGCTGTGCCTCCCGCAGCAGGCGTAAACGCAACGGGAAGTCATTGTCAGGCAATGGATTTTCACACGTAAAGCGCAGCGCCATCTGGCAGTGTCGATGACCCGGATTAATGTGGGTGGCGTAGTCGAGGCGTTTTTCACCAACAGCGATCGGCAGGCATTCATGACCGTCGCCGCACAGCGCGTTCAACAGCCAGGCCTTTGAGCGCTGAGAATGGCCAAATAATGCCAGTGTACCGCGTTGCTGTTGGGAAACCTCCAGCGCCTGGCGCTGTGCGCTCAGGTCCAGCAGATGAAACAGCAGTGCATCCGCGTCGATGTCCAGCCCTGGAGCATTTTTACGGGTAGTGGAAATCCATGCCATTACAGCCTGTTCTGTCGTCATGCTAAGTAAACGCTCCCGCTATCAATCCAGTAATGGCTACCGCGATGTCGCCGGTCTGCCAGCGTATTAAGTTTCAACGTCAGGGCCTGGGTTGATACTGGCGTACCGTCGGCAAGCCACGCATCGCTCAGGCTAAACGAAAGTGCGCCTTCCGCATTCGTGCTTCCCTGAAGTGCCAGCCGCACCTGTAAAACGCCGTCTCCGGCGATGGTTTTCGCAAGCTCAGGTGAGTTGATGCTAAGGGTATACAGCGGCGTGGCAGGCCAACGCGCATTGGCGAGCTGACGGAAGCCCAGCGTGACGCTGCCGCGCAGGGGGAAATGCAGGCGCGCATCCAGTTTTACGCCGGGTTTATCGAGATCAAGATCCTGATACCAGACATTCTCATTGCGCAGAATATTCACGGTTTTATCCAGCACGCCAAGATAGCGTACGGTGGAATAGGCCCCGATATCCGCCGCTTTAAAGTTAAAGTGCGGCAGGCGTAAATCGAGCGCCAGGCTGCACAACATCGCACCTACTGCGGCGGTAGATTTTGGATTGCCAATGCGCCCTTGCTGGCTAAAGGGATACCACTCATGTACAGGATAGCGGTCAAGCCAGACCATGCGGCTCACCGGCACTGGCTGCAAATAGCGAATCAGCGCCTGTACACCAGGCAGACAACCCGGTCGGCCGGTAATGAGCAGTACATCGCAGGTGTAATGGGTAATGGCTTCACACAAGGCATGCAGCGGAGCGGCGAGGGTAAAATCACCCGCCAGCATGGCGTCGTTCAGGTCGCGGAACGTCACCGCCAGCGGTACGGACATCACATCAAAGGCTTTGCTTTGGGCGGGTAACGCGTGCTCTACGGCCTGATTAATATAATTCAACACATTGCGGGTAAGCGGTTGCTCGAGCAGTTCACCGAAGGTTGCGTGCAGCCCGGCTAAGGGATCGGCGCTATCGCTCTGTTCCCAGGCGGCGAGAATGGCATGACCCATTGGGATAAACAGCTGCAGCGTGGTTTGCTGGCGCAGTACGGCCAGCGCATCCAGTCGCCCTGAATCCCCGAAAAGTGTCGCCATCAACGTGGGTGCGTCGTTCACCCCCGATTGTTGCAGATAGGCTTGCAGCGCCGGAAGGATGCAGCGCTGGATGATATCCAGCAGTATATCGTCACCAGCGACTTTGAAACCTTCGCGAAACAGCAACTGCGGTGTAATTTTGACGTTGCCGCCCGAGCCATCATCCAACTGGTACTGGGTGATGGCCATGTCGGTCGTTCCCCCGCCCAAATCAATAGAAGCGACGCGCAGCGTGCGCTCTCGGGCGATATCAGGCTCTTCAGGCCGGTCCGGGCGAGCGAGCGCCGCAAACAGCGTTTCCGTTTGGCCGGAATAATGGGCAATTGCTTCGTTGTATAGCCAGACCAGCTGGCCGCAGCTGGCTTCATCCCACGACATTTGAATCTGCGGCAGTGGCACCCGGCACTGGCGAGCATCAAACTCATCATCCTGCGGATGCCAGCCCAACGCTTTCCACACCAGCGCCAGCGCGTCAGACATCCGACGACGGAAGATTTCACGCTCCTGTTTTGGCATCGCCGAGGGGAGTGTGAGGATCAGAGTTCGAAGCTGGCGCGGCGACGCCGGAAAGCCGAGGCGCAGCCGGGTCGCAACGCTGTTGATTTGCCCCAGCGACTGTGCCAGTAATTCACACAGCATATGCGTCATCAGCGTGCTGCGGCTGTAATTTGGCGTAAACACCGGCATCCGCTCATCCTGAGGGAGGTTAAACAGCGGTTCACCGTCGTCATTCATGAGATTCATTAACGGCGAGGCTGTCGCCAGCGGCTCACGTTGTGATTTACCGTTTAGCTGGCTAAAGCGCCAGCTTTGCACAGTCGGGGTTTCATCCCACAGATAGCGCCGCGGGCTGGAAAGCCCGCTATGGCCTTCCGTACCGGTACGCTGCATCGCCAGCTTACGTGCTTCATCACCCACGCGAACTAACGACGGCCAGATAAACGCATTTTCACGCCCGCTTTCAACGGAAAAGTGCTGTTTGCCAAACCGCGTCTGCGCAAACTCCACCCGGCTGGTAAACATCGGCGCATTCAAAAACAGCGGCTGACTCAGCGAGCGAACCTGAACTTCTGCGGTCTGTCGCAGGCCATCATTGGCGTCGCCATGATCTTCAATCAGTATGCCGCAGGTGTGCGTATTGCCGACATCAAGAATCAGGTCAACAGGAACAGCAGGGGTACTAAGCGTAGTGGTTACTAACTTTACTTCCGGAACGACAAGCTGTTCGCCGAGCATGGCGACAATATTTAACCAGTGACCCTGATATTCAAATAACCGCATGGCGTGCGCCAGATCCTGTTCGCTGCGCGGTTCATGTTGATGAAGTGCCTGGATAAAGGCCTCGCGGAGCCAGCCATCGATCCAGGTTTGATCGAGAAAATCGGCAAGTTCGTCATCCTGCCACGCCAGTGCAAAACGCGTGCCGTTTAGAACGTCATTCTCAACCGGCGCGAGAGTCGCAGAGGTGTTGCCATGTGTCTGGCTATCAAAAGCTAACGTCACGCGATGGCTATTACCAGCGCTGTCGGGCGTCTCAAGCTTGCGTATTTGCACACGAGCCCAGTTATCGGGCCCATCAACGAAGGTGCGGGGCGGGTTAAAGCGTAAAAATGGTAGCGGCAGCCATACGCCATCCAGCAGGTTTAATGAGTGGTACAATTCCAGCGTGCTTTCAGGTTTAACCACTTCTGGTTGATTGTCGGCATCGCCTGCCAGCGTGTAGCGCAAACGCGCGGCATCCCAGCTCAGCCGCAGAAGCGGACCATTGGCAGTTTTTCGCACAAATCGGCCAACGCCCGGCGAACTTTGCGGCGTTAAACCAAAATCAAGAAACTGTACGCCGCTGTCGGCAATCAGCGTAACACTTTGTTTATAATCGCAAAGAGTGACCAGCATTGTCAGCCTCCGATCTTCTTAAAGGTAACAGGTACAATACTGTCCGCACTGTAGCGTGCGGTGCAGGCGGCAACATTCTGGCTGTTTGCTTTACAGCTAACCTCCGGCATTGGGAACCGAGAACCATCGCTACAGCGCGCAGTGCCACGAGTTTTGATCAACAGTTCGCCGTTTTGATGCAGACCGGCGAACAGTGCAACGCGGCAGATAATATTGTCACCGTGCACCAAGCGGGCCGTGCCTTTATTGTTTTCAATCTGATAACGCAGCGAAGGGGCATTCTTCATCTCCAGCAAAAGTCGCCAGTTGCCGTTCAGAAAGCGCGTGGTTCCAGCGCGAAGCTGATCAGACTCCATCACGAGGGCATCTTTGGCTATCGGGGCTAGCACAATTTCTTTCGCGGGGGCCGGTTGTTCGGTGTGACTGGCTAACTGTAAAGGCAGTGTGCGGGTAAGCATTGGCATCGTTGGGGAGCTAACCACCGGAGATTGCGCCGCCTGTACGGGCGTCGGCACGGATGGCCAATAGAACGCTGCGACCACTGCCACAACAATTGCCGCCGCGAAGGGGAGCGACCAACGCCAGCGTCCTCGTGCCGTGGTGGTACGGTGGATTATGGGGGCCACTTCGGGGCATTCCGGTTCGCAAAGCAGCGGGATATCGGCCTGAGTAAAGGCGACCATCGGTTCTGTTGGGGCGTCGTCGGCGGGCAGATGCTCAATGCGCGGTTCTGCCTCAGCCATACGCAGGCAGGCGAAAGCATCGTCACGCGCGCTTTTGTTAAGATTCACAAATCCCCAGAAGCAAATAACTGGTTTGTCATTAACCAGAAAAAGATGATTCTCGCTCGGAAACTGCAATGTGTTTTTCAGCAGCGCACCGAAGAGTTGTTGCGCAGGTTTATCCGATTGCTGACAGTTGCCGGAGAGCGTCCACACGGTTTGCTGGAGAGCATCAAGGTGGCTCAGGGCACTCTGACGCTGAGCCGCGCTGGCCGCATTCCAGGTGACCACACCGCCTTCAATCGGTGAATACCAGTCAAC
>CAJYVI010000080.1 GCA_913778145.1 uncultured Pseudocitrobacter sp.
CGCGAATGCCCGCCAGCGCCACCAGTGCCAGCATCCAGCCAAGGCCACATCCGGCGCCGTAAGTGATGGACTCCCCGAATGTATACTCACGCTGTACCATAAAAATTGTCGCCCCGAAGATCGCGCAATGAATGGTCAACAGCGGCAGGAATGCCCCAAGTGTGTGATGCAAGGCAGGCAGAAAGCGATCCAGTACCATTTCCAGAATCTGGACCAGTGCCGCCAGAACGCCAATAAAGGTGATGAAATCAAGAAAACTCAGATCCACACCCTCTATCAGCGCGTTCTCTCGCAGCAGATGGGTGTAAATCAGATTGTTGATGGGCGTCGCCACGGTAAGCAGGGCTGTAACCGTAAGGCCAAGCCGAAAGGCAATATCGATCTTTTTAGAAATCGCCAGGAACGTGCACATACCTAAAAAGAAATTGAGAGCCATGTTTTCAACAAACACCGCTCTGATAAAAATATTTAAATGGGCTTCGAACACGACAACCTCCCTGTAGTGTTATTCATCCGCATTATAATTTATCTGTTCGGGTATCAAATGTTTTTTATTGTTGATGTCTGTTTTTGTGATGGGAACACGAAAAAAAGCCCGCACAGGGGAAGGCGGGCTAAATCTGACAATGAATTATGCATTCTCGTCATCAGTCCTGAAGGACGATAACGCAGGTCATCTTACGCAAGATGAATTTTACGACAAGCTGACATAATCAGTAGGTGTCGGATGTCGATAACTATGTATTTAGCATTCGTGCATTTCCTCACGCCGTCTTTACAAATAAGCGCATTTATTGAAATAAATCGCCATTCAAACTGCTACTATTGCTTTGTAACTTGTTGAGTTAACGGATTAAATTTCGACAATCTGCCGGAGGGGAGTATGAAAAAGAATATGCGTAAGATTCGCCGTAGTGTCACCTGGTCAAATACGCCTGAAAATCAAAATTTACAGGAATCGCGTTCGGGCAGAATGTGGGCGGATCGCACAGCCTGCTGTAAAAGCAAAAAGGGCTGGAAAACAAATACGCTGAATGACGTATTTGTCGTTTAGCTTTCATTGAGGAAGCCGGTGATAGGATGATTTTAGCAACAGTCGTCTTGACCACGGATGTCTACGAATGACTGTACTAACCAAAAACACAGATCTATCCATGCAAGCATTTTACCGTCAGTTATCTGACGGTTTTTTTTTGCCTGAAAAAGCTTATTCACGATGGGGCGAGAATTTTTTTCGCCACGCGAGAGGGCTACTTGCCAGATATCGTTGAAAGTGGCGACGAAGAGTTTTCCCATTGGCAAAACCAACACGCTCAGCCACGCTTTCCATATTAATTCGTGTAGTGACCAGATAGTGCTGCGCCTGGCTTAGGCGTTCATCCAGGAGCCAGCGAGCGGGTGTCTTTCCCGTGGCTTCCTGAAACCGGCGTAAAAACGTACGTTCACTCATATCCATACGCTTCGCCAGCGAGGCCACCGTATGGTTTTCAGCAATATTCTGGTGCAGATAATCAAACAGTGAGCCTAACCGCAGGCTTTCGCGATCGCGCGCGACTGGTCGCTCAATCTGCTGTTTTTGTGCACCGTCGCGATGAGGCTGTACCACTAAACGACGCGCAACGATATTTGCAGCATCGAGGCCGAAATCGAGCCGCACGACGTGCAAACAGAGATCAATCCCCGCTGCGCTTCCTGCTGAAGTCATGACGTTATCCTGTTCCAGATACAGCACATCTTCTACCACACTGATAGCGGGATAACGTTGCTGAAGTCTCTCAGTGTAACGCCAGTGGGTCGTGGCTTTTTTACCGTCCAACAAGCCTGCCGCCGCCAGTACAAAAACGCCGGAGCAAATAGACATAATTCGGCATCCTCGGGCATGAGCCTGACGCAATGCTTCACACAGCATGTCTGGCACCGGCATTTCCGCGCCGCGCCAGCCGGGCACAACGATGGTGTCTGCGACGCTTAAAAGATCCAACCCGCCGTCCGTCATCAGACGAATACCGCCAAGGGCGCGCATTTCGCCTTCATCGACGGCGGCAACGGCAAACCGATACCAGCCTTCATCCATCTCGGGGCGCGGGAGGCCAAAAAATTCCACCGCTACGCCGAATTCAAATGTACACAGCCCATCGTAGGCCAGCACCACCGCCAGCGGGGAGTGAGAGATTGTCATATTTTGACCGTTTTCTGTCAGAAATGTGGGCGGCTTAAAGGGTAATGCCATGTTTATACTCGCGTTAGTGGATCCCGCAGACGCGGTTACAACATAGTGTTAACACAGACCAGGAGATGTGACTATGAGTTATGTAAGTGAATTCGCCGTGGCCCCAGCCAAAGAAGCAATACGCCATTTTCGTCAGCGTTTAAGTGTGGAGACTGACTGTGCCGATGTGCACGCCGCTATGCGTAATAAGGATGTCGATTTTGTACTTCTGCATGTCGTGGGGAGTGCGGAAATGTTTGCTGCGCAACATATTCCCGGCGCGCTTCATTTGCCTCATCGGCAGATTACCACAGAGCGAATGGCACAGTGGCCACAGGAGACGCTGTTTGTGGTCTATTGCGCAGGCCCTCACTGCAACGGTGCCGACCAGGCTGCGCTGAAACTGGCGTTACTGGGGCGTCCGGTGAAAGTGATGATTGGCGGAATGACCGGCTGGCAGGTTGAGGGATTTGAGTTTGCCGGTACGCCTCAGCACGCGGAAATCGCGCGCTGAAGATACCACTTACAGCGCGGTGAGCGCTTTACCTCTGCCGCTGGCGTTCATGCCTTTCAGCACTAACGCCCAGGCGATAACGATCGCGGCGATTAAAACCAGGAACAGCGACGCAGGCGGCATGTGCGTGAGAATTTGCCCTGTGAGCATGGGGTTTATCGCTGCGCCCATCCAGCCAAGCGCCTGTGCTGAGAAATAGCTGGCTTTCATGCCCGGCGGAGCGATGTTATCAATCAACATGTATTCACCGGGTGCATAGATAACTTCGCCAATCGTAAATACCGCCGCCGCGAGTCCCCAGTAAAGCAGATTGTTATCGGAGTACATAAACCCGACCAGCCCCAGCACAAAGCAAACGGTGCCCAGCGTCATGAGCGGGCGCAGGTTTGTGGTGCTGAGTCGGCGGCCTACCGCATACTGGAGGGAGACCACAATCGCGGCATTCACCGGCAGGATCACCGCGATCACTTTCTCTGCAAAAGTGCTGTCTGCCACCGCCAGTACATATTGCGAGAGGCATGAGGCAAACGATCCGCCAACAAAAGAGGCAAGCAGTCCTGAAAGCGTGAACCATAACAGGGCTTTATCATGCAGTAGTACCGACGGATCCCATGCCACCGGCGTTTGTTCACTTTCACTGGCAAGAAGCCGCTGTACGTAGTGCTGAATCAGCACCAGCGGCAATGCTGCGCATACGGCAGCCAGCAGAAAAGGCAGATTGATGCTGTACATAACCAGCAGCGTGCCAAGCGGCGGCCCGATCGTCCAGCCGATATTAAGAATGGTGTAGTTGAGCGAAAAGATCCGCGCCTTTTCCGTCGACGAAAGGGCATCAGAGAACCAGGCTTTCAGGACGGTCGAGAATACGGAATACGCGCAGTTAATCAATGCAAAAAAGAGCACCACCAGCGTAACGCTATTCACCAGCGGAATGGCAATAAAGCCAACGATAAACGCTACGATTGCCAGCAGCATATAGCGTTTCTTATCAAACTTATCCGCAAGAATGCCAAAGCCAAGGCTAAAAATAACGCCGATGGTCAACGCGATAGTCATGGCGTAGCCGATGGTATCGACCGTCATCGCATATTTGCGCGTGAGGTAGATAGTCATAAAAGGAAGTGTTGCGCCACGTCCAATAGTCAACAGGAGCGACGACGCCAGCAGCGCACCGGTGGAGCGCCGTAAAGATGGTTTCATTATTCTGCCTGACGATTTGTTATGTTTTCGTTGTGATGTGCCTTTTCACAAATATCATGCTAACGCGTGCTTGTATACCAGAGGAAAGGGGATGTCCGCACTTTTCACCCTGCCAAAAATAATGATCTGTTCGATCTTGCTATTTTTAGTTATGTTGAATCTGTTCACATAATTTTAATAAATAATTGAGGCAGGGTATGACACGTAAAGATGGGCTACTGGCATTGCTGGTGGTGGTGGCGTGGGGCATCAACTTTGTGGTGATCAAAGTGGGCCTGCACAATATGCCACCGCTTTTGTTAGCAGGGTTACGCTTTTTACTGGTGGCGTTTCCGGCCATCTTTTTTGTGGCAAGGCCGAAAGTTCCCCTTCACCTGCTGTTGGGTTATGGCCTGACAATAAGCTTTGGCCAGTTTGCCTTTCTGTTTTGCGCGATCAAATTTGGCATGCCTGCCGGGCTGGCCTCTCTGGTGCTTCAGGCGCAGGCGTTCTTTACCATCATTCTCGGCGCGTTTGTCTTTGGCGAACGTTTGCAGGGCAAGCAGGTCGCCGGGATTTCCCTTGCGGTCTTTGGCGTACTGGTGCTGATTGAGGGGAGTCTGAACGGCCAGCATGTCGGCTTGTTAGGTTTTATGCTCACTCTGGCAGCGGCGCTAAGCTGGGCCTGCGGCAATATCTTTAATAAACGCATTATGCAGCATGAAACAAGACCGGCAGTGATGTCGCTGGTGGTGTGGAGTGCGCTGATCCCGATTATTCCGTTTATGCTCAGTTCACTAATGTTTGAAGGCCCAACGTTGATGGCGCAAAGCCTGTTGACTATCGACCTCACCACGATTTTGTCGCTGGTGTATCTGGCGTTTGTGGCGACGATTATTGGCTATGGCATCTGGGGTACATTACTGGGGCGTTATGAAACCTGGCGTGTGGCGCCGTTGTCGTTGTTGGTTCCGGTTGTGGGGCTGGCGAGCGCGGCGTTATTGCTCGATGAAACCTTATCGGCATTACAGCTTTTGGGGGCGGTGCTGATTATGGCGGGCTTGTTTATTAATGTCTTTGGCTTGCGTTTACCCGGCATGCGGGCGGCGAGGGGATAAAGCAACGCCCCGCGTGTGCGGGGCGGACACAAATCAGAGGCCACGCTGGTTGTAGTACGGCACACCCAGTTCGTCTGATTTGTCGCTACCGGCATCCATATGATTAAAATCGAACGGCGACTGTTGGTTAGCCGACGGCATAATCATGGTGTCTCGGGCGTTGTGTTGCGTTGGTGTCAGGGTTTGCTCCGCATAACTCTGGCTGGAAACCAACGCCATAATAGCGAAGGCAGCGGAGGCGAACAGTTTCATGGTATTCCTCAATACGTCTTGTGCAGGCGATTAATAACTACAGTGATTAAGTGGGAAGAGGTAACGAGACTCTCCGTGCATATTGGTGACGCGATACTTGTGCGGCGGCACATCGAAATAGTTTTTAAAGGTACGCGTCAACGTCTGCTGTGATTCAAAACCGTAGCGTTCCGCCAGGTAGAGAATCGGCTCATTGCTCTCTTTTAACTTCTGGGCAATCTCGGTCAGTTTACGAGTGCGAATGTACTGACCTAAAGAGTGTCCGGTTTCCTTTTTAAACATCCGTTGCAGGTGCCATTTGGAGTAACCTGAACGCTCTGACACTTTTTCCAGCGACAGGGGCGATTCAAGGTTATCTTCGATCCAGTCCAAAATGCTATGAATGGTGATAGCGTCAGTGTTGCGTCTGGACATCGTCTTACCTCTTTCTGTTTACGGCAAAATCTTTTTTAACAGAAGCTCAAGCGTAGCAACTTCGTTTGCCGTTAAGTTTTTTGTTAATTCCTGATGCAGGTCCTGCCCAACAAGCTGATGACATTTCTCACAAATTTCAGCGCCTTCAGGCGTTAACTGGATGAGTACGCCACGTTTGTCATGAGGATTCGGCAAACGGGCAATCCAACCCCGGCAAAGCAATCGGTCAAGCATTCTGGTAAGCGCGCCCAGATCGACCGAAAGGATTTTCTTCAGCTCTACCGGCGTAATGCTGCCTTTGCAACGGATAGAGCAGAGAACCCTGAACTGAGAAGAAGTAATGTCTTCAGGCGATAGATGCTCGTTGAGTAAGCGATCTTTTTTCTGATTAACCATGTGAATCAAATGCCCAAGCGGGATAATTTCATCAAAGAGGTCGCTTGTGATGTTCACAATGGTTGCCCTGGCAAGTACTTTAGTTGCGGTGGATATTATTTCTCACGCAATCATAAGTCAACTGAATGGATTGAGGGATGCCACGATTTGCTAAAACGCTGAACAGAGACTATCCAACAGCAATAAAGAGGAAATTCTGTACAGCGGCGTGACATAGCAAGAGATGCTGCGAAAACGCTATACTCCATCGCGTAGACTGCGAACTTATTCATAAAACAGAGAAGGCTAGTATTTCATATGATTGAACTTTTTCAGGCAATTGGGCTTGGTCTGGTGGTGTTATTACCGCTGGCAAACCCGCTTACCACCGTCGCTCTTTTTCTTGGATTAGCGGGAAATATGAACGCGGCAGAACGAAACCGTCAGGCTCGAATGGCGTCTGTCTACGTCTTTG
The DNA here is from genome assembly GCA_913778145.1 of uncultured Pseudocitrobacter sp. Lineage (GTDB taxonomy): Bacteria > Pseudomonadota > Gammaproteobacteria > Enterobacterales > Enterobacteriaceae > Pseudocitrobacter. The sequence continues at coordinate 6,537 of CAJYVI010000080.1, forward strand.
CGATCATGATGGTGGCGTACTACGCGGGCCAACTGGTCATGAATACATTCGGCATATCTATACCTGGACTGCGTATTGCTGGTGGATTGATCGTCGCATTTATCGGTTTCCGCATGCTTTTTCCGCAGCAGAAGGCCCACGAATCGCCGGAAGCCTCCAGCAAGTCAGAAGAGCTGGAAGACGAGCCAACCGCCAATATCGCATTTGTTCCACTGGCCATGCCGAGTACGGCGGGTCCGGGTACCATCGCAATGATTATCAGCTCGGCGTCCACCATTAAACACGGGGTCAGTTTCCCGGAATGGGTGGTAATGGTTTCACCGCCGATTATCTTCGCGCTGGTGGGGGTTATTCTGTGGGGAAGCCTGCGCAGTTCCGGGGCAATCATGCGCTGGGTGGGGAAAGGCGGCATTGAAGCCATTTCGCGCCTGATGGGGTTCCTGCTGGTGTGTATGGGCGTGCAGTTTATAATCAACGGCGTGGTGGAAATCATTAACACCTGGCCGGGCGCGTAAATCAGCGTGCCGGGGCCATCACCCCGGCACGCATTTATTACGAGCGGTGTGCCTGCTCTTCTAATGACGCGGCAGGCCAGCGGCGGAAGATTACCACCGACCAGATTAGCGCCGCGACTGCCGGCACCGCCCCGACGTAACCAATTGAGGCCATTGAAATGTGGCTGCTTATCTGACTTCCCAGCAGCGCGCCTGCGCCAATCCCAATATTAAAGATGCCGGAAAAGAGCGACATCGCCACGTCGGTGGCATCCGGCGCCAGCGATAACACTTTCACCTGCATTCCGAGGCCGATTATCATAATCGCAATTCCCCAGAAGACGCTTAATACCGCAAGATTGCTCGCCTGATGAGAGGCGGGTAGCAGTAGCAGCAGACAAATCAGCAACAGGCCAATTGCGCTGCTGATAAGTCCAGAAGCATGCAAATTACCCAGTTTCCCGAACAGAACGCTGCCGATAATGCCCGCACCGCCAAGGATCAGCAGCAGCATGGTAGCGAAATTCCCGCTCAGGCCGGCAACGTTTTGCACAAAGGGTTCGATGTAGCTGTATGCGGTGTAATGGGCGGTCACTACGACCACGGTCAGCAGATAAATGCTGACCAGCGCCGGGCGACGGAACAGCACGGGCAGGCTTTTCAGGGAACCCGAATGTTCACTCGGCAGTTTGGGCAGCAGTTTTATCAGCGCCACCATGGTCAGCAACGCACCGATACCAATAGCAAGGAAGGTCGTCCGCCAGCCAAAATATTGCCCAACGACGCGGCCAATTGGAATACCGAAAACCATCGCCAGTGCGGTACCGGTGGCAATCAAGCTCAACGCCTGCGCCCGTTTTCCGGCAGGCGCCATGCGGATGGCAAGCGACGCGGTGATCGACCAGAACACGGCATGGGCAAACGCGATACCGATACGGCTGGCGACCAGCACGGTAAAGTTCCAGGCGAAGAAAGAGAGGATGTGGCTGGCGATAAACAGCACAAACAGGCCAATCAGTAACTTACGGCGTTCCATCTGACTGGTGAGCAGCATAAACGGCAGCGACATCAGCGCCACTACCCAGGCATAGATTGTAAGCATGATACCGACCTGCGCCGTCGTCATCCCAAAGCTGTCGGCGATATCAGAAAGCAGGCCCACCGGCACAAACTCGGTGGTATTAAAGATGAAGGCTGCGATGGCGAGCGTCACCACCCGGAGCCATGCGATGTGGCGCGAGACTGTGTTCGTTGTCATAGAATTTTCTGGGGTAGTTGGGAAAGGATGAGACGTGCGATCTTAAAGCCATTGCTGTCTGAATGACAATCATTTTGTGACTGAGATCTCATTTTTTATAACCATGGATTCAATGAGGGGTTAGCGTTCTCGCAGAGGAGTTAAGTGCGGGAAAGCGTCCCTTTATTTGAAAGGAACGCTTTTCTTGCCTGAGGTTACATTGGGAAGATAAACACAGCGCCTGCGCAAAGCGCCAGAATGCGGATGAGATACATCGGTACGGAGAACACCCAGAATTCGGGAAGTTTGTATTTCCCCATCCCGAGGATCATGGCTGGCATTCCGTCAATAGGCATATAGCCGCCATTCCAGCCAGAAATCACCACCGCAATCGCGGCAGCGGTGGGGTTAAGACCAAGACTGGTACAGGCGGCAATGGCGATGGGAGCAAAAATATAGACTGACCCCATATTCGAACCCGTGAAGGTGGCGCAGGTACTGGTAAGTAAAGCAAAGGCGACAATAAATACAAACGGTGAGACGCCAGACCCGAGCACACCTGCAACGGCATCGCCTACCATTGCCGTAAAGCCGGTGCCAGCCAGCGCATCAGCCACACCGATCACCCCCGCCATCATTAAAATGACCGGTGCCCCCATATGATCGCGAACTTCTTTAAAGTCCAGTACATCGATCATCAGAAC
>CAJYVI010000081.1 GCA_913778145.1 uncultured Pseudocitrobacter sp.
GCCATTTTTACTCCTGTCATGCCGAGCAAGCCCGGGGAATGAAGTCTGTTCTGTTGAAGCAATTATACTGTATGGTCATACAGTATCAAGTGTTTTGTAGAAATTGTTGCCAGAGCAGTTGCAAGGCAAATGCCGTGGCCTGTCGACGCACCGATTCACGGTCGCCCGCGAAGCATTCACGCTGGGTTACGCCCTGCCCGGTCGCGCTTGCCACGCCAAACCACACGGTGCCGACGGGCTTCTCATCGCTACCGCCATCCGGCCCGGCAATGCCGCTGACCGATACCGCATAAGACGCGCGCGCTGCCCGCAATGCGCCCACGGCCATTTCGACCACGACCGGTTCACTCACCGCGCCGTGCTGTTCCAGCGTCACCGCACTGACGCCAATCATTTGTGATTTGGCTTCATTGCTATAGGTGACAAAGCCGCGTTCAAACCACGCGGAGCTTCCCGCGACATCGGTCAGGGTTTTGGCAATCCAGCCGCCGGTGCAGGATTCTGCCGCAGTTACCGTTGCGCCCTGCGCTTTCAGCGCCTGCCCGACCTTTTCGCTCAGTTGAAATAATTCGCTGTCAGTCATCACCACTCCTGTCAGGTAGATATCTGTCGGACAAGATAGCACTTTCCCAACACAGATGGGGGCGAGGTGTCCATTTTACGAGGGGGGTTCAGAAAATGGACGGCAAACATCACTCAGCCGCTTTTCGGATAGCGGCCCGAAAAGCGTGGTGAGATAATTTCACAGGAACCACACCACGGAAAAATGGAAGGAACAGGGAGATGGCAAAACCACACTCGGCAGCAGAAAAAAAACTCACCCAAACAGAACAGTTGCGCTTAATAATGATTTTTTGCGGCCTGTTTACGTTACTGAAAGTGGGCTTAAGTGTTGGTATGGGCCAGTTCGATCTTTTGTATATGTCAGTTGAATTATTGCTTAGCCTGGGTTGCCTGTTTTACGCCCTGCATTTGGGCAAAACAGTGAAGTCATTAAAAGCCGGGCAAGGCAGCATGAAGTAAGCGTCGGCCCTCACGGGCCGACCGCTATTACTGCATACTGGCAACAATAGTCTCCACGTTATGCCGCACCATATTCACGTAGCTATCCGCCACGCCGCCCGGTTCCGATAACGCTTCCGGATAAAGCTCACCGCCTGCTTGCGCACCAGTTGCGGACGCAATCTGTTTGACCAGTCGCGGGTCGAGCTGATTTTCCATAAACCAGGTATGCACACCGTCAGCCTTAATTTGTTGGATCAACGCGCCAACCTCCGCCGCGTTCGCTTCACTTTCTGATGACAATCCCTGTGGCGACAGGAAGTCGACCTGATAGGCTTTGGCAAAATAGCCGAAAGCATCGTGGCTGGTCAGCACCTTACGCTTCTCGCGCGGAATTGGGCTAAAACGCTGCTTCACCCAGCTATCGAGCGCCCTGAGCTCATCCGCATATTTCGCACCGCGGGCTTTAATTACGCTTGCGTCCTGTGGGTCCGCTTTAGCGAGGCCCTCAGTAATGTTCTGCGCATAAAGGACGCCATTCGCCACGTTGTTCCATGCGTGCGGATCCGTCACCGTTTGCCCGTCTTCTTCGAGGGTTTGTGTAGCGACACCCTGCGAAGCCACAACCAGTTGGCCTTTAAACCCGGACGCTTTGACTAATCGGTCAATCCACCCTTCCAGCCCCAGGCCGTTAACCACTACCACATCCGCTTTACTTAGCAAGGCGCTCTCTTTTGGCGACGGCTCAAAAGTATGCGGATCGCCGTCCGGCCCCACCAGCGTCGTCACCTTCACCGCATCACCGCCAACCTGCTGCGTGATATCGCCCAGCACCGAAAAACTGGTGACCACATTGAGCGTTTTCGCCATCACACCCTGCGCGATTACCCCCAGCGCCAGCGCCAGAATCACCTTCTTCATTTTCATCCCCTCCCCTCAGTTAAAAAGCGCACGCAGGCGATAGGCCAGCCTACTGCGCGTGCCAAAAATTAGTGAAAAAAGAAACACCAGACTGGCGGCGAGCACGATAGACGGCCCGGCGGGCAGGCTCGCCGCCCACGACAGACTCAGACCTATCCAGGCGCAAAGTACGCCGCAAAGCCCCGCCAACCCGAGCATGGCTGGCAGCGTTTGCGCCCAGCAGCGGGCCGCTATGGCGGGAAGCATCATCACACCCACCGCCATTAATGTGCCCAGCACCTGAAACCCGGCCACCAGATTCAGCACCAGCAGCGCGAGGAATAAGCCATGCAATGCTGACGGTAGCCAGCGTGCATTCACCTGCAACCAGCTGCTGTCGAACGCTTCTACCACCAGTCCGCGATAGCACACTGCCAGCGCGACCAGCGTGATGCTGGCCACCAGCGCGACAAACAGTGCAGATGGCCCATCCACCGCCAGAATCGAGCCGAACAGGAGATGCAGCAGGTCGACGTTGGAGCCGCGAAGCGACACCAGCGTTACGCCCAGCGCCAGCGATCCCAGATAAAATCCGGCAAAGCTGGCGTCCTCTTTCAGGAGCGTGCGACGACTCACCCAGCCCGCCCCCAGTGCCACGGCGATCCCTGCCACGAAACCGCCGATCGTCATTGCCAGCAATGACATTCCATTCATTAAATAGCCCACAGCAACGCCGGGAAGAATGGCGTGCGACAGCGCATCGCCCATTAAACTCATCCGCCGCAGCAGGAGAAACACGCCGAGCAGCGTGGTGCTCAGTGAGAGCGCAAAGCACACCATCAGCGCACGGCGCATAAAGCCAAACTCAATAAACGGCTGAAAAAAGGTGTGCCAGATCATGCTGACCTCGCGGGTAACTGCGGGGAGAGTGCGCGCACACCGCCCAGCTCAAGCACCTGTGGAAAGAAACGCGCCACTTTTTCGCTGTCATGCAGCACCGCCAGCACCGTTTGCCCGTGCCGCTGCATATCGAGAATGAGCGACATCAGCATCTCCGTCGTCGTTTCATCGACGCCGGTAAAGGGTTCATCCAGCATCACCAGCGGGGCCTGCTGAACGAGGATGCGGGCAAAGAGCATGCGCTGAAACTGGCCGCCGGATAAGCTGCCAATCGGAGTTTTCGCCAGCGACAATAGCCCGACGCGCTCCAGAGCGCCGGCCACGCATCGACGTCCCTTTCGATCAATGCCAAAGCCCAACGAGATGCGAGGCCACATCCCCTGACACGCCACGTCCTGCACTGTTAATGGAAATTGCTGATCCATCAGCTGTCGTTGCGCCAGCCAACCGATAATCGGACGGCGCGTCTGCCAGTGCACACGCCCGCTGACAGGAGGAATAAATCCGGCCAGCGTTTTTAGTAACGTCGATTTGCCGCAGCCATTCTCCCCGACGATCGCCATCAGGCTACCGCGCGTAATGCGTCCATCGACGGGTGGCGCAATCGCTTCGCCGTCATAGCCGACACAAAGCTTATCCAGAACAATCATGGCAGCGATACCGCCCACCAGGCGACCAGCCAGATAACCGCCAGCAGCAGGCATACGCCTGCCAGCCGCCTCAGGCTGGAGAGAGAGAAAAGCGAAGATGACATCAATAGCGCCTCAATCATTATGTTATAACATAACAATAAACAGCGGGCAGATGAATGTAAATCCTTGTCAGCGCCTGAGGGTGTATCTAAATGTAACTCCCCTCCCGGACGGAAGGGGAAGCGGGATTACTGAACGCGAGCCAGCGCGACAGCCTGACCAAGCTGCCAGACAGCCATCGCATAGTGCGTGCTGTGGTTGTAGCGGGTGATGGTGTAGAAATTCGGCAAGCCGTACCAGTACTGGTAACCGGTGCCGACATCCAGACGCAGCAGGCTGGCCTGCTGATGATTGCCCAGAGAATTCATCGGCGTCAGGCCTGCGGCAGCAAGCTGCGACACGCTGTATTTGGTTTTAAAGCCGTTTTCCAGCCCCGGCGCCTGGCCCATCGCCTGCACCGCCACCTGGTCGCCCTTCACCCAACCGTGCTGTTTGAAGTAGTTCGCCACGCTGCCGATGGCATCTTCCGGATCCCACAGGTTGATGTGACCGTCGCCATTAAAATCAACGGCATACTGTTTGTAAGAGGACGGCATAAACTGGCCGTAACCCATCGCGCCTGCGAAGGAGCCTTTCAGATCCAGCGGGTCATCGCTTTCATCGCGGGCCATCAGCAGGAAGGTTTCCAGTTCACCAGAGAAGTACTCCGCGCGGCGCGGATAGTTAAAGGAGAGCGTCGCCAGCGCATCAAGGATACGGGTTTTGCCCATCACGCGGCCCCAGCGGGTTTCAACGCCAATAATGCCGACGATAATTTCCGGCGGTACGCCGTACACCTGCCATGCGCGTTTCAGCGCAGCTTCATGTTGGTTCCAGAACGCGACACCGTTTTGCACGTTGTCCGGGGTAATAAACTGTTTGCGATAACGCAGCCACGCACCGTTTGGCCCACTCGGCGGCAGGCCGGTCGGTGCCTGGCGATCCATCAGACGCAGTACGTAATCGAGACGCTTCGCCTGGGAGAGAATTTCGTGCAGCTGTTGTCGGTCAAAGCCGTGCTTGCTCACCATCTTATCGATGAACTGCTCTGCCGCCGGGTTGTTGGCGAAATCACCGGTCGGGATCAGCGCATTGTGCTGCGGCTCCAGCAGGAAACCGCCGGATGGCGTGCCAGCCGTTGCCGGTGCGGCGGCGGTTTTCGGTTTGCTGCTACAGGCAGCGAGCAGGACACACAGGGGGAGTAAGGCGATATAACGACGCTTCAACATGGGACATCCATTTAACAATATCGGCAAGAGGTAATTATGGTAAAGCAATCGCAACGCCTCAAGGAAGCGCCTTCGCGTATCGCAGAGAAAAAAACTTCACCCCAGGCGAAACGCCCAGACCTTGATCGCGCTATTGGTATTGGGGGCACGAAATCAGTACCCTTACGCCGCACGTCGGTGAACGCCGATCCCTACACCTATGACATACAAAAATGACAGGATGCAACGCCATGATTGCGGAAAACAATTTTTTACTGGAAGCGGGCCGTCAAACGCTGGTGCTGGAACTTCATGAAGCCAGCCAACTGCCGGATCGCCTGGGTGACGACTTTATCAAAGCCGCCGAAGCCATCATTAATTGCAAAGGCAAACTGATTGTTTCCGGCATCGGTAAATCGGGCCACATCGGTAAAAAACTCGCAGCAACCTTCGCCAGCACCGGCACCCCTGCGTTCTTTGTTCATCCGGCGGAAGCGCTGCACGGCGATCTCGGCATGGTGGAAAGCCAGGATGTGATGCTGTTTATCTCCTACTCCGGCGGCGCGAAAGAGCTGGATCTCATCATCCCGCGTCTGGAAGAAAAGTCCGTTATCCTGCTGGCGATGACCGGAAAATCCCACTCGCCGTTAGGTTTAGCCGCAAAAGCCGTTCTTGATATTTCCGTTGAACGTGAAGCCTGCCCGATGCGTCTGGCCCCCACCTCCAGCACCGTGAATACGCTGATGATGGGCGATGCGCTGGCGATGGCCGTGATGCAGGCGCGTGGTTTCAATGAAGAAGATTTTGCCCGTTCGCATCCGGCTGGCGCGCTGGGCGCACGCTTGCTGAATAAAGTTCATCATCTGATGCGCCGCGATGCCGATGTACCGCAGGTAAGTATTCATGCCAGCATCATGGACGCGATGCTCGAACTGAGCCGCACCGGGCTGGGCCTGGTTGCCGTCTGCGATGAGCAATTGCAGGTGAAAGGCGTGTTTACCGACGGTGACTTACGCCGCTGGCTGGTTGGCGGCGGCGCGCTGGCGGATAACGTGAGCCTGGCGATGACGGCGAACGGCACCACGCTGAATGCGCAGAGCCGCGCCATTGATGCCAAAGAGCAGTTGATGAAGAAAAAAATCAGCGCCGCCCCGGTGGTGGATGATAACGGTCAACTGGTGGGCGCAATCAACCTGCAAAACTTCTATCAGGCCGGAATTCTTTAACCCTTGATTCCCAGACGTTTCGCCAGCCGATGCAGGTTGGCGACGTCTGTCTCCAGCGCCCGCGCGCTGGCCGCCCAGTTATTGTCGTTTTGCGCCAGCGCCTGGCGAATCATCTCACGCTGAAAATGTTCGGTCGCATCACGCAGGTTGTGACACGCGGGTAACGCTGGTGCTTCACTTTCCTGGGCTGGCGCAACCGCGCTCTCTTCAAACGCAAAATGCTGCGCTTCCAGAATCACTTCGCCGCCGCTGCGCGTTGCGCGCGCCAGCACCACCGCGCGATGCACGGCATGCTCCAGCTCACGCACGTTGCCCGGCCAGCCATAACGCAGCAAATGCGCCCTCGCCCCGGAGCTTAAAATCACGCGGGACAGCCCGAGACGCAACCGACACTGTTCGCAGAAATAGCCCGCCAGCAGCACTACGTCATCGCCACGTTCACGCAGCGGTGGAACGGAGAGCGGGAAGACGCTCAGACGATGAAACAGATCGGCGCGAAAACGCCCGGCCAGCACCTCTTCGCGCAGGTCGCGGTTGGTCGCCGCCAGTACGCGCACATCGACCCGCAGGCTACGATCATCGCCGACGCGCTGAATATCGCCATACTGCAACACGCGCAGCAGCTTGGCTTGCAACGCCAGCGAGAGCTCGCCAATTTCATCGAGGAACAGCGTGCCGTTATCGGCCATTTCAAACTTACCGCTACGATTGCTGATCGCCCCGGTAAACGCGCCCTTTACGTGGCCAAAGAGTTCACTTTCCGCCACGCTTTCGGGCAGAGCCGCACAGTTGAGATAGACCAGCGGGTTAGCCGCACGCGGGGAACCCTCATGAATCGATTTCGCCACCAGCTCTTTCCCGGTGCCCGTTTCGCCACTGATTAACACATTGAGGTCGGACGCCGCGACGATTTCTATCTCTTTTTTCAGCTGCATCATGTTCGGCGACAGGCCAATCATGTCGGTATTGGCTACCGGCTCAAACGCGGCGGGCGCGCCTGGCAGCATATTCTGGCTTTCCAGCTGTTCAATCAACAGCGCGTTGCTCAGCGCTCCGGCGGCCAGCGCGGATATCAGGCGTAGCTCTTCATCGCTGAAGACATCAAACTGCTCCGGCTCCATCGCATCGAGCGTCAATGCGCCAATCAGGTTTTGCCCGGCAAACAGCGGCAGGCCGACGCAGGCGTGCACTTTCAGGCTCTCCTGACCGGGGATTAGCCCATCGTAGGGATCGGGCAAATCGCTGTCTGCGGGGAAGCGGACAACATCTCCGGCGCGGGCGATGGCTTCCAGCCGCGGATGCCCTTCCAGGGTGAAGCGACGTCCCAGCACATCCTGCGCCAGCCCGTCGATTGCCAGCGGGATAAATTGCCGCGCATCGTAGCGCAGCAGCGCCGACGCGTCGCACTCCAGCACCTGACGCAGGGTGGAGATTAAGCGCTGAAAGCGGTCCTGATGTCCGACCCCGCTTTGCAACTGGATGGCGATACTCGCCAGTACGTCGACCGAGAAACTCATGATGACCTCATTGTCTTTTTGACAATGCATATTGTCATATTGACCGCGTCTATAACAGTCATTTTGACAATAAAAAGACACGGTAAAATATTAAAATGATAAAAAACAATGAGTTACAAGGTTGGCACGCAACCTGCAATAAGCAAAACATCTTTTTTAAAACACTGCATTTGATTGAGGTTGCTATGTCTATTCTGGTTAAAAATAACATTCATTGGGTTGGCCAACGTGACTGGGAAGTGCGTGATTTTCACGGTACCGAATATAAAACGCTGCGCGGTAGCAGCTACAACAGCTATCTGATCCGTGAAGGTAAAAATGTCCTGATCGACACCGTTGACCATAAATTCAGCCGCGAATTCGTGCAGAACCTGCGCAGCGAAATCGACCTGAGCGACATCGACTACATCATTATCAACCATGCGGAAGAAGACCACGCTGGTGCGCTGACCGAGCTGATGTCTTACATTCCGAACACCCCGATTTATTGCACCACCAACGCCATTGATTCCATCAACGGCCACCACCATCATCCGGAATGGAATTTCCATACGGTGAAAACCGGTGACAGCCTGGATATCGGTAACGGCAAACAGCTGATCTTCGTTGAAACTCCGATGCTTCACTGGCCGGACAGCATGATGACTTACATGACTGGCGACGCGGTGCTGTTCAGTAACGACGCTTTCGGCCAGCACTACTGCGACGAACGTCTGTTCAACGACGAAGTGGATCAGACCGAACTGTTTGAACAGTGTCAGCGCTACTACGCGAATATCCTGACGCCGTTTAGCCGCCTGGTAACGCCAAAAATTACTGAGATCCTCGGCTTCAACCTGCCGGTCGATATGATCGCCACCTCCCACGGTGTGGTATGGCGTGACAATCCGACGCAAATCGTTGAGCTGTATCTGAAATGGGCGGCGGATTATCAGGAAGATCGCATCACTATTTTCTACGACACCATGTCGAACAACACCCGCATGATGGCGGACGCGATTGCTCAGGGCATCAACGAAGTTGACCCACGCGTGGCGGTGAAAATCTTCAACGTCGCCCGCAGCGATAAAAACGAAATACTGACCAACGTTTTCCGTTCTAAAGGCGTGCTGGTTGGTACGTCAACCATGAACAACGTGATGATGCCGAAAATTGCCGGCCTGGTAGAAGAGCTGACGGGCCTGCGTTTTCGCAACAAACGCGCCAGCGCGTTCGGCTCACACGGCTGGAGCGGCGGCGCGGTTGACCGTCTTTCTACTCGCCTTCAGGATGCCGGTTTTGAAATGTCGCTGAGCCTGAAAGCCAAATGGCGCCCGGACTTCGACGCGCTGGAAGTGTGCCGCGAACACGGTCGGGAAATCGCCCGCCAGTGGGCGCTTGCGCCGCTGCCAGAGGTGAGTTCGAAAGCCACAACCGCGCAGGAAGAATGTGCCTGTGCCGCAGCCGCCGCCGCTGACCTCGGCCCAAGCATGCAGTGCAGCGTTTGCCAGTGGATTTATGACCCGGCAAAAGGTGAGCCGAACCAGGATGTCCAGCCGGGTACGCCATGGAGCGACGTGCCGGACAACTTCCTTTGCCCGGAATGCTCACTGGGTAAAGATGTCTTCGACGTACTGGCCACGGAGGCAAAATGAATAATGGCATCGTGATCATCGGGTCGGGCTTTGCGGCCCGCCAGTTGGTGAAAAACATTCGCAAACAGGATGCTGCCGTGCCGCTGACCTTGATCGCCGCCGACAGCATTGATGAGTACAACAAGCCGGACCTCAGCCACGTCGTCAGCCGGGGGCAAACCGCCGCCGATCTGACGCTGCAAACCGCGGGCGAGTTTGCCGAGCAGTACAACCTGAATCTGTTTCCACAAACCTGGGTGAGCGGTATTGACGCCCAGGCCCACGTGGTAAAAAACCAGCACCAGGAATGGCATTACGACAAACTGGTGCTGGCGACAGGCGCATCAACTATCGTACCGCCGGTTCCCGGAAAAGAGCTGATGCTGACCCTCAACAGCCAGCAGGAATTCGGGGCCGCGCAGAGTACCTTACGTGATGCGCAACGCGTACTGATTATCGGCGGCGGGCTGATTGGCAGCGAGCTGGCGATGGACTTCAGCCGCGCAGGTAAAGCGGTGACGGTGGTGGATAACTCTGCCAGTATTCTGGCATCACTGATGCCGCCGGAAGTGAGCAGCCGCCTGCAGCATCGCCTGACCGACATGGGCGTGCATCTGCTGCTGAAAACCCAGTTGCAGTCGCTGGAGAAAACGGCAACCGGGATTGTGGCGCAGTTTGACCGTAATCGTCAGATTGAAGTGGATGCGGTCGTCGCCGCGACCGGCTTGCGCCCGGAAACCGCGCTGGCGCGTCAGGCGGGTGTGGAAATCAATCGCGGCGTGAAAGTCAACAGCGCGATGCAGACCAGTAACCCGGATATCTACGCGCTAGGCGACTGTGCGGAGATCAACGGCGCCGTACTGCCATTCCTGCAACCAATTCTGTTAAGTGCGATGTGTCTGGCGAAGAATCTGCTCGGCCAAAATGGCGAGCTGAAGCTGCCGCATATGCTGGTGAAGGTGAAAACGCCGGATCTGCCGCTGCATCTGGCGGGGGAAACGCGCCGTCAGGATCTGGACTGGACCATCGCCACCAGCGCTCAGGGCATGCTTGCCCAGGGCTATGACAACAACCAGCAGCTTCGTGCGTTTGTGGTGAGTGAAGAGAGAATGAAGGAGGCGTTTAGCCTGTTGAAATTATTGCCGAACTGATTTGCTACGCCATTGCTGAACTTAACCTTGCTCGCGAATGTTGCAGAGCCCTTCTTAACCTCAGATACATGGACGTATCGCGTCTGATTTTTGCCCCGGTCGCCCGGGGCTTTTTTTTGGCTCCGGGCGCGCATTATTGTCGGGTGGCGGTTACGCCTTACCCGACATTACGCGCACAACCCGTAGGCCGGATAAGGCGCAGCCGCCATCCGGCATCACGCGCACGCCCCGTAGGCCGGATAAGGCGCAGCCGCATCCGGCATCACGCGCACCGGGCCGCAGCCACCACCGCCTGCCCGAACGCAATTGCCCCATCACCTGCGGGCAAACTGTGTGGGAAAAGCAGCGTAAA
>CAJYVI010000082.1 GCA_913778145.1 uncultured Pseudocitrobacter sp.
CTTCGCGTTTTCGTTGCACGATCTCAGCACGCAGCCCACGGCAATCGCTCAGCAGAGCGCCGCGATCCTGTTCTGTCTGGAAGGTGAAGCCGTGCTGAGTAAAGGCGAAGAATCCCTCACACTGAAACCGGGCGAATCCGCGTTTATCAGCGCGACAGAATCACCGGTTCAGGTGAGCGGCAACGGCAAACTGGCGCGCGTCTATAATAAGCTGAAGTAAATACTGAAGTTTTAGCGTGGGCTTGCTAATCTTAAACACAGCCTTATGACATAACCGGGCGATATGATTTCGCCCGGTTTCATTTTATGGATAAATGCTATGAAAAAATCGCTGGTCGCTGTTGGGGTTGTTGTTGCGTTAGGGGTTATCTGGACAGGTGGTGCCTGGTATACCGGGAAACAGCTGGAAAGTCGTTTTGCGGACATGGTGGCGCAGGCAAATGCCCAGCTAAAACGTACCGCACCGGAAGCAGGCCTGGAGCTGAGCTATCAGGATTACCAGCGCGGCATCTTTAGCAGCCAGCTGAAAATGGTGGTTAAGCCAATTGCTGGCGCAGATAAAGCCCTGCTGAAACCGGGCCAGAGCGTGGTGCTTAACGAAGACGTCGATCACGGTCCGTTCCCGCTCGCCGCGCTAAAGCGTTTTAACCTCATTCCGTCTATGGCCTCGGTGAATACCACGCTGGTCAACAACGACGTGACCAAACCGCTGTTTGATATTGCCAAAGGTGAGACGCCATTTGTAATTGATACTCGTATTAGCTACAGCGGCGATACCCACTCTGCTATCAATCTTAAACCGCTGAACTATGAAAAAGACGCTGAAAAAGTCGCGTTCAGCGGCGGTGATTTTGAACTTTCGGCAGACCGTGACGGTAACGTGGTCTCGCTTACCGGTGAAGCGGAAAGCGGGCTGGTGAATGCGGTCAACGAATACAACCAGAAGGTGCAGCTCACCTTTAATAACCTCAAAACCGAAGGCAGCAGCAAACTGGCGAGCTTCGACGAACGCGTCGGCAACCAGAAAATCAGCCTGGATAAAGTGGCGGTTTCCGTAGAGGGTAAAGAGCTGACCGTTCTGGAAGGCATGACGCTGGATGGTAAATCCGACCTTTCTGCTGACGGTAAGAAAGTGAACAGCCAGCTCGATTACGCGGTTAACAGCCTGAAGCTGCAAAGCCAGGATATGGGTAGCGGCAAACTGACGCTGAAAGTCGGCAATATTGACGGGCAAGCGTGGCACCAGTTCAGCCAGCAATATAACGCCCAGGCACAGGCACTACTGGCTCAGCCGGAACTGCAAAGCAACCCGGAACTGTATCAGGAGAAAATCACCGAGGCGTTCTTTAGCGCCCTGCCGGTGTTGCTGAAGGGCGACCCGTCGATTACCGTCGCGCCGCTCAGCTGGAAAAACGCCAAAGGCGAAACCACCCTGAATTTGTCGTTGCTGCTTAAAGATCCCACACAGGCCACTCAGCCTGTGCAAACGCTGGCGCAGCAGGTGGACACGCTGGTGAAATCGCTGGACGGTAAGTTGGTTATCCCGATGGATATGGCGACCGAATTTATGACCCAGATCGCGAAGCTGGAAGGGTATCAGCAGGAAGAGGCCGAGAAACTGGCCAGCCAGCAGGTGAAAGGCTTTGCCGCAATGGGGCAGATGTTCCGTCTGACCACCACCGATGACAACCAGGTGACCTCAAGCCTACAGTACGCTAACGGCCAGGTGACGCTGAACGGCAATAAAATGCCGCTGGACGACTTTGCGGGAATGTTTGGTTTGCAGGCCCCAGCGATTCAGGAAAGTGAACCACAGCCGCCAGTTGCGCCGAACGAACCGGCCCCGGCACAGTAAACAACGTATACTTTGTTCTTGCCGGATGCGGCGTAAACGCCTTATCCGGCCTACAAAATCGTGCAGATTCACTATATTGCAGAAACCTGTAGGCCTGATAAGCGAAGCCCATCAGGCAATTCGCACTATTTCCTTGCCACCAGCCTTGGCGGCATAATCACATTACGGGTCGACGTCTGCCCGGTTTCAATGCGCTGTAAAATTCGCTCTGCCACGCTTTCGCCCATCTCACGCGCTGGGGTTGTGACCCAGGTTAACGGCACGTCATCTAATGCACTTTCCGGCACTTCGGCAAATGCCGCCAGCGTAACGCGCTGATCAAAATAGCTCTCGACGCTGCCTTCCCCGCTTTGTCGCCCGCCGCGCATCAGGCCAAACCACGCCCCCATGGCGATCACGTTGTTGTAGCACAGCACCGCAGTGATGGTTGGGTTGTGGCGCAATAACGACGTGATGGCCTCCGCCGCCTGCTTCTGGCTGGATTCGCACTCAACAACCCATTCACTGTGAAACGGCAGGCCGTACTTAATCAGCGTTGAGCAATAGCCGCCAACCCGTTCGGCACGCGTTAACGACGCGCTCTGCCCACCCAGCCAGGCAATACGCTGGTGCCCACGGCGAATGAGATCTTCGGTCACCACCTGCGCCGCCTGCATATTATCGGGGCGAATTAAATCCACCTCATCGAGATAACTCGCACGAGAAGCGAACACCAGCGGAATATTCGACGCCTCCGCTTTCTCGCGCAGTTCGCTGGCTTGATCCACCGCCCCGGCAATCACCACGCCATCCACGCCCTGCGCCACCAGCGCATCGAAACGCGCCAGCATGTTTTCGCCCTGGCGCCCGCTTTGCGTCAGAAAAACCATTTTGCCCTGCGATTCCAGTAATGCCGTCAGCCCGGCGGTCAGTTCCGCATAAAACGGTGACGACAGCGAGCCGACAATCAGCCCAATAACGCCGGTTTGCCCGCCGCGCAGAGACACCGCCTGACGATTACGCACAAAGCCCAACTGGTCGATGGCCTGATACACCCGCTCACCGGTCGCGCTGGAGATCCGCCCTTTCCCGCTCAGCACCAGTGAGACCGTACTCACCGATACGCCAGCCGCGAGGGCGACATCGTTGATCGTGACTTTTTTTGCAATTGCCATAGGGACTGGCGATTCCTTTTTAGTGATCGATAAAACGTTTTACCTAATAAGATACTTTATAAACGTTATCATCATTTCATTATGTGATTTCACTCGCACTAAAATTGGGTAAAACGTTTTATCTTGCGCTCCACAACATCTTCAACCCATTTTTTGTACAAGGAGTCGTTCGATGACGACCAGAGCAGCACAAAAAGTCACATTGTGGGAGTTCTTTCAACAGCTTGGCAAGACATTCATGCTTCCTGTCGCCCTGCTGTCCTTCTGCGGGATTATGCTGGGGATCGGCAGCTCCCTGAGCAGCCATGACGTTCTCACGCTTCTGCCGTGGCTCGATACCCCGTTCCTGCAGGCGCTCTTTATCTGGATGAGCAAAGTCGGTTCGTTCGCGTTTAGCTTCCTGCCAGTGATGTTCTGTATCGCCATCCCGCTGGGGTTGGCTCGTGAAAACAAAGGCGTCGCCGCCTTCGCCGGTTTTGTCGGTTACGCGGTGATGAACCTGGCAGTTAACTTTTGGCTGACGGCTAAAGGCATCCTGCCGACCACCGATGCCGCGATTCTGAAAGCCAATAACATCCAGAATATCCTTGGCATTCAGTCTATCGACACCGGTATTCTT
Source organism: uncultured Pseudocitrobacter sp. (assembly GCA_913778145.1). Lineage (GTDB taxonomy): Bacteria > Pseudomonadota > Gammaproteobacteria > Enterobacterales > Enterobacteriaceae > Pseudocitrobacter. Next base: position 3,629 of record CAJYVI010000082.1, read on the forward strand.
GGCGCGGTGATCGCCGGGATCATCGTCTGGCTGTTGCACGAACGTTTCCACACCATCCGCCTGCCGGATGCGCTGGCGTTCTTTGGCGGCACCCGTTTTGTTCCGATTATCACCACCGTTGTATTAGGCCTTGTTGGCCTGGTGATCCCGCTGATTTGGCCGGTGTTTGCGATGGGCATCAACGCGCTGGGTCATGTTATCAACAGCGCGGGCGACTTTGGCCCGATGATCTTTGGTACCGGCGAACGTCTGCTGCTACCGTTTGGTCTGCATCACATTCTGGTCGCGCTGATTCGCTTTACCGAAGCCGGCGGCACGATGGATGTCTGCGGCCATTCTGTCAGCGGTGCATTGACCATCTTCCAGGCGCAGTTAAGCTGCCCGGACACCCACGGTTTCTCTGAAAGCGCTACCCGCTTCCTGTCGCAGGGTAAAATGCCTGCCTTCCTCGGCGGCCTGCCGGGCGCGGCACTGGCGATGTACCACTGTGCTCGCCCGGAAAACCGTCACAAAATTAAAGGTCTGCTGATTTCCGGCGTCATTGCCTGCGTCGTGGGCGGCACCACTGAACCGCTGGAATTCCTGTTCCTGTTCGTGGCTCCCGTGCTGTACGTTATCCACGCGCTGCTGACTGGCCTGGGCTTCACCATGATGGCGATTCTCGGCGTCACCATTGGTAACACTGACGGCAACGTTATCGACTTCGTGGTCTTCGGCATTCTGCACGGCCTCTCTACCAAATGGTATATGGTGCCGGTGGTGGCTGCGGTGTGGTTCGTCGCCTACTACGCGATTTTCCGCTTCGCCATTACCCGCTTTAATATCAAGACGCCGGGCCGCGATATTGAAACCAGCAGCGCCGTCGAAAAAGCGGTCACCGGGACTATCGGTAAATCCGGTTACAATACCCCGGCTATCCTGGCGGCACTCGGTGGGGCTGAAAACATTGTTTCTCTTGATAACTGCATCACCCGCCTGCGTTTGTCCGTCGAAGATATGTCAAAAGTCGACGTTGAAGCGCTGAAAGCCAACCGCGCGATTGGTGTGGTACAGCTTAACCAGCACAACCTGCAGGTTGTGATTGGGCCGCAGGTGCAATCCGTTAAAGACGAGATTGCCGTACTGATGAATACCGTTCAGGCATAAAACGCTCTTTGCCCCTGCCGCTCGCAGGGGCAAAATAGCGCCCTCGCTAACAGTTAAGGATTTCACATGTTTGACTTTTCAACGGTGATAGACCGGCATGGCACATGGTGTACCCAGTGGGATTACGTTGCCGACCGTTTTGGTGACGCCGACCTCCTACCGTTC
>CAJYVI010000083.1 GCA_913778145.1 uncultured Pseudocitrobacter sp.
ACCGCAGAAAAGCAAAAACCCAGCCATAGGCTGGGTTCTTTAAATAGTGGTGCCCGGACTCGGAATCGAACCAAGGACACGGGGATTTTCAATCCCCTGCTCTACCGACTGAGCTATCCGGGCAACGAGGCGCATTAAACCTTATTCACCTCTCCGCGTCAACGGAATTTATAAAATTTGATGCGAATTGCGCAATATATCATCACCTTGCTGCATTTGCACGCGACTCAGGCGAAAAAGGCAGTCCATAAAGCGGAAATTGGCATCGCCAATATCAGAGCTGGCAGCATATTCACCACGGCAAACATCTTGATACCGCAAATTCGCAACCCGGTTGCCAGCAGCAGCATGCCGCCAACAGCGGTGAAGTCGGCCATCATCATCGGAGTGGTAAGCGGTAATAACAGCGACGCGCTGAACGCCAGTGCCAGTTGAATCACCAGCATCGGCACGGCAATTGCCGAAACGGCGATGCCCAGCGTGCAGGCGAAGATCGTCGCGGTAAAGAAATCGAGAAACGCCTTAGCGATAAGAATCGATGCATCCCCGGTCATCCCTTCCCGCATCGCGCCGAAGATCCCCGTACCGCTGGCGCAGAACAGCACAATAATGGCGACGTAGCTTTGAATAAACGTCTCCTGATTGTTGTGGCTCTTACTTTTGCGCGATAGCAGCGTCTTCAGCTTGCTGACGCCGTTGTTAATGCCTTTCTCGAGCAGGCAGAACTCACCGATGAGCGCGCCGAGTAATGTCGACAGCACCATAACCGGAAGGTTCTCGCACTTCACCACCAGTAAAATGCCAATTCCAAGCGACGTCAGACCAAAAATCGAGGTCATAGAGCTGCGAATACGTTCCGGTAAACGCTGGCTGAGAAGTGCGCCGAGGATGCCGCCTAATAAGACGGCTCCGGCATTAATAAATGGCCCAATAACCACACTGGCTCCTGTAAAATGATTCCTTGAGTATGACGCTATTATGGCCTGGTTAATCGGTTCAGTGTGGGTTAAATCAACATTCGCGGCGCGAGGGTTTTCATCTTGCCCCTCCCGGTGAAAGGTGCCATGATTGCGCGATTTTTCTCCAGCCATGCCATTATCGCTAAGGCTGGAACTCCGTTGGGCCCCTGATGTTTCGCGGGGCGAGGCTGAATGTCTTGTCCTGGATTTTACTTTTCCGAAATGGGTTGTTGCGCCGATGAAATCACTGCATATTGCCGCCAGCGCGGAGCTGGTCTCTCAACTCTCCACCCATCGTCGCGTGGTGACGCTGGACAGTACCGACTTTACCGACGTCGCGGCAGTCGTCATAACCGTAGCGGACAGCCGTAGCGGCATTCTGGCGCTGCTTAAGCGCACCGGGTTTAATCTGCCGGTCTATTTGCTGGCGACAGAGGGTGTGGATGCCCCTGTGGGCGTTGATGCGGTGATCACCGGCAAAGCGCAGGAGTGGCTGGAGCTGGAATCCGCCGCCTGTCGCTATGAAGAAAATCTGCTGCCACCGTTCTTCGATACGCTGAGCCAGTATGTCGAAATGGGCCACAGTACATTTGCGTGCCCAGGCCATCAGCACGGCGAGTTTTTTAAAAAGCACCCGGCGGGCCGCCAGTTCTATGATTTCTTCGGAGAGAACGTCTTTCGCGCCGATATGTGCAACGCCGATGTCAAACTTGGCGATTTGCTGATCCACGAAGGCTCCGCAAAAGATGCGCAGAAATTCGCGGCAAAGGTATTTCATGCCGACAAAACCTATTTTGTGCTTAACGGTACGTCGGCCGCGAATAAAGTCGTCACAAATGCGCTGCTGACGCGCGGCGACCTGGTGCTGTTCGACCGCAACAATCACAAATCTAACCACCATGGCGCGCTGATTCAGGCCGGGGCGACGCCCGTCTATCTGGAAGCCGCACGCAACCCGTTCGGCTTTATCGGCGGCATTGATGAGCACTGCTTCAATGATAGCTACCTGCGCGAACTCATCCGCGACGTTGCCCCGGAAAAAGCGGAAGATGCGCGTCCCTTCCGCCTGGCGGTGATCCAGCTCGGCACCTACGATGGCACTATCTATAATGCGCGTCAGGTGGTGGATAAAATCGGCCATCTCTGCGATTACATTCTGTTTGATTCCGCGTGGGTCGGCTACGAGCAGTTTATCGATATGATGGCCGATACTTCTCCACTGTTGCTGGAACTTAACGAGAACGATCCGGGTATCTTTGTCACCCAATCGGTGCACAAACAGCAGGCCGGTTTCTCCCAGACCTCGCAGATCCACAAAAAAGATAACCATATTCGCGGCCAGGCGCGTTTCTGCCCGCACAAGCGGCTGAATAATGCCTTCATGCTTCACGCCTCAACCAGCCCGTTCTATCCGCTGTTTGCCGCGCTGGATATCAACGCCAAAATTCATGAAGGTGAAAGCGGGCGTCGTTTATGGGCCGCGTGCGTTGAGCTGGGGATCGACGCGCGTAAAGCGATCATCGCGAACTGCAAGATGATCCAGCCATTCGTGCCACCAGAGGTAGATGGCCGCCCATGGGAGAGCTATTCGACCCAAACGCTTGCCAGCGATCGTAAGTTCTTTAGCTTTGCGCCAGGCGCGCGCTGGCACGGTTTTGAAGGTTACGCGCAGGATCAGTACTTTGTTGACCCCTGCAAGCTGCTGCTCACCACTCCAGGGATCGACGCGGCGACCGGTGAATATACTGATTTTGGGATCCCGGCAACCATTCTGGCGCACTACCTGCGCGAGAACGGTATCGTGCCGGAGAAGTGCGATCTCAATTCCATTTTATTTCTGCTGACGCCTGCCGAGAGCCGCGAGAAGCTGGCGCAACTGGTAGCGATGCTGGCCCAGTTTGAACAGCACATCGAAGACGACACGCCGCTGGCTGACGTACTGCCGACGATATTCAACAAATATCCGGTGCGTTATCGCGATTACACTCTTCGTGAACTGTGCCAGGAGATGCACGATCTTTATGTCAGCTTTGCAGTGAAAGATCTGCAAAAGGCGATGTTCCGCAAAGAGAGCCTGCCGAAGGTGGTGATGAACCCGCAGGATGCCAATCGCGAGTTTATTCGTGGCAACGTGGAGCTGGTACTCATTAGTGAAGCCGAAGGGCGGATTGCTGCGGAAGGCGCGCTGCCGTACCCGCCAGGCGTGCTCTGTGTGGTGCCTGGCGAAGTATGGGGTGGAGCGGTACAGCGTTACTTCCTGGCGCTTGAAGAGGGCGTTAACCTGCTGCCGGGCTTCTCACCGGAGTTGCAGGGGGTTTACAGCGAAACCGATGCCGATGGAATCGAGCGTTTGTTTGGCTATGTGTTGAAGTAATTTTTTTGGTTCCCCCTCATCCCGGCCCTCTCCCCCAGGGAGAGGAAGAAAACCAGAGCAGATCTTTCATTTCTGCTCGGCCAGTCCCCTCTCCCTGTGGGAGAGGGTGATAACCCCTTCAGGCCGCACTCCGCTTATACATCCTGCGCGGATGCCCAATTTTGCCGTACAGCATCTCAACGCTAAGAAAGCCGTTATCCACACCGTGCTCCAGATAACGGCGTGCGGTGGTTTTACTCAGCCCGGTTGCGCTCACCACTTCATCGACCGAAAAACAGTACGCTGGTTGGTCAGTAAACAGCTTTTGTACCAACGCCAGCGTATTCTCTTCAATGCCTTTACTTCCGCTGTCCTGACGATAATTTTTCGCCTGCAACTGGTAGAGCGAGTCAACGTTCTGTTGGTCAACTATCTTCCATACGCGTTGTTGCTCGTTAAACTGCACGAAGCGTTCCAGCGACTGGCTCAACCGCTTCCACGATACCGGCTTGAGAATATAGTCAAATGCGCCATTGCGAATAGCCTGGCTACAGGTGTCCATATCGCTGGCGGCGGTAATGAAAATCACCGAACAGTTAGCCCGCGCCACCAGGGGATTATTGATAAGCGTAATGCCTTTTCCATCCGGCAAATAGTTATCCAGCAAAACCAGCTGCGGCTGCTTTTCCGTCAGCAGAATTTGCGCCTCGGCGAGCGATCCGGCGATACCCACCAGGCGTAATCGCGGGTGTTTGCTTATCAACTCCGCATGCAGCTGGGCCAGTTCGTTTTCATCTTCAACAATCAGTACATCGATAAGTTCATGTTGCATATTCAGTCTCTTCCTGCGCTGACGTGGCACGTCGTGCCTCTCCCCCTGCGGGGATGAAAAGAGAAAAAATGGCGCCGCGCGGCGTGTTATCCGCCACTTCTATCGCACCGCCTGCCTGAGTGACATAGCTTTCAATCAGGTAGAGGCCAATGCCATGGTCGCCGTGAGTTTTGGTGGTAATACCGCGTTCAAAAATGCGTTCGCGTAGATCAGGCGTAATGCCGATACCCTGATCCGCTACCTCAATAATCAGCTCATGTTCAGTGAGTTTTATTAGCACTTCAACCGGCGCGTGCGGTAGCGCTGAGCGCTGTGTGGCTTCAATGGCGTTGTCCAGCAGGTTGCCGATAATGGAAATCAACTCCGTTTCGCTCAGCGTCGTGATGAGTTTATCCATCAGGCAGGCAGGATCAAACGCCAGTTCGACGCCTTTCTCACGTGCGCGCGCGGCTTTGCCGAGCAGCAGCCCGCACAGAGTTGGCGAAGCAAAGCGTGAGGAGATAAAATCTAGCAGTTCCTGCGCATGTTCAGACTGCGCCTGAATGTAGCTAATTGCTTCTTCATAGCGGCCCATATGCAGCAGGCCAGATAAGGTTGTCATGCGGTTAAGCTGTTCATGACGCATGATGCGCAGGTTATCGACATAGCGCTTCACCTGGCTAAGCTGCGCGCTCAGCGAGTCGATATCGTTACGATCGCGGAAGGTAATCACCCAGCCCTGAAGCTGCTCTTCAAGCATGATGCGTACCCGGCTGGCGATAACCATCGACTGATTAAAGTGGCAGATTTCATCGTGCGTATCGCGGGCGAGCATGGTGTCAGGGGCAAAAAACGGTACGGGCGAGATGACCTCGCTGATATGCTGCCCGCGCAGATGGCGCGTCGGTTGGCTCAGCGAAAGCAGCTTTCGCGCGGCCTGGTTAATCACCTCAATGCGGCAGTTTTTATCAATGGCGATAACGCCCTCGTAGATGGATTCCATCATCGCCTTTTGCTGACGCACCAGCAGGCCAATTTCGCGCGGCTCCAGCGAGAAAATCTGCTTTTTAATGCTGCGGGTGAAGAACCATGAAAAAACAAACAGCGCGATCAGCAGCAGAACGGCGGCCAGCAGAATATTGACAACTTTGTTCACTGTAATCGCGTCAAGGTAGCTGGTGAGATACCCCACCGACACAATTCCAACCACCTGACCGGCATCATTCAAAACAGGCGCTTTGCTGCGTAAAGAGATCCCAAGCCCACCTTTGCGAATGGTGGTGGTGCTTTTTCCTGCCAGTACCTCAGTGTTATCGCCGCCCACCAGTTCTTTTCCTACGCGGTCTTCAAACACCGAATGAAACAGATGCATTCCTTTATTATCGCCAATCACAATAAAACTGGCATCACTGTGTGCGGTCAGTTTTTGCATATACGTTTTAATTGCTGCAATATCTTTATCAGCGACTTCCTGACGCAGTGACGGAATAAGCGCAATTTCTTCTGCCTGTATTCTGGCGCGCCCGCTCATTTCCTGATAAAGCTGTCTTTCCATATCGACATAATAGTAGCCACCCAGCAATGCAAACAGCACCGAGAAAAAGGCAACCAGCGATATAAATAGTTTTATCTGGAATGACAACTTCATGACTATCACGCACGTTAGCAACTGGAATGCCTAATGTATCACCTTTTGTACGGGTAGCTTCTGTTTTTACGGAAAGTTGTGAGCCTTTGCACATCACCCCCGAAGCTTTGCGAAAATAATTCATGGAGGAAAGTATTTATTCGCGAGTTAATAAAAGAAACCATAAAAACCACGCTAATAAATAAGCGGTAAGTCACACAAAATAAAAGAAACCTTAAAAACCATAGATGCCATTAAAACTCTGGTTTTAATATGCATTTCCTCACATAAAGTATGCCTTCGTAGCCCTAAGCTGAACGTGAAAAATAACCAAGGGGCTTATTATGAGCACAACTGATGATTCTTTCTCTGTACCTCACGACCCAATAGATATGCAGCGCCCGGCGCTGAAAGAGCGCTGGTGGCACATTATGGATACGTGGAAAGTGGGTATTATCCCGCTGCCGCTGTTCTTACTGGCCGGTGTACTGATTGCCATCGACTGTTTAGGCGGCAAGCTGCCGAGCGATATTGTGGTGATGGTCGCCACCCTGGCGTTCTTTGGTTTTGCCTGTGGCGAATTTGGTAAACGTCTGCCTATCGTCGGCAAGCTGGGCGCGGCGGCGATTTGCGCCACCTTTATTCCGTCCGCGATGGTCTACTACGGGCTGCTGCCGGATGTCGTGGTCGAGTCCACCACCAAATTCTACAAATCGACCAATATTCTCTATCTCTATATCTGCTGCATTATCGTTGGCAGCATTATGAGCATGAATCGCACGGTGCTGATTCAGGGCTTCCTGCGCATCTTCTTCCCGATGCTGTGCGGCGAAATCGTCGGCATGGTTGTGGGGATGGGCGTCGGCCTGGCGCTGGGGATGGAACCGTTCCAGATCTTCTTCTTTATCATTCTGCCGATCATGGCGGGCGGCGTCGGGGAAGGGGCGATCCCGCTTTCCATCGGTTATGCCACGCTGCTGCATATGGACCAGGGCGTTGCGCTGGGACGCGTTCTGCCGATGGTTATGCTCGGCGGCCTGACGGCGATTATTATCTCCGGTTGCCTTAACCAACTGGGTAAACGCTACCCGCATCTTACCGGTGAAGGCCAACTGATGCCGAATCGCGCAAATGCAGATACCACCTCTTCACAGCCTGCTGTCTCTGGCAAAACGGATGTCACCACCATTGCGTCTGGCGCATTGCTGGCGGTGCTGCTCTACATGATTGGCATGCTCGGCCATAAATTGATTGGCCTGCCTGCGCCGGTTGGCATGCTGTTTGTCGCCGTGCTGGTCAAGCTGTGTAACGGTGCGTCTCCGCGCCTGCTGGAAGGCTCGCAGGTGGTGTACAAATTCTTCCAGACTTCCGTTACGTATCCGATTCTCTTCGCCGTGGGCGTAGCGATTACGCCATGGCAGGAACTGGTGAATGCCTTCACCCTCAACAACCTGCTGGTGATTGTCAGCACCGTCTCTGCGCTGGTTGCTACAGGCTTCTTCGTTGGTAAAAAAATCGGTATGCACCCTATTGATGTCGCCATCGTCTCCTGCTGCCAGAGCGGCCAGGGTGGCACCGGCGATGTGGCGATTTTAACCGCAGGCAACCGCATGAGCCTGATGCCATTCGCCCAGATTGCCACGCGTATCGGCGGCGCGATTAACGTCTCCGTCTCGCTGCTGGTTCTCGGCAACTTCCTTGTTTAATTGATGTACGCAGGAACAGAACAATGAAACTCGCAAGCTTTACTTATCAGGGTAATCGCAGCTACGGCATCGTGAATGCCGAAGGTGTGGTGGATTTAGGTCGCCGTCTTGGCGACCGCTACAGCGACCTCAAGGCGCTGTTACAGGGCGATGGTTTAACTCAGGCCCGCCAGTTTGCCAATGAACCGGCAGATTTGAACATGGAGGCTATCACCTTCTTACCGGTGATTGAGCATCCGGAAAAGATCCTCTGCGTGGGCATGAACTACGCCGAAAAACGCAAAGAGTTTGACCAGCACAACCCGGCGCCGACGCTGTTCGTGCGCTTCCCGGATTCGCAAACCGGCCACAACTCGCCGGTGTTGAAACCGCGCAGCTCCAATGAGTTCGATTACGAAGGTGAACTGGCGGTCATCATTGGCAAAGGCGGCGAAAATATTACCCGTGATGAAGCGCTGAACCACGTGGCGGGTTACAGCTGCTATATGGATGGCTCAGCCCGCGACTGGCAGCACACCTGGTTTACCGCCGGGAAAAACTGGCGTCAGACCGGGGCCTTTGGCCCATGGATGGCGACGGCGGACGAAATTCCTGACCCGCATCAACTGGCGATCCGCACCTGGCTTAATGGCCGCATGGTGCAGGAAGACAACACCAGCAGCATGATCCACAAAGTCGCCGAACTGATTGAGTACATCAGTACCTTCACCCGTTTAAGCCCGGGCGACGTGATCATCACCGGCTCACCTGGCGGCGTCGGTAAAAAGCGCAATCCGCCGCTGTTTATGCACGAAGGCGATCGCATTGAAGTCGAGATCGAACATATCGGTCACCTCAGCAATGTGATTATGGAAGCGCCAGCGCAGACGCTGACGGCAGCACACTAACCGGCAGGTGACAGGATGCAGTCGCAACCCGCAATCGACTTCAGGGTGACGGAAGTCGCTAAACACCCGGCACGTCTGATGCAGATCCGCCAGCTTCTGGCGGACAGCGGCCTGGGCATGGACGCCGACATCACGTTGTTTGTAGAAGCCTGGTCCGATTCGCAGCTGGTGGGCTGCGCGGGCCTTGCCGCGAACGTTATCAAATGCGTGGCGGTGGATAAGCAACTTCGCGGCGAAAACCTCAGCGCGAAGCTGCTGGCGGAAGTGGAAAATGTGGCCGTGGATCGCGGTCACTTTCACCTCTTTCTGTGTACCCGCCCCTGCAATGCACAGCGGTTCCAGCGCAGCGGCTTCTGGCCGATTGCGCAAAGCGGCAGTAATGCCGTGTTGATGGAAAACACGCCGCAGGGGATCGCGCGTTACTGTCGCTCGCTACAACGTTATCGCCATGAAGGCGCCCGCACGGGCGCCATCGTCATGAACGCTAACCCGTTCACGCTGGGGCATCGCCATCTGGTGGAACTGGCGGCATCGCGCTGCGACTGGCTGCATCTCTTTGTCGTACGAGAAGACGCGTCATTCTTCCCGTTTAGCGCCCGGCTGGCGATGGTGCGCGCAGGCGTTGCTCATCTGCCGAATGTCACCGTGCATGAAGGTTCGCAGTACATCATCTCCCGCGCCACGTTCCCGGCCTACTTTTTGAAAGAAACCGGCAAGGTGCAGCGTGCCTGGAGTGAAATCGACGCACTGATTTTCCGCGACCACATCGCCCCGGCGTTAGGGATCACCCACCGCTTTATCGGTTCTGAACCGTTTTGCGACGTCACGCGCCAGTACAAC
>CAJYVI010000084.1 GCA_913778145.1 uncultured Pseudocitrobacter sp.
GAAGCACTTCCCACTCTGCTTGCCAGCCGCCGAGTGCGCGTTCGTGCTGTTGAATCTGGCTTGCAAAGAGCGTCGCCATAAGCCCTGGCGTGCGCTGTGCTGCGGTCAGAATCGACGCGCAGCTTACCGGGTTGCGTTTATGCGGCATCGCCGATGAGCCTCCACGCCCTTCGGCAATCGGCTCACTGACTTCAGCCACTTCGGTCTGCATGAGTAAAGAGAAATCGTTAGCGAATTTTGCCAGCGTGCCGCAAAGCCCGGCATACCATGCGCCGACTTCCAGCAGCCTGTCGCGCTGGCTATGCCACGGCGTGTCGGCAAGCGCCAGATCCAGCGTTTTCGCCAGCGTGTCGCTTACCTGCGGCCCTGCCGTTTTCAGCGACGCCAGCGTGCCTGCCGCGCCGCCAAACTGTAGCACCAGCACGCGTGGACGAAGCTGGATTAACCGTTCCTGCCAGCGCAGCAGTGCATCTAGCGTGCCGGCGAGCTTAAGGCCAAAGGTGATGGGCAGGGCATGCTGCATCCAGGTGCGCCCCGGCATAATTGTGGCGTGATGGCGCTCGACCTGCTGCGCCAGAATGGCGGTAAGCGCCGCAAGATCGCGGTCGGTTTGCGTTAACGCCGCGCGTAATTGCAGCACCAGCCCGGTATCAATGGCATCCTGGCTGGTTGCGCCCCAGTGTACGTAGCGGGCAGCATCGGCATCCTGCGCCTTCACTACTTGAGTAAGCTGTTTAACCAGGGGAATGGCCAGATTCCCGGCATTGGCAGCGGCAGCTGCCAATGCCGGAAAGTCGATGTTGTGGAACTGGCAGGCATTGGCGATAGGCGCAACGGCGGAAGCCGGTATCACCCCGCAGTGGGCCTGAGCCCGCGCTAACGCGGCCTCAAACTCCAGCATCCCCTGCACCACCTGTTCATCGCTGAAAAGAGGCGTTAGCGCGCCTGAGCGCAACAACGGGGTTAACAAACTCATTCCTGCTCCTTAAACGCGTTCAATGATCAGCGCAATCCCCTGACCCACACCAATACACATGGTGCACAGCGCGTAACGCCCGCCGGTACGGCGCAACTGATACGCAGCAGTCATCGCCAGACGACCGCCGGATGCGCCCAGCGGGTGACCCAGCGCGATCGCGCCGCCGTGCGGGTTAACGTGCGCCGCATCGTCCGGCAACCCCAGATCGCGCAGCACCGCCAGTGCCTGAGCGGCGAAAGCTTCATTCAGTTCTATCACATCCATCTGACCAAGCGTTAACCCGGTTTGTGCCAGAACTTTGCGCACCGCCGGCGCCGGGCCAAAGCCCATGATACGCGGCGCGACGCCCGCCGTTGCCACACCAACCACGCGTGCCAGCGGCTGTAAATCGTTCTGTGCCAGCGCCTGCTCACTTGCCAGCAGGAGTGCACAGGCTCCGTCATTCACCCCGGAGGCATTTCCCGCCGTCACTGTCCCGTCCGCGCGAACCACGGCTTTCAGTTTCGCCAGTACGTCAAGGGAGGTGCTGCGCGGGTGCTCATCCTGGGTGAAACTTAGCGGCTCGCCTTTACGCTGCGGGATGGAAACCGGAATCAGTTCGTCGGTAAAGATCCCGTTGGCCTGCGCCTGAGCAGTGCGCATCTGGCTGCGTAACGCGAAAGCATCCTGGTCGGCACGCGAAATGCCGAACTCCATCGCCACGTTCTCTGCGGTTTCCGGCATCGAATCGACGCCGTAAAGCGCTTTCATCTGCGCATTGATGAAACGCCAGCCGATGGTGGTATCTTCCATTTTCATGCTGCGGCTGAACGCACTTTCCGCCTTGCCCATAACGAACGGCGCACGCGACATACTTTCTACGCCGCCCGCAATCATTAACTGCGTTTCACCGCTTTTAATGGCGCGCGCTGCCACACCGATGGCATCGAGACTTGAACCACACAGACGGTTGACGGTGCTGCCCGGTACCGTTTCCGGATAACCCGCCAGCAGCAGCGCCATCCGCGCCACGTTGCGGTTATCTTCCCCTGCCTGGTTCGCACAGCCGTAAATCACATCGTCGATGCGCGCCGGGTCGAGGCCACGGTTGCGTTCCAGCAGTGCTTTAAGCGGCAGCGCGCCGAGATCGTCCGCGCGAACGCTGGATAACGTACCGCCAAAACGGCCAAACGGTGTACGCACCGCATCGCAGATAAATGCTTGATTCATCATAGTTCCTTACGCGGTTTCCGCCACTTGTTCGTTGATCAGTTTGACCGGGGTGACGCGCTGTAGCTCGTCAAAAGAGAGGTCATTGAAAATTTCGCGCACCACCGGGCCTTTTGCGGTGATATCAATGACCGCGAGGTCGGTATAAATACGGCTAACGCAGCCTACGCCGGTCAGCGGATAAGTGCAGTGCTGTACCAGCTTGCACTCACCCTCGCGCGTGAGGTGGTCCATCATGACGAAGACCTGCCGCGCGCCGATAGCCAGATCCATCGCGCCACCGACCGCGGGAATGGCATCCGGTGCGCCAGTGCTCCAGTTGGCGAGATCTCCGTTTGCGGAAACCTGATACGCGCCCAGTACGCAGATATCCAGGTGGCCGCCGCGCATCATGGCAAACGAATCGCCGTGATGGAAAAAGCAGCCGCCCTGTAAAAGCGTGACGTATTCTTTGCCCGCGTTAATCAGCTCAGGATCTTCTTCACCCGGCTGCGGTTTTGGCCCCATGCCCAGCAGGCCATTTTCGCTGTGCAGGAATATCTCTTTATCGGCTGGCAGATAGTTGGCGATACGCGTTGGCAGGCCAATCCCCAGGTTCACATAGGCCCCTTCCGGGATATCCTGAGCGACACGTTTTGCCATGTCGTCACGAGACAATTTTTGCATTGAAGGCTCCTTATGCGCGCAGCGCGTGTTCTGTGAGATTTTCCAGCGAGAAGACGCGCTGAACAAAAATCCCTGGGGTGATAATGTTTTCCGGGTCCAGTTCACCGAGCGAGACCAGATTTGACACTTCCACTACGGTGGTTTTTGCCGCTGTTGCCATAATCGGCCCGAAATTACGCGCCGCTTTGCGATACACCAGGTTACCCCAACGATCCGCCTGGTGAGCTTTAATCAGCGCGTAATCCGCTTTGATCGGATATTCCAGCACGTAGTGACGCCCATCGATTTCGCGTGTTTCTTTGCCTTCGGCCAGGGGGGTACCGTAGCCAGTTGGTGTAAACACCGCGCCCAGCCCGGAACCTGCCGCCTGAATGCGCGCCGCCAGGTTGCCTTGCGGTACCAGTTCCAGTTCAACTTTGCCCCGGCGATAGAGGTCGTCAAAAATCTGCGAGTCGACCTGACGCGGGAATGAGCAGATCATTTTGCGCACGCGGCCCGCTTTGAGCAGCGCCGCCAGGCCAATTTCACCGTTGCCTGCATTGTTGTTGATGATGGTCAGGTCGCGCGCGCCCTGTTCTATCAGCGCATCTATCAGGTAAGTCGGTTGTCCGGCGGGGCCAAAGCCGCCAATCATAATGGTTGCCCCATCGGGGATCCCCGCCACGGCATCGATCAGTGTCGATACACTTTTATCAATCATCAGGTTGCTCCTTGATGTGCGGTTATCGCACTTTTATTCGTTGTTCGAACAAAATGTGACCCGGTTAACGATGCTGGTCAAGGGCGATAATCGAAATATGGTGCGATAATCGAACATCATGTATCTTTAGCGAAAGAATGTGATCGATGGCAAATACGGAGAGAAAAATGGAGAAACATCCAGACGATATTCTGACGGGCGATAGCGATCCGTTTAAGGGCGATCCCAATTTTATGGCGTCGCTGGCGCGCGGGCTGGAAGTGATTCAGGCCTTTACCCCGCAGCGACGTTTGATGTCCATTTCTCAGATTAGCCAGAAAACCGGCATTCCGCGCGCTGCAGTTCGCCGTTGTTTGTATACGCTGGGTAAGCTGGGGTTTGTCTATGCGGAAGATGGCAAAAATTTTCAGCTGCGGCCGCGAATTTTGTCGCTCGGCCACGCCTGGCTGGCGTCAACGCCGCTGGCGCGTTCAGCACAGCCGGTGCTGAAACACCTGAGCGATATGCTCAATGAATCGTGCTCCATTGCTACGCTTGACGGCGACGATATCCTGTATATCGCCAGGGCATCGAGTTCACGCATTATGACTATTGATCTGGATATCGGCAGCCGCCTGCCCGCCTGGTCTACGTCGATGGGCCGTGTGCTGCTTAGCTATCAGCCCGAAGAAAAACTCAATGACATGCTGGCGCGAATCACCATGATTCGCTACACGCCACAAACGATATCATCGGTAAGCAAGTTGAAAACGGAGCTAAGGCAGGTGCGCCAGCAGGGCTATGCATTAAACGATCAGGAGCTGGAGATGGGCCTGCGTTCGCTGGCAGTGCCGCTGTTTAA
>CAJYVI010000085.1 GCA_913778145.1 uncultured Pseudocitrobacter sp.
GGCTATCGTGATGTGGAGCCTGCTGGCGCTGGCGTTTATCAGCCGCGCGATTCGCTTTCCACACAGCGTCATTGAAGAAATGCGTCATCCGATTGCCAGCAGCTTTGTCAGCCTGTTCCCGGCGACGACGATGCTGGTGTCGATTGGCGTCACGCCGTGGGACAGGCCGATTGCGCTGGTGCTCTTTTCCGTGGGGGTAACGCTGCAACTGGGTTATGCCGCCTGGCAAACGGCGGGGCTGTGGCGCGGAGAACATCCCGAAGGCGCCACCACGCCGGGGCTTTATCTCCCGACCGTAGCGAATAATTTTATCAGCACCATGGCCTGCGGCGCGCTGGGCTTTAACGACGCCGGGCTGGCGTTTCTGGGGGCGGGCGTAATTTCATGGATCACGCTCGAACCAGCAATCGTTCAGCGCTTGCGTAGCGGTGGCGAATTGCCGATGCCGCTGCGTACTTCACTGGGGATTCAACTTGCTCCGGCGCTGGTGGCCTGCAGCGCATGGCTGAGCGTGAACGGCGGGCATGCCGATGTCTTCGCCAAAATGCTGTTTGGTTATGGCCTGCTGCAACTGCTGTTTATGCTGCGTCTGATGCCCTGGTATCTGCGTCAGGCCTTTAATGCATCGTTCTGGAGTTTCTCCTTTGGTATCTCCGCGCTTGCCACGACTGCGCTGCATCTGGGCCATGCCAGTGGGGTCGGTTTCTACCATCACCTGGCGTTGCCGATGTTTATCTTTACCAATTTTATTATTGGTCTGTTATTGATACGCACGCTGGTGTTACTGCTTCAGGGGAAACTGCTGGTTCGTGTCGAACGTACTGTCTTAGAGAAAAGTAAGGATTGATAATGACGATTCGTGATGAAAACTACTTTAGCGAAAAATATGGCCTGACCCGCACGCATTCCGAGGTGCTGGAGGCAGCGAAAGTAATTAAGCCTGGCAAAACGTTGGATCTCGGCTGCGGTAATGGGCGTAACGCGCTCTATCTCGCGGCAAACGGTTTTGACGTTACGGCCTGGGATAAGAATCCGGCAAGCGTCAATAATCTGGAATCTATCCGCCGTGAAGAAGGGCTGGAGAATCTGCAATCGGCGATTAAAGATCTCAATGCGCTGCACTTCGAAGGCGAATACGATTTTATTCTGTCGACGGTGGTCATGATGTTCCTGCAACCGGAAACGATCCCTGGTTTGATTGCGAATATGCAGCGTTGCACGAAACCAGGGGGATTTAACCTGGTGGTCGCCGCGATGGATACCGACGACTATCCGTGTACCGTGGGGTTCCCGTTTGCGTTTAAACCTGATGAACTGCGTCACTACTATGCTGGCTGGAATTTAATCAAATATAACGAGAACCCAGGTGAACTGCATCGTACCGACGCAAAGGGTAATCGTATTAAACTACGTTTTGCCACAATGCTGGCGCAAAAATCGGCATAGCAGTTAAAAATCCCGATTTTCCATTTTTCATATCGTAAATTACCGGCAAATAATGAAGTCGGTAATTTTTTATTCGCCTGCTAATTAATTATTTTTTTTCTATAAATTGCGAGCGACAACCATTTTTGCAACAACAGCCTGTTCATTCCTTTGCTATAACTCTTTTGAAATCGTACCTCTATCAGGAACAACCCCATGCGTACTCATACGTTCTTCAAAGTTGCGGCCCTTGCCGGCGTGATTGCTCTGTCTGGTTGTGCGTCGAAAGTCGCGGAACCTACGCAGTATTCCGGTTTTTTAAAAGATTATTCGAATTTGCAGGAAACCACCTCCGCAACGGGCAAGCCGACCCTGCGCTGGGTTGATCCTAATTACAATCCTAAGAATTACGACAGTATTGTTTATAACCCTGTGGTCTATTATCCAACGCCAAAACCCAGCACTCAAATTGGTCAAAAAGCGTTGGATGATATTCGTAACTACACCGATCAACAGATTAAGCAGGCTGTCTCACAGCATAAAAAAATTGTTGCTACCCCTGGGCCGCATAGCCTGATCTTCCGTGGCGCAATTACCGCCGTCGATTCCAGTAATGAAGGGCTTCAGTTCTATGAAGTGGTGCCTATTGCGTTAGTGGTTGCCGGTACCCAAATGGCGACCGGTCACCGTACCATGGATACCCATCTCTTCTTTGAAGGTGAGTTGATCGATGCGGCAACCAATAAACCGGTGGTGAAAGTGGTGCGTAAAGGCGAAGGGAAAGATCTCAACAATGAGAATACCCCGATGACGCTGCAAACCCTGAAAAAGACCATCGACGATATGGCGGTGGATGCCGTTAAATTCGACCCGGCAATGAAATAATCGACAATCGGGTGGCTTGGGCCACCCGATTTCTTACGCCCGTTTTATTTTCAGGCGGGGCTTGATAAACCCCGCAGGCACCCGCGCAAACATCACCAGATTCCCGACTAATATCAGCACCAGCCCGATAATGGCGTTGGCATGCCACTGATAACCTTCGTAAATCGTTGAGAGCGTCAGTGCGACTAGCGGAAACAGCAGCGTACTGTACGCCGCGTTGCTGGCGCCAATTCTGCCGACCAGAGTGAAGTAAGCGCCAAAGGCAATCACCGAGCCGAAAATCGCCAGGTAGAAAAGGGCGCCAAGATAGCTGAAAGTCCACTGCGGCGTAAAGTTATCGCCGCGCAGCAGGGCGATTGTACCAATGATCAACGTGCCGTAGAGCATCGCCCAGCTATTGGTGGTGAGCGTTTCCAGCCCGCGACGCTGATGGCGGATGCTCAGCATATTCCCCAGCGAGAAACCGTACGTGCCAAGGGCGCTCAGCAGAATGCCTGGCAGCATCGTACTGCTTAGCCCGGAGACCTGAAGATCGTCCCAGAACAGGGTGATAATCCCCACCAGCCCCAATAGCGCGGCCAGGTAAAAGCGCCCCGGCGGCGTCTGGCGAAAAAAAAGGAAACTATTGATGGCGTTAAACAGTACCGCCATAGAGAAAATCACCGATTCCAGCCCAGTGTTAATCCAGCTTGCCGCGGTATAAAAACACCAGAAGTTAAAGCCGAACACACAGCAGCCCTGCAAGATGCAGAATAGATGGTCGCGCATGGCCAGACTGCGCAAACGGCGCGTTAAAAGCAGAATGGTCAACATGGTGACGCTGGCAATCGCAAAGCGCCAGAAGATAGACACGGTAGCGGGTACCGGGCCTTGTTGTAAAAAAATGGCAATCCACGTTGTGCCCCAGATAGCCACAACCAGTATGTAGAGCAGTGCGTTCATGCGCGTTCCTTAATAACCCAGAAAAGCGCAGTTTGGCGCGTTGAGAGGAATGGCGCTTGCAGCGACTTGCCACAGACTTGCAAATTCTTGCGGATTTTTTGTGAGCAGAGTCGAACAACTCTGGCAATCAGTAGCGTCGCTACATAGACTAGGTCTATGAAACATCGTGATACAGACCGCTCATGACCCATTCCTACGCTACTCTGGAACGCCTGCAAAGTCAGAACGCCGTGCTGCGTGAGACGGTTGTGCTTAATTCAGGCATCCAGCTTGCGGCCTGGTATAACAATTGTGACACTGTCACCGTTGAAAGCGATCATCACACGCTGAGCCTCTATGTAGCGGATGGCTATGAAAGTTATCAGAAAACACCGCACGGCTGGAAAAATGGCGGCGGGCCGGACCGCTTTTGCCTGATGCCGCAGGCCTGTGAATCGACGTGGGATATTCGCGGTGACCTCTCTTTCGTTCACCTCTATTGCACCGATCGTCATCTGAAAAGCATTGGCGAACAGATCTGGGACCGAAGCCCGGCGGGCATTCAGCTTGAAGAGAAATCCTTTGCCGATGACGCTAAAATCACCGCGCTTTATCGTCAGTTCCTGCTTAGCTGCGACTGGCAGCAACCTGCGAATCAGCTGGCGTTAAGCAGCGCCAGTACGCTACTGCTAACGCATCTGATTCAGAATTATGCGTCCGTTCAGTGGCGTTTACCGGCCGTGACGGGCGGCCTTGCGCCGTCGGTGTTGCGCAATGTGCTGGCGTGGATTGACGCCAATCTGTCACAGCCGCTAACGCTTGCCGAATTGGCCGCACAGGCCGCGCTTAGTGAATATCATTTTGCGCGCATGTTTCGCCAGTCGACGGGGCTTGCGCCGCACCAGTATGTGATGCAACGACGCATGGATCATGCTGAACAACTGGTGCGCACGACCGCGTTGCCGCTGACCGATATCGCGCTGGCCTGCGGGTTTAGCTCGGCCAGCCATTTTAGTAATCGTTTTAAGCGCGTGCAGGGCGTTACGCCATCGCAGCTACGCGCGGCGCACCTGCGATAACACGGCATAACTTGCGCCACCGAGTATCAATCCCCAGAAAGCTGAACCGACGCCGGCGAGCGACAGCCCGCTGGCGGTGACCAAAAAGGTGACCATGGCTGCATCACGCTCATTCGCCTGTTGCAGCGCCTGATACAGGCTGCCGCTCAGGGTTCCCAGCAGCGCCAGCCCTGCCAGCATCGCAATCCAGGCGGCGGGAAGCGACGCCATCAACGCCGTTATCGACCCGCCAAACAGACCTGCCAACAGGTAAAATACCCCGGCAGCCGCAGCGGCACGCCAGCGTTGCGCGGGTTGTGGATGCGCGTCCGGGCTTTGGCAAATAGCCGCGGTAATCGCGGCGATACAGACGGAATACACGCCGAACGGCGCGAACAGCAATGCCAGCCCCCCGGTAAAGACGATCAGCGGGGAGGCGGGAATATGATAGCCCGAAGCCTGCATTGTGGCGAATCCCGGCGCATTCTGCGAGGCCATGGTGACCAGAAAAAACGGG
>CAJYVI010000086.1 GCA_913778145.1 uncultured Pseudocitrobacter sp.
GGGGATCAACGCCAACATTATGTCGCTGGGCGGAATTGCGATCGCCATCGGTGCCATGGTGGATGCGGCGATCGTGATGATCGAAAACATGCATAAAGTGCTCGAGCAGTGGCGACACGATCATCCCGATAAAACGCCTTCCGGCCCCGATTACTGGCACATCGCCGGACAAGCGGCGACCGAAGTCGGGCCTGCGCTGTTCTGCAGCCTGTTAATTATCACCCTGTCGTTTATTCCTGTTTTCTCGCTGGAAGCGCAGGAAGGGAAGATGTTCGCACCGCTGGCGTTCACCAAAACCTGGGCGATGGCGATGGCTGCGGGGCTTGGCATCACCTTAGTGCCGGTGCTGATGGGCTATTTTATTCGCGGAAAAATTCCGGATGAGCAAGCCAACCCGATCAACCGCTGGCTGATTCGCGCCTATGAACCGCTGCTTGATAAAGTGCTGGCCTGGCCGAAGGTCACGCTGGCGCTGGCGTTGCTGCTGCTGGGCATGACGCTCTGGCCGCTTAGCCAGTTGGGCAGCGAATTTATGCCGCCGCTCGACGAGGGCGATTTGCTCTATATGCCGTCTACGCTTCCGGGCATTTCCGCGCGCGAAGCAAGCCGTCTGCTGCAACAAACCGACCGTCTGATCAAAAGCGTACCGGAGGTGGCCAGCGTGTTTGGTAAGGCCGGGCGCGCGGAAACGGCAACCGACCCTGCGCCGCTGACCATGTTGGAAACCACCATTCAGTTTAAACCTCGCGACCAGTGGCGGCCGGGCATGACGCCGGAAAAACTGATTGAGGAGCTGGATAAAACGGTGAAAGTACCGGGGATTGCCAACGTCTGGGTACCGCCGATCCGCAACCGTCTCGATATGCTGGCGACAGGCATCAAGAGCCCGGTGGGGATCAAAGTGAATGGTAACAACCTGACGGATATCGAACGTGTCGCCCGCGAAATTGAGCAGGTGGTGAAAGGCGTGCCGGGCGTGACGTCCGCGCTGGCTGAGCGGCTTTCCGGCGGACGTTATGTTGATATCGCCATCAATCGCCAGCAGGCGGCGCGTTATGGCGTATCGGTGAAAGAGCTGCAATCGCTGGTGTCGACATTGGTGGGCGGCGAGAATGTCGGTCAGACAATCGAAGGGCGCGAACGCTATCCTATTAACATCCGTTATCCGCGTGAATGGCGCGATAATATCGACAAACTGCGGGCAATGCCGGTAGTGACGGCCAATGGTAGCCAGGTGGCGCTCAGCGAACTTGCGGATATCCGCATCACCGAGGGCGTGCCGATGCTGAAAAGCGAAAATGCGCGACTGTCGAACTGGATCTATGTCGATTTACGCGGACGCGATTTGAAGTCGGCGGTGGATGAGATGCAGCAGCGTGTTGCGCAACAGGTGACCTTGCCGCAGGGGGTAACACTCTCCTGGTCCGGGCAGTTTGAATATCTTGAACGCGCTACGGCAAAACTGAAAATAGTTCTTCCGGTAACCTTAGTGATTATTTTTACACTACTTTGGTTAACCTTCAGGCGTATTTCAGACGTATTATTGATAATGGGAACGCTTCCCTTTTCGCTGATTGGTGGCGTCTGGTTGTTATGGCTGCTGGGGTATAATCTCTCGGTAGCAGGCGCGGTGGGGTTTATTGCGCTTGCTGGCGTGTCTGCGGAATTTGGCGTGATTATGGTGCTCTATTTAAATCATGCGCTTGAGAAACATCGTAAACTCGATCCTGAGGGTGGTACGCCGCAATTGATGCGTGCGATTCATGAGGGCGCGGTGCTGCGTGTGCGCCCGAAAGTGATGACGGTAGCGACTATCATGGCTGGCCTGCTGCCTATCATGTGGGGCAGTGGTACAGGCTCGGAAGTCATGAGCCGCATTGCTGCGCCGATGATTGGTGGGATGATTTCCGCACCGCTACTTTCGATGCTGGTTATTCCGGCACTCTATCGCATCATTCACCGAAAAAAATGAAGGTAAGCACCCTGCGGGGTGCTTAATAACTTTACTTTTTTTACTAAGAATTACCCTAAAATAAAGAATTACCCGATATTGTTAAGCCTTGATTAAGGTTAGCATTGGTACGCTATTTCTATTATGTAATAAGCTTTGGTAATGCTAACGTGTTAATGCTCAAACGAATTTATTTAGTTGCTGCCTTTATTGCGGCCCAACTTTGCATTTTGCCTGCGGCGAATGCTTCCTTTACCGAATCGGTGCGCAACGGCTTCTCCACGCTCAACGATAATATTGCGCAAACCTGGGATGAGCCTCAGCATTATGATCTCTATATTCCGGCCATCACCTGGCATGCGCGCTTTGCCTACGATAAAGAGAAAACCGATCGCTACAACGAGCGCCCATGGGGGGCGGGGTTCGGTGTCTCTCGCTGGGATGAAAAGGGGAACTGGCACGGTATCTATCTGATGGCGTTTAAAGACTCCTGGAACAAGTGGGAGCCGATTGGCGGTTACGGCTGGGAGAAAACCTGGCGACCGCTGACCGACGATAATTTCCGTCTGGGTCTCGGTTACACGGTCGGGGTGACGGCGCGTGATAACTACAACTATGTGCCGATTCCGGTGCTGCTGCCGATGGCGTCAATCGGATATGGCCCGGCAACGTTCCAGATGACCTATATTCCGGGTACCTACAACAACGGTAACGTCTACTTTGCCTGGATGCGCTTCCAGTTTTAATCCTGGTTTCTCGCGCGTGAGCAGTGGGGTTGACTGGGTTGCTTACAAACTCGAATTAAAGTCAACCCCCGTATAAAAGTTAGAGACATTTATCACTTTTTAGCTAACCTGCACTAGACAAAACGCAGCATTATTGTTGTACTGATACCTGACACAGCATTTGTGTCGTTTTTTCATATAAAGGTAATTTTGATGTCTAAGATTAAAGGTAACGTTAAGTGGTTTAATGAGTCCAAAGGATTCGGTTTCATTACTCCGGAAGATGGCAGCAAAGACGTGTTCGTACACTTCTCTGCAATCCAGACCAATGGTTTCAAAACTCTGGCTGAAGGTCAGCGTGTAGAGTTCGAAATCACTAACGGTGCCAAAGGCCCTTCTGCTGCTAACGTAATCGCTCTGTAATCAGCGCATTAGCAGTCAGAATTCAAAACCCGCCTAATCGCGGGTTTTTTTTCGTCCGTTTATCGGCTGGCGTTAAATAGCCAAAAGGCTACGGCAGTCATCGCAAACGATCCCAGCAGGTTTACCGCAACATTCAGCAGCGCCCATCCTGGTTTCCCCGCCTGTAACAGAAAGACCACTTCCGCCGAAAATGTTGAGAAGGTGGTTAAGCCCCCGCAAAATCCGGTGGTGATCAGCAGTTTCCACATTGGGTCTATGTGCGTCATACGGTTAAACCACGCCAGCCCCGCGCCGATGATAAATGCGCCCAGCAGGTTCGCTGTTAACGTACCAATCGGCAGCGCATGATGCATAGGATTAAGCCGGGTGCTGAGCATCCAGCGCGCGACGCTACCGGTACCACCGCCGATAAAAACGGCCAGGAGAACGTTGAACACCTTATTTTTCCTGTTTTCAAACCATCGAAGTGGGTGAGTTTAGCGTCGAAGCTGCTAATCTTGCCAGAAACAATGTAAAAAAGAGGGCGTCATATGTGGGTGGCTGCAGGTCAATTTAGCGTTACTGCCGACTGGCAGACCAACGCGCAGGAATGCGTCAAATTAATGCGCACGGCAGCCGAACGTGGCGCGACATTGCTGGTTCTGCCTGAAGCGTTGCTGGCGCGCGACATCGCCGACCCCGACCTTAGCGTGAAATCGGCACAGGCGCTCGATGGCGGCTTTATTCACATCCTGAAGGCCCAAAGCCGTCAGGATAACCTGACGACCATCCTGACGCTGCACGTGCCCTCTACGGCGGGCAGGGCCGTGAATACGCTGGTGGCGCTGCGTGATGGAGAAGTTATTGCGCAGTATCAGAAGCTGCACCTGTATGACGCGTTTAACGTGCAGGAGTCAAAGCTTGTGGATGCGGGGGCGGCGGTGCCGCCGCTGCTTGAGGTTGGTGAGATGCGCGTGGGGTTAATGACCTGCTACGATCTGCGCTTTCCGGAGCTGGCATTAAGCCTGGCGCTTCAGGGCGCTGATCTGCTGGTGCTACCGGCGGCATGGGTACGCGGGCCGCTGAAGGAGCATCACTGGTCAACGCTTCTGGCGGCACGCGCGCTGGACACGACCTGTTATATTGTCGCCTCAGGCGAATGTGGCGGCCGGAATATCGGCCAGAGCCGTATTATCGACCCCCTTGGCGTCACGCTCGCTGGTGCCGGCGCAACGCCACAGCTCATCATGGCGGAGGTCTCCGCGCAGCAGATAGATGAGGTACGTGCACAATTGCCGGTATTAACTAACCGCCGCTTTGCGCTACCGCAATTACTGTGACGTTTTTTTAAACAACACTTGATTCACCTTGTTACAGATTGCTATTGTGTGCGCGCGGTAAGATGACCGTTAATACGCTATGGTCATTTAACGCATTTTGCAGCCTGTTTTAGAGAAGAAGGTATCTATGGGTGAGATTAGTATTACCAAACTGCTGGTTGTCGCAGCGCTGATTATTCTGGTGTTTGGTACCAAAAAATTACGTACGCTGGGCGGCGACCTGGGTTCCGCAATCAAGGGCTTCAAGAAAGCTATGAACGAGGATGACGTCAGCGCTAAGAAGAGCGTTGATGCGGATGACATCCCGGCGGAAAAACTCTCTCACAAAGAGTAAGCAGCAGATATTGGATAAGGCGTGCGGATAAATTCTGCGTTAAGCAGGTGCATGTCTTATAGCGGGCAATCACTGCCTGTTAAAAAGGCCAACGCGAAAACGCAATGGCCTTTTTTAATGCCTGAAATATGACAAATGGTATTAAGTTGCAATCAGATGTTTCTAAAGTCGATATAAAAAAGCCGCTGCTTAAAAGCAACGGCTTCGCTAAACGCAGCGCCTGCGTTTATTTCACTTCCATCCCTTTCGCCTGCAGATCGGCATGATAGGAGGAACGAACAAACGGCCCGCACGCCGCGTGGGTAAAGCCCATCGCCAGTGCTTCGGCTTTCATCTCTTCAAATTCATCCGGGCTAACGTAACGTTGTACCGGCAGGTGATGGCGGCTTGGCTGTAAATACTGGCCCAGCGTCAGCATGGTGACGCCGTGGCGACGCAGGTCGCGCATCACTTCAATGATTTCCGCGTTGGTTTCACCCAGGCCGACCATCAGGCCAGACTTGGTTGGGATTTCCGGATGCGCTTCTTTAAAGCGTTCCAGCAGTTTCAGCGACCAGTTGTAGTCCGCACCCGGACGCACCTGGCGATAAATACGCGGCACGTTTTCCAGGTTGTGGTTGAAGACATCCGGAGGGGTTGCCGTCAGGATCTCTAACGCGCGATCCATACGACCACGGAAGTCAGGAACCAGCGTCTCAATTTTAATTGTTGGGCTTTTCTCGCGGATGGCACTGATGCAATCGGCGAAGTGCTGAGCACCACCGTCGCGCAGGTCATCACGGTCAACCGAGGTGATCACCACATAACGCAGCGCCATGTCGGCGATGGTTTGCGCCAGTTTGCCCGGTTCGTTGGCATCCGGCGCGACCGGGCGACCGTGGGCAACGTCACAGAACGGGCAACGGCGGGTACAGATAGCACCCAGAATCATGAATGTCGCGGTGCCGTGGTTAAAACATTCCGCCAGGTTCGGGCAAGAGGCTTCTTCACAAACAGAGTGCAGGCCATTCTTGCGCATCGCCGCTTTGATACCCTGAATACGGGAGGAGTCCGCCGGAAGTTTGATTTTCATCCACTCGGGTTTGCGTAGCAGCGCTTCGCGCTCGGTGGCCACGTTTTTGACCGGGATAAGTGCCATTTTATCGGCGTCGCGGTACTTAACACCGCGTTCCATCACAATGGGTTTACTCATAGCGTGCGTGTTCCAGTTGCGAGTCTTTAAGGAAAGCGTTTCAATTCAATGAAATGTTGCATTTATCAACTATTTTTGAATTCATTGTAAGCAGTATACCATTGAAACGGGTGTCAAAGCAGCCTGCCAGTGCGGCAAATTGTAAAATAGTTGTTGTTTTATGCTTTTTAATTATCGGACACGTGGGCTAATTTGGCGTTCAGAAGACCTGGCGAATGACGTCAATGACACCCTGCAAAAGCGGATCGCGCAGGCTGAGTTTATTGTAATGCAATGAAAACTCGACTTCTTCTTGCTGGATTGGCGCGAAGTCGATGCAGGCCAGCGGCCAGCACTGGCGATACAAAGCGAAAAGTTTACGCGGCATGATTCCCAGCAGGTCGCTGCCGCCAATCAGTGACGCAATGGTGAACAAATTGTAACTGCTAAAACTCACCTGCTTGTCCGGCAGCATCTCGTGAATACGTTTATATAGGCTGCTGTGGCCATTACCATCAGGCGTCAACAGGGTATATTCATAAGTTTTCAGTGCGCAGAGGGTAACGGGCTGCTGCAAAACGGGGTGCCCATGACGACAGACTAATACCAGTGGGTCACGAAACAGCGTGTGGCTGTAAAGTGCGGGTACGTTGTGAGTATGACTATCGATGATCATATCCGTCTGGAACTGGCCAAGTTCGCTGCGGGTGTCGATGACGGCAATATTGCGTACCAGTATCTGCGGAAAGCTCGCTTTAATGGCCTGGTAAACGGTTGGCATGACCAGTGCGCCAATGGAAGGCGGTGTACCGATTGTCAGGATACGCTGTTTATCATAACTGCCGGTAAGATCGAGCGCGCCAAGTATCGACTCCAGGCCCTGGCTAATATATTCATGCAGGTGAGTGGCATAGACCGTGGGTGTTACGCCCTGGCCCTTACGGATAAACAGTGGATCAGGGAAAAGCCCACGCAGTTTTTGAATCGACTGGCTAATGGCGGATGGCGTGATGTTGAGCACCTTTGCCGCGTTGACAATGCCCTTGTGCACGTAGACCGCTTCAAAGATCGTTAGCAGATTAAGATCAATATTACGCAGGGTGCGAAAAATCTGAGTTGTGTCATTTGCGATACGTGGAGACGATTTATTTTCTAGCGGTTGCTGATATGGCACTCTATTTACCCTGTATATATTCACCCGGTGAATATTTTTATTACATGTGTCATTATTATTGCCGGCGTAAAAATATCAGATTCCTTAATATATTATTTAATCTCATTTAATCAATAGCTTGCATTGACAGGACTAACTTTTTTGTTAATTTTCACGCCGTATAACGGAAGAGAAAATATAGAAGTTTTATATTCTTGTAAAGAGGAAGGCCGGGAAATGTTTTCAGCCCAACGATATTGTTGGGCCAGAGCGGAAATATATTAAGCGTGAATATATTCGTGCGGGGGATTGTTTAGCAGTGCTAAAAAGTGGGAGACCAGAAGTGGAGAAAGTGTGACAGGCGTAGCGTCGGGTTTCCACTCCTGAACCTGGGTCATCTCCATACCAGCGTAGCCGCAAGGATTAATGCGCAGGAAGGGCGATAAATCCATCGCAATATTCAGGGCCAGGCCGTGGAAAGAACACCCTTTACGGATGCGCAGCCCCAGAGAGCAGATTTTTTTCTCACCCACGTAAACGCCGGGTGCATCGGCGCGCGGATGCGCGTCAATACCGCATTCCGCCAGGGTATTCACCACCGTTTGTTCCAGCAGCGTCACCAGTTCACGCACGCCCAGCTTACGACGCTTCAGATTCAGCAACACGTACATCACCTGCTGACCCGGCCCGTGATAGGTCACCTGACCGCCACGATCGCTTTGAATAACGGGAATATCCCCTGGCACCAGGACATGTTCCGCCTTACCGGCCTGACCTTGTGTAAAGACAGGATGATGCTCAACCAGCCAGATTTCATCAAGCGTAGTGTCGTCGCGTTGATCGGTAAATTCATGCATGGCTTGTGAAACGGGTTCGTACGGCTGTAAGCCAAGCTGGCGGATGAGAAGGGTATTGGTGTCCAAAACAGCATCTCCGTGGAGAGAGGAATTCATGGACGGGGAGTATATCACAAACAATTAACGTTACCCGGCAGGCCGGGTAACGTGGCAGGGATTACAGCACCATACGAACAATTTCGATATTGCCTAACTCTTCGTACAGCGTCTCCACTTGCTCAATATGCGTCGCGTTGATGGTAATGGACACCGAGTGGTAACTGCCTTTGCTGCTCGGTTTTATCTGCGGAGAGTAATCACCAGGCGCATGGCGCTGTACCACTTCCACCACCTGGTCAACCAACTCAGGTTTCGCCAGACCCATCACTTTGTAAGTAAAGGGAGTCGGGAATTCAAGCAGTTCGTTCAGTTTGGTTTTCATGTCAGCTCCAGTGGTAAAAAGAACAACTCCCGCCGGACAGGCGGGAGTTGCTTAACGTTACATAGTATATGGGGATCGAAATCACACTTTCAAGTGGGTGATTTTTAACCAAACCAGTGATGGAACATTAATTTAATGTAATCAATGATTTTACCGAAGAAGTTACCTTCCGGAATTTCCTGCAGTACCACCAGCGGACGCTGTTCAATCGTTTTGCCATCCAACTGGAAGTTAATCGTGCCCACGACCTGGTTTTTCTGCAGCGGTGCGTGCAGTTCGGTGGAGGTCAGCACATAGCTGGCTTTTAGATCTTTCATGCGGCCACGCGGGATGGTCAGATAAACGTCTTTGTCCACGCCGAGGGAAGCACGATCGCTGTCGCCGAACCAGGCTGGCTCAGAGGCGAACTCTTTACCGGCTTTCAGCGGGCTGACGGTTTCGAAGAAGCGGAAGCCCCAGGTCAGCAGTTTTTTACTTTCGCTTTCGCGGCCTTTAAAGGTACGCCCGCCCATCACCGCGGAGATCAGACGCATCTGGCCTTCGGTTGCGGAAGCCACCAGGTTATAGCCTGCTTTATCGGTGTGACCGGTTTTAATACCGTCAACGTTCAGGCTGTTATCCCACAGCAGGCCGTTGCGGTTGGTCTGGCGGATACCGTTAAAGGTGAACTCTTTCTCTTTATAGATAGTGTATTCGTTCGGCACGTCGCGGATCAGCGCCTGACCGATTTTCGCCATATCACGCGCGGAGCTGTACTGACCCTCTGCGTCCAGGCCATGAACGGTCTGGAAATGGGTGTTTTGCAGACCCAGAGCGCTAACGTAGCTGTTCATCAGACCCACGAAGGAGTCCTGGCTGCCCGCTACGAAGTCGGCCATCGCCACACAGGCATCGTTACCGGATTGCAGGTTAATACCGCGGATCAGCTGAGATACCGGAACCTGCATGCCAGGTTTCAGGAACATCAGTGAAGAACCTTTGAACACCGGGTTGCCGGTGGCCCATGCGTCGTTGCCAATGGTAACCAGATCGGATTCTTTAAATTTACCCGCTTTCATCGCCTGACCGATAACGTAGCTGGTCATCATTTTAGTCAGACTGGCCGGGTCGCGGCGGGCGTCGGCGTTCTGTTCCGCCAGAACTTTGCCTGAGTTGTAGTCGATCAGGATGTAGGACTCCGCATCAATCTGCGGTACGCCTGGGATCATGGTTTTGATGTTCAAATCATCGGCATGGGCAGCGGAAGTCAGTACGGCGACTGAGAGCGCTGGGATAAGTAAGCAAGCAGAAAGAGAGGTCTTCATGGTCAGAACAACGACGTCCGTTTATGGAATTAAAAAAAGTGCCTTACTATAGCAAATGCACTGCGGGCAGGCATCCGACATCGTATACGACTTTGTTAATGACTTTTACATTCATTAGCAAACGATAAACGATATCGGCAGCCTCTCTGCATCTTAGTTGGCGCGAGTAATAAACGATTGCAGCTGGGCTTCGCTCTGCAAACGTTGCTGTAGGGTGCTGGCTTCGCCTTTGCTGCTGAACGGGCCGAGCTGAATGCGCCAGACGGCACCGTTCTGCGTGACGCGTCCGGGTACTGAGAATTGCTGGCTCAGGCGCTGTTGATACTGTTGGGCACGCGTTTGATCGCTGACGGCACCCACCTGTACCACAAAGTCACCGCTCGCGGCAGGTGCCGCTGCGGGAGCTACGGCAGCCGCAGCGGCGGGCGTAGCGGCGGGCGCGGTTACCGGTGCGGTGGTTTGTGCCGGCGTGGCAGCAGGTTCACTGCTTTCCAGCACACCACTGTTTAGTGGAGTAGGGGCGCCGAGGAAACCGCTGCTGCTCACTGGTGCACCGGCCGTGTCTTCTGGCTTCAGCGTATCGTTGCTGATGGCGCGGACATCGCCCTGCGGCACAGAGGCTTGCGGCGCTGATGAAGCGCTGCCTAACCCACCGCTCAGATCCGGGCGCGCGGGTAGCGCGTAGGTCTGTTTAGCAACGGTCGTACAGGCCATGCCAGGGCCGGAAAGCGTACCGTCCTGGGCCACGATAATCGGATCGATACGCACTTTAGTATTGTTGGACGTATTTAAACGATCGGCGGCGGCGCGAGAGAGAGAAATGACACGATCGTTGCCATACGGGCCGCGATCGTTAATACGCACGACGATCATGCGCCCGTTTGCCAGGTTGGTGACGCGCGCGTAGCTCGGCACCGGCAGCGTAGGATGTGCGGCGGTGATTTGCGTTGGGTCAAAGGCTTCGCCTGTTGCTGTCAGATTGCTGCCGGGTTCAGCATCATAAATTGCGGCCAAACCCGCCTGGCTGAAGTTGGCAGGATCCTGCACGATTTTGTAGTTCTTACCGTCACGCTGGTAGTCCTGGTTTGCGGTGGCGCTCAGCGGCTCAAAGCGCGGATCGGCCCCGCTGATTTCCACTATCGGGCCATTACATACTGCGGGCTGCGGAACGGTGACGGTTTTCTGTTGCACATCATCATTTGAACAACCTGCCAGCAATCCTGCTGCGATGCAGATCCCCAGCCAAAGCTTTTGCATTGAGCACCTCTTAGACGCTTTTCGACAACATTTTTCTGTGAGTATGTATCGACATGACGATACCGAACCCGGCCATCAGTACAATAAGGGCCGAGCCCCCATAGCTGACCAGCGGTAGCGGAACGCCTACCACCGGTAGAATGCCACTTACCATACCAATATTTACAAAGACATAAACGAATAAAATCAGCATCAGGCCACCGGCCATGACGCGGCCAAAAGTGGTTTGCGCCTGGGCGGCAATCCACAGCCCGCGCATAATCAGCAGCACATATAGCGCCAGCAGTACCAGAATGCCTATCAGCCCCAGTTCTTCCGCCAGAACAGCGAAGATAAAGTCGGTGTGGCGTTCTGGCAGGAATTCCAGCTGCGACTGCGTACCGTGCAGCCAGCCTTTACCGCGCAGACCACCGGAGCCTATCGCAATTTTAGACTGAATAATATGATAGCCCGCGCCGAGCGGGTCTGATTCCGGATCGAGCAGCATCATGACGCGCTGACGCTGGTAGTCGTGCATCAGGAAGAACCACAATATGGGTATAAAGGCAGCGATAAGCACCACGGCAATGCCGATAAGCCTCCAGCTCAGGCCGGAGAGGAACAGCACAAATAAACCGGAGAGCAGCACCAGAATTGATGTTCCGAGGTCAGGCTGGGCAGCGACCAGCAGCGTTGGCATGAAGATCAATACCAGCGCAATCCCGGTATTTTTCAGCGATGGCGGGCAGACATCCCGGTTAATAAAGCGTGCGACCATTAGCGGCACGGCGATTTTTGCAATCTCTGAGGGCTGAAAGCGCACCACGCCAAGGTCGAGCCAACGCTGCGCGCCTTTCGAAATCGCGCCGAAAGCATCGACCGCCACCAACAGAATAATACAGAAGATATAGAGCCAGGGCGCCCAGCCTTCGTACACGCGCGGCGGGATTTGCGCCATCACCACCATGATCACCAGGCCCATCGCGATCTGGCCGATTTTACGCTCCATCATACCGATGTCCTGGCCGCTTGCGCTCCAGATGACCAGCGAACTGTAGGTTAACAGCGCCAGCAGGATCAGCAGCATGGCCGGATCGATATGGATTTTGTCCCATAGCGATTTTTTGTTCGGATTATCCGTCATGTTTATTGGTCCTCCGCCGCCGATGCGGCCGGATTTTCGGCTGGCAATTCGGTGTTGTTATCGCCAAGCATAATGTGGTCGAGAATTTGACGCATAATCGTCCCCACCGCCGGGCCTGCGCCGCCGTTCTCCAGAATAATGGCAACGGCAACTTTCGGATCGTTGTACGGCGCGAAGGCGGTCATTAGTTTATGGTCACGCAGACGCTCGGCAATTTTATGCGCGTTATAGGTTTCATTCGCTTTCAGGCCGAATACCTGCGCGGTACCGGACTTAGCCGCAATTTTATACGGCGCGCTGGCGAAGTATTTATGCGCGGTACCGTTGCCACGGTTGGCGACGCCATACATCCCGTCTTTGGCGATTTCCCAGAAGCCGGAATGAATATCACCGACTGGTGGTTCATGCGGCTGCTCCCAGGGGATCTGCTTCCCGGCTTCGGTGGTGCTCATCAGCAGATGCGGCACTTTCACCACGCCATCGTTAATCAGGATCATCAGCGCTTTGCTCATCTGAATCGGCGTGGCCGTCCAGTAGCCCTGGCCGATACCGACAGGAATGGTGTCACCCTGATACCACGGCTTCTTAAAGCGTTTCTGCTTCCATTCGCGGGTTGGCATGTTACCGGAACGCTCTTCCGCAAGGTCGATACCCGTGTAATGGCCATAGCCGAATTTCCCCATCCACTCGGAGAGGCGGTCAATACCCATGTCGTAGGCGACCTGATAGAAGAAAGTATCCGCCGATTCTTCCAGCGCTTTGGTCACGTTAAGGTGGCCGTGGCCCCATTTTTTCCAGTCGCGATAGCGTTTTTCAGAACCCGGCAACTGCCACCAGCCGGGATCGAACAGGCTGGTATTACGGGTGATCACGCCCGCGCTGAGCGCAGACACGGAAACATACGGTTTAACGGTGGAGGCGGGCGGGTAAACCCCCTGCGTGGCGCGGTTAACCAGCGGCGTATTCGGGTCGTTCAGCAGCCCGGAGTAGTCTTTGCTGGAAATACCGTCGACGAACAAGTTCGGGTCATAGCTTGGCATAGAAACCAGCGCCAGAATGCCGCCCGTGCGCGGATCGGTAACTACCACCGCCGCACGGCTGCCGGCCAGCAGCGTTTCAATATACTGTTGCAGCTTGAGGTCGAGCGTCAGGTAGATATCGTGCCCGGCCTGCGGCGGCACTTCTTTCAACTGACGGATGACGCGCCCACGGTTGTTGACCTCAACTTCTTCATAACCGGTCTGGCCGTGCAGCACATCCTCATAATAGCGTTCGATACCGAGTTTCCCGATATCATGGGTTGCCGCATAGTTTGCCAGCTTGCCGTCTTTGTCGAGCCGCTCAACGTCTTTATCGTTAATTTTTGAAACGTAGCCAATGACGTGGGTGAGGGCGGAACCAAACGGATAGTAGCGGCGTTTATAGCCTTTCACTTCTACGCCAGGGAAGCGGTACTGATTCACCGCAAAGCGCGCCACCTGCACTTCCGTCAGGTTGGTTTTTACCGGGATAGAGGTAAAGCGATGCGAGCGCGAGCGCTCCTTTTTGAAATTGGCGATGTCGTCATCGTTAAGGTCAACCACACCGCGCAGGGCTTCAAGGGTATCTTGTACGCTGTCGACTTTCTCGGGCATCATCTCCAGTTGGTAGATGGTGCGGTTGAGCGCCAGCGGGGTACCGTTGCGATCGTAGATAATGCCGCGGCTGGGGGCAATCGGCACCAGCTTAATGCGGTTCTCATTAGAACGGGTTTGATAATCGGTAAAACGGACGATCTGCAGATTGTAGAGGTTAGC
>CAJYVI010000087.1 GCA_913778145.1 uncultured Pseudocitrobacter sp.
CATTTACAGCATGGTGCATGATGAACTTGAGCGTGATTATGTCGTTGCCGCGCGTCTGGATGGCGCATCAACGTTGAATATTTTATGGTTCGCCATTCTGCCGAATATCGCGGCGGGGCTGGTGACCGAAATCACCCGCGCCCTGTCGATGGCCATTCTCGATATTGCCGCGCTGGGTTTTCTCGATCTTGGCGCACAGTTGCCGTCTCCGGAATGGGGCGCGATGCTGGGCGATGCGCTGGAGCTTATCTACGTTGCGCCGTGGACGGTGATGCTGCCGGGTGCGGCGATTATGATTAGCGTACTGCTGGTTAACCTGCTGGGCGACGGTATTCGCCGTGCCATTAACGCGGGGGTGGAATAATGCCGTTACTGGATATCCGTAATTTAACCATCGAGCTGAAAACTAACGAAGGCTGGGTGAAGGCCGTCGACCGCGTCAGCATGACGCTTGCCGAAGGTGAAATTCGCGGGCTGGTTGGCGAGTCCGGCTCGGGAAAAAGCCTGATTGCCAAAGCCATTTGCGGCGTCAATAAAGATAACTGGCGCGTTACCGCCGACCGTATGCGCTTCGATGATATCGATCTGCTTCGGCTTTCCACCCGTGAACGCCGTAAGCTGGTGGGCCATAACGTGTCGATGATTTTCCAGGAGCCGCAATCCTGTCTTGACCCGTCAGAACGCATCGGTAAGCAGCTCAAGCAGAACATTCCCGGCTGGACCTACAAAGGCCGCTGGTGGCAGCGTTTTGGCTGGCGTAAACGTCGTGTCATCGAACTGCTGCACCGCGTCGGCATAAAAGATCATAAAGACGCCATGCGCAGCTTCCCGTATGAACTGACGGAAGGTGAATGCCAGAAAGTGATGATTGCCATCGCCCTGGCAAATCAGCCGCGTCTGTTGATTGCCGATGAGCCAACGAATGCGATGGAACCGACCACGCAGGCGCAGATTTTCCGTCTGCTGACGCGTCTGAATCAGAACAACAACACCACGATTCTGTTGATTTCCCACGATTTACAGATGCTCACCAAATGGGCAGATAAAATCAACGTCATGTATTGCGGGCAAACGGTGGAAACGGCACCCAGTGAAGATCTGGTGACCATACCTCATCATCCGTATACCCAGGCGTTAATTCGCGCGATCCCTGACTTTGGCAGCCCGATGCCGCATAAGAGCCGCCTGAACACCATGCCGGGCGCGATCCCCCTGCTGGAGCAGTTGCCGATTGGCTGCCGTTTGGGGCCACGCTGCCCTTATGCCCAGCGGGAATGCATTGAAACGCCGCGTTTGACCGGTGCGAAAAACCATCTTTTCGCCTGTCATTTTCCGCTGAATATGGAGAGAGAGTGACGTGGTCGAGACATTACTTGAAGTGCGCAACCTGAGTAAAACTTTTCGCTACCGTACCGGCTGGTTCCACCGTCAGACGCTTCAGGCGGTCAAACCGCTCAGCTTTACGCTGCGTGAAAAACAGACGCTGGCAATCATTGGCGAAAACGGCTCAGGAAAATCGACGCTGGCGAAAATGCTCGCCGGAATGATTGAACCCACCACCGGTGAGCTGCTGATTGACGATCATCCCCTCCACTATGGCGATTACTCGTTCCGCAGCCAGCGTATTCGTATGATTTTCCAGGACCCGTCTACCTCGCTGAATCCACGTCAGCGAATTTCACAGATCCTCGATTTCCCGTTGCGTCTCAACACCGAGCTTGAAGCGGAAGACCGTCAGAAACGAATCATCGAAACGCTGCGCATGGTCGGGCTGTTGCCGGATCACGTCAGCTACTATCCCCACATGCTGGCGCCAGGTCAGAAGCAACGTCTGGGCCTGGCACGTGCGTTGATTCTACGTCCTAAAGTGATTGTCTGCGATGAAGCGCTGGCCTCGCTGGATATGTCGATGCGCTCACAGCTGGTGAACCTGATGCTGGAATTGCAGGAGAAACAGGGTATTTCATATATCTATGTGACGCAGCATTTAGGCATGATGAAGCACATTAGCGACCAGGTGCTGGTGATGCATCAGGGCGAAGTGGTGGAACGCGGCAGTACCGCAGATGTGCTGGCGTCACCGCTACACGACCTGACTAAGCGCCTGATCGCCGGGCATTTTGGTGAGGCATTAACGGCCGATGCGTGGCGCAAAGACCGATAATTGTCCACCGCCATTGGTTAAGATTTCACGTCCAATCCGACAGAGATGAAGTGGTCGGATTAACTCTCCCGGCGACTCATGCTAGAAT
Organism: uncultured Pseudocitrobacter sp.; assembly: GCA_913778145.1. GTDB lineage: Bacteria > Pseudomonadota > Gammaproteobacteria > Enterobacterales > Enterobacteriaceae > Pseudocitrobacter. Next base: position 2,253 of record CAJYVI010000087.1, read on the forward strand.
CGCCGCGATTTAACGACGGCTCGCCGTTTTCAGGCAGGTCGCCATAACAATGAATATAAGGATTAAAAGCTATGGGTTTTCTTTCCGGTAAGCGCATTCTGGTAACTGGCGTTGCCAGCAAACTGTCCATCGCATACGGTATTGCACAAGCGATGCACCGTGAAGGGGCTGAACTGGCGTTCACCTATCAGAACGAGAAACTGAAAGGCCGCGTAGAAGAGTTTGCTGCACAACTGAACTCCAGCATCGTGCTGCCGTGTGACGTGGCTGAAGATGAAAGCATCGAATCCCTGTTCACTGAACTGGCGAAAGTATGGCCGAAATTTGACGGTTTCGTCCACTCCATCGGCTACGCGCCAGCTGATCAGTTAGACGGCGACTACGTTAACGCTGTCACCCGTGAAGGCTTTAAAATTGCCCACGACATCAGCGCATACAGCTTCGTGGCTATGGCGAAAGCCTGCCGCAGCATGCTGAACCCGAATTCAGCTCTGCTGACCCTGTCCTACCTGGGTGCAGAACGCGCGATTCCTAACTACAACGTTATGGGTCTGGCTAAAGCGTCTCTGGAAGCTAACGTTCGCTACATGGCTAACGCTATGGGCCCGGAAGGTATCCGTGTTAACGCCATCTCTGCGGGCCCGATCCGTACTCTGGCGGCTTCCGGTATCAAAGATTTCCGTAAAATGCTGGCGCACTGCGAAGCAGTTACTCCGATTCGTCGCACCGTTACCATTGAAGATGTCGGTAACTCTGCTGCATTCCTGTGCTCCAACCTCTCTGCCGGTATCTCCGGTGAAGTGGTTCACGTTGATGGCGGCTTCAGCATCGCTGCGATGAACGAACTGGAACTGAAATAAGTTCTTTGCCCTTCCGCTTTGGCGGAAGGGTTTTCCCTCCCCCATTTTTTCCCTCTGTTATTCCAGTAAGTTATTAATTAGCACCGAACAATATTTTCTCCTATCGCGCGCTTACGCCAGGATATTTATCCATAACGATCCGGTGTCGCCTCTCATTCTTGCATCGGTTCGCCACTTACCATTCAAGGAATGCCCATGGAGCAACGCCGCGTTTACGGTAAAAGCCACTGGTATCATGAAACCCAGTCCCGATCGCAACACAGTGATGTATTGCCCCTTGTGCCTGAAGCTGCTCACGTTGAAGATCGTTTTTTATTAGGGCTACAACTGCCGGAATCGCTGCAACGTGACTGTACGTCCTGGCTTAATGCCTGTCGGGATTTAGCGCATGAACTGTTCCCGGATGCAGTCGCCGTTAGCCGCTTACGAACATTCAGCTCCTATGACCGCCTGAGCAGCGCGTTGACGGTCGCCCAGGTTTGTGGGGTACAACGACTCTGTAATCACTACGCCGCCCGTCTGGCGCCACTCCCTGGCCCTGATTCATCGCGTGAAAGTAACCATCGTCTTGCCCAAATAACCCAATACGCCCGTCAGCTTGCCAGTTCTCCCTCTGTGATCACGCCGCTGGCGCGAAAGCAGCTTGATGATGTCGGATTGACCATCTATGACATCATTTTAATCAACCAGATCGTGGGATTTGTCGGCTTTCAGGCTCGGGTGGTCGCCCTGTTTCAGGCCCAATGTGGGCAACCGGTCCGCTGGATACCCGGCATGCCGACCCAGGAAGATGCCGCCGCTGAAGCATTCATGACGACAGAAAGCGAATGGCTGAGCGATTTGCCCATTGTGGATACACGCTATGCGAGCAAAAATCAGGCGCAATCCTTGATGCGCTGGCAATCCCAGCCAACGCTCTCGGACCTGACCCCACTGTTAGCGCATGAAGAAATCATTCTGGACAGCCTCGGTCGATTAATCAGCACGCTCCCTGTCACTTCTTCTCTGCATGCCCTGGCCGCGCTGGTGCCTGCCCGTATTAACGGCAGTGTGAGTTGTTTCAATCACTACAGCACGCAGTGGCAGGGCGCCAGCGGGCTTCCAGATGCCATCCGCAATGGCGATCGCGCCGTACAGGCGTGGTGTCATCAATATCCGCGCGAACAGGCTGTGACCCAATCCATCGGACTTTTAACACGTGCACCGGACCGCTTTAGCCCTGAACAATTCGCAACGCTTGCCGAACACGGCATGAGCGAGAATGGGAGTATCTCTCTGCTCGCCTGGAGTGCGTTGTTTGGTTGGTTAAATCGTCTGCGGATCGCGCTGAGAAGCGAGCGGCAACCTGCGTAAAAGGATGAAAGAGCGCTTGCCGCCACAGTGAGAATCGCGTAAAACTGTCAGCCGCTCTTTTGGCCAAGAAAATACATCATTATGCTTCAGGATAACCCGCTGCTCGCGCAGCTAAAACAGCAACTTCACTCCCAGACGCCGCGTGCCGAAGGGGTTGTCAAAGGCACGGAAAAAGGTTTCGGTTTCCTCGAGGTCGATGCGCAGAAAAGCTACTTTATTCCGCCGCCGCAGATGAAAAAAGTGATGCACGGCGACCGTATTATCGCTGTGATCCATTCTGAAAAAGAGAAAGAGAGCGCCGAACCGGAAGAACTGGTTGAGCCGTTCCTGAGCCGTTTTGTCGGTCGCGTGCACCGTAAAGACGACCGTCTTTCTATTGTTCCCGATCATCCGCTTATCAAAGATGCTATTCCGTGTCGCGCCGAGCGCGGCGTGGATCATGATTTTAAAGAAGGCGACTGGGCCGTTGCAGAAATGCGCCGCCACCCGCTGAAAGGCGATCGCACCTTCTACGCAGAACTGACCCAGTTCATCACCTTTGGCGACGATCATTTCGTGCCGTGGTGGGTTACCCTCGCCCGCCATAATCTGGAAAAAGAAGCGCCGGACGGCGTGGCAACAGAGATGCAGGACGAAGGGTTGGAACGTCGCGACCTTACCGCCCTCGACTTTGTCACCATCGATAGCGCCAGCACCGAAGATATGGATGATGCGCTGTATGTGGAAGAAGCCGCTGACGGCAAGCTGAATTTAACCGTGGCGATTGCCGACCCAACCGCATGGATTGTCGCAGGCAGCAAGCTTGATAACATCGCCAAAGTGCGCGCGTTTACCAACTATCTGCCGGGCTTTAACATCCCGATGCTGCCGCGTGAACTGTCCGACGATCTCTGCTCGCTGCGTGCCAACGTGGTGCGCCCGGTTCTCGCCTGCCGTATGACGCTGGCCGCCGATGGCACCATTGAAGACGATATCGAATTCTTCGCGGCAACCATTGAATCGAAAGCCAAGCTGGCCTATGACGATGTGTCCAACTGGCTGGAAAAAACCGGCGACTGGAAACCGGACAGCGACAACATCGCGCATCAAATCACGCTGCTGGAACGCGTGTGCCAACTGCGCAGTGAATGGCGCAAAACCCACGCGTTGGTGTTTAAAGATCGCCCGGACTACCGCTTCGTGCTGGGTGAAAAAGGCGAAGTGCTTGATATCGTGGCTGAACCCCGCCGCATTGCTAACCGTATCGTTGAAGAGTCAATGATTGCGGCCAACATCTGCGCCGCTCGCGTGCTGCGCGACAAGCTCGGTTTCGGTATTTATAACGTGCATACCGGTTTTGATCCGGCGAACACGGAAGCGCTGGCGGCGTTGCTGAAAACGCACGACGTGCATGTTGATCCGGAAGAAGTTCTGACGCTGAATGGCTTCTGTAAGCTGCGTCGTGAGCTGGATGCCCAGCCGTCAGGCTTCCTGGATAGCCGCATCCGCCGCTTCCAGTCATTCGCGGAAATCAGCATCGATCCAGGCCCGCATTTTGGCCTGGGTCTGGAAGCCTACGCGACCTGGACCTCA
>CAJYVI010000088.1 GCA_913778145.1 uncultured Pseudocitrobacter sp.
TGTTTCGGCCCCCAAAGCCAGAGCGCGGCCGCCAGGAAGGGAACGATAGAGATCAGATCGCGGGCGATAAAGGTCGCCAGAGTGATTAACCATTCCGCCGAAGCGGGAGTGGCATTCAACAGCGCGAAGAGTTGGTGATTCAGGTTTTCCAGCATAACATCCAGACTTTTATGACAGATTAATGACCGATACCTTAAAAAGCCTTAACGCAGCGGTAAAGAGGGATTATCTTAATTCCGCGGTTATTTATGCAGGCTTATCAGGTTAACTCGTTGAATTCACCCCACTATACGACGGCAAGGTTAAGCAAACCTTAAACGAGTAAAATTGTGCGGAAATATTACAACTGAGCGATAATTTACTATCGTCACTACGTGCTGTGGATTAAACTTGCGCGTTTTTACACTGAGTTAGTTTTGGTCATGAGTCATCCCTCTCTTTCCGGCAAACGTCTGGGCCGTCAGGCGCTGCTTTTTCCGCTCTGTCTGGTGCTGTACGAATTCTCTACCTATATCGGCAACGATATGATTCAGCCGGGTATGCTGGCGGTAGTGGAACAATTCAACGCAAGCAACGAGTGGGTACCTACTTCGATGACGGCCTATATGGCTGGCGGCATGTTTTTACAATGGCTGCTTGGGCCGCTGTCGGACCGTATTGGCCGTCGTCCGGTGATGTTGACCGGCGTGGTGTGGTTTACCGTCACGTGTCTGGCCACGCTGCTGGTGCAGAATATCGAACAATTTATTTTCCTGCGTTTTCTGCAAGGGGTCAGCCTGTGCTTTATCGGCGCGGTGGGCTACGCGGCGATTCAGGAATCTTTCGACGAGGCCACCTGCATTAAAATTACCGCGCTGATGGCGAACGTTGCGCTGATTGCGCCGCTACTTGGCCCGCTAGTGGGCGCGGCCTGGGTGCATGTCGCGCCGTGGCAAATGATGTTTGTGCTGTTTGCATTGCTTTCGCTTATCGCCTTTGGCGGCCTGTTCCGCGCGATGCCTGAAACCGCCACGCGTATTGGCGAAAAGCTCTCTCTTGGCGAACTGGGGCGTGACTACGCGCAGGTGCTTAAAAATGGGCGTTTCTTAGCGGGGGCGCTGGCGACGGGCTTTGTTAGCCTGCCGTTGCTGGCGTGGATTGCCCAATCGCCGGTCATTATTATCAGCGGCGAGCAGGCCAGCAGCTATGAATATGGCCTGCTACAGGTGCCGATTTTCGGCGCGCTGATTGCCGGTAACCTGACGCTGGCGCGTCTGACCTCGCGCCGTTCCGTACGCTCTCTCATTATAATGGGCGGCTGGCCGATTATGGCAGGTTTAGTGCTGGCTGCGGCGGCCACGGTCGTCTCCTCGCACGCCTATCTGTGGATGACGGCGGGATTGAGCGTTTATGCGTTTGGTATTGGTGTCGCCAATGCTGGCCTTGTACGTTTAACGCTTTTCGCCAGCGAGATGAGTAAAGGTACCGTATCGGCGGCGATGGGGATGCTGCAGATGCTGATTTTTACCGTCGGTATCGAAGTTAGCAAGCACATGTACCTGCAAGGCGGAAATGGGCTGTTCAGCCTTTTCAACCTGGCGAACGGAGTGCTGTGGCTGATAGCGGTTATCTTCTTCCTGAAAGATAAATCGGTAGGTAGCAGCAACCAACCGCAATAATGGCTGTGCCCGGCATTGTCTGCCGGGCTTGCATTCAGGCGAAGGGGGCTTCGCCGTTCAGTGCTTTTTCAATAATATCCAGCACACCCTCTTCGTTATTATGCGGCGCACGATATTTCGCTACTGATTTGACCACGTCCGACGCATTCGCCATCGCAAAACCGTAGCCCGCCTGTTGCAGCATTTCGATATCGTTGCCGCTGTCGCCAAAGGCCAGAACTTCGCTGTCGTCAATACCCCAGCGCGCCTGCAGCAGACGCAGGCCGTTCGCTTTATGAACGCCAGGGACGATAAGGTCGATACTGCCATGGCCGGTTGTGACGGCGGTGAGCATATCGCCGACTTCTTCATGAATCAGCTTTTGCATTTCAGGTACTAGCGTATCCGGTACGTTCAGACCAAACTTCAGGAATATGTCGTCGATATTATCGAAGTTTTCCACCTCTTCAAGGCGATGGTAGTAGCGGATGGCGATATCTTTAAACGCCCGATCGTAGCGCTTTAGGGTGTAGGCACTCTGTTTCCCGCAGGCAATGATCTCCAGCTCGGTCCGCGTTTGCAGGTAGTTCACTACATCATGAAAATGGTGTTTAGGAATGCTGCAGTTAAAAATATCTTCCCCGGCATCCACCACCCAGCCGCCGTTTTCGGCGACAAAGGCTATCTCGTCGGCAATTTCCGGGAAGAAGGAGATAAGCTGATAGTACTGGTTCCCGCTGGCAACCGCGAAACGGATCCCCTGTTGTTTCATCCGATGATACTGAGCAAGGAAGCGCTCGCGATTATAGGTTTTTGCATCGCTGAGAAAGGTGCCATCCATGTCGACTGCAATCAGTTTAATACTCATCCATTATTCTCCATCACAACGTGGGGTTCAGGTTTCGCGACCGCGCGCGCCACCAGCGCGGCGACCAGTACCAGCGCCAGCACGGCGAGCATGGCGCTGCGCAGCCCATAATGTTCGCCGAGGAAGCCCAGCAGCGGCGGCCCGACAAGAAAAGCAAGATATCCGGTGGTTGCGACCACGCTAACACGCGTCGGCGCATCCGGGCCGGTATCGCTGGCGGCGGAAATGGTTAACGGGAAACCAAGCGACGCGCCCAACCCCCACAAAATAACGGATACACCGGCAACCCAGTCGACATCGACAAAGATAATCAGCGCGATACCCAGCGCCCCCATTAACGCACTGGCGCGTACCACCGTAACACGGCTGTAGCGGTCAATAAACCAACCGCCGCTGAAGCGACCGAGGGTCATACCGAGAGTGAAACCAGCATAAATCAACGCACCGGATTTCGGGCTAAAACCGTGTCCATCCACCATAAGTAATGGTAACCAATCGTTCGCTGAGCCTTCGGCAAACGCCATCGCCAGCACGACGACGCCTATTAGCATCAGTTGCATATCGCGCCAGAAGGGAACACCTTTCTCATTGTGCTGTGTACCATCTGTGGCGTTTTTGCCGGTGCCTTCGGGAATCGCCCGAATAGCAATGGCGATAGGCGCAATACCCACCAGCGCCGCCAGCGCAATATGCCACATCGCCGGTAGACCAAACGCGGTCAATGCCATTCCAACGCCTGCCCCGACTAGCGTGCCGAAGCTGTAAAAACCGTGCATCATCGGCAGTACGGTTTTTTTCATCTCTTGCTCAACGGCGGCGCCTTCAACATTAATAGCCACTTCTGCTGAGCCGAAGCTGCCGCCAAACACCGCCAGCCCGGCGGCGAAGATCCACGCGGAGCGGAACCAGAGCGCGATACTTAAAATCAGCATTCCGACCACCGCGCAGGACATGGTGGTGCGAATGACCTTGCGCGTGCCAAAACGTTTCACCAACGGCGCCGAGCAAAGGATACCGCTCATCGACCCCACTGACAGCCCGAAAAGCACAATGCCCATCTCCGCTGTCGAGACCGATAAAATATCGCGAATAGCGGGCGTTCGCGTCGCCCAGGAGGCCATCAATAGCCCTGGTAGAAAGAAGAACATGAACAACGCATACATGCGTAACTGTAGGGCTTTGCGGGGCGTCACTTTCGCATCCATTAGTGAAGTTGAAGAAATAATGCGACAACACTAGCAAGGCTGTGTACATTTGTACACAAACAAACGAGGAGAAATATGGCCCGTCGACCTAACGACCCGCAGCGCCGGGAACGCATTCTGAACGCCACACTGGAAACCATCGCTGCTCACGGCATTAGCGCCGTCACCCACCGCAAAATCGCCAGCTGTGCCGATGTTCCGCTGGGATCGATGACCTATTACTTTGATGGCATTGAGGCGTTGCTGGTGGAGGCGTTCACGGTATTCACCGAAAGGATGTCTCAGGAGTATCGCGACTTTTTCTGTAATGTTGAAACCCCTGCCGCCGCCTGCGATGCAATCACCCAGCTTATCTATAGCAGCGAAGTTACCACGCCGCGGAACATGACGCTGATGTATCAGCTCTATGCTTTTGCCAGCAATCGCCCGGCGTTAAAAGGCGTGATGCAAAACTGGATGCAGCGCAGCCAGCAAACGCTGGAGCAGTGGTTTGACCCGGCAACCGCCCGCGCGCTGGACGCCTTTATTGAAGGGATGACGCTACATTTTGTCACAGACCGCCAACCGCTGACGAAGGCGCAGATACGGGAAACGGTGGGGAGGATTGCGGGTGAGGGGCTGTAGAAAACAAAAAACCCATCAACCTTGAACCAAATCTGGCGGGGTTGATGGGCTCCACAAAATGGGGACATCAAAGAAAAGCAGTGGCATAAGTTATGACTGACACTTATGCGAAAAGTTCTCTGTATCCCTAAAAATTTTTATAAACATTTAAGACTAAGAATTATCCTAGCCCAGGCCAAATGATGATAATCAGCGTACCGGCCAATGTTAACAATACGTTAGCAATCGCGTAGGTGCCTGCGTAGCCCAGCGCCGGAATGTTGCTTCGTGCAGTATCGCTAATGATTTCCATCGCCGGTGCGCAGGTACGTGCACCCATGATGGCGCCGAACAGCAGTGCGCGGTTCATGCGCAGAATGTACGCGCCGAACAGGAAGCTAATCACTACTGGTACCAGGCTAACAATCAGGCCTGCAACCAGCATCTGGCCACCAACCGCGCCGAGGCTATTGCCGATGCCGCTGCCCGCGCTTAAACCCACGCCTGCCATAAACACCATCAGGCCGAACTCTTTCACCATGTTCAGCGCGCCCTGCGGGATGTAGCCGAAGGTGGGGTGGTTGGCACGCAGGAAGCCGAGCATGATGCCGGCGAACAGCAGACCTGCGGCGTTACCGACGCCAAAGCTAAAGTTACTGAACTGGAAAGTGATCATACCGATCATCAGGCCAACGATAAAGAAGGCGCAGAAGGCCAGCAGGTCAGTGACCTGGCTGTGAATAGAGACGAAGCCGATGCGGTCGGCAACGGTCTTCACGCGTCGCGCGTCGCCGCTGACCTGAAGCACATCCCCTTTATTGAGCACCACGTTGTCGTCGATAGGCATTTCAATCTGGCTGCGGATGACACGGTTGAGGAAGCAGCCGTGGTCGGTAAGTTTCAATTGTGCCAGGCGGCGCCCCACGGCATTGTGGTTTTTGACCACGATTTCTTCGGTGACGATGCGCATGTCGAGCAGGTCGCGGTCGAACACTTCTTTACCGTTACGGAAGCTCGGGTCGAGACGGGCATGGGCGTCCGGATATCCCACCAGCGCAATTTCATCGCCCATTTGCAGCACTGCGTCGCCGTCCGGGTTCGCCAGAATACCGTTACGGCGAATACGCTCGATATAACAACCGGTCTGGCGATAGATACCCAGCTCGCGCAGGTTTTTACCATCGGCCCACGCCACCAGCTCCGGGCCAACGCGATAGGCGCGAATAACCGGCAGGTAAACTTTGCGATTGGTGTCCGTATCCAGCCCACGTTCGCGGGCGATTTGCTGGGCGCTGGTTTGCAGATCCTGATGCTGCAGTTTTGGCAAATAGCGCGCGCCGACAATCAGGCTGACCAGACCTATCAAATAGGTGAGGGCGTAACCAAGGCTTAAGTGATCCTGGGCGATAGCCAGCAGGCCTAGTTCCATACCCGAGTGGCGAAGGGTATCGCCTGCGCCAACCAGCACCGGAGTGGAGGTCATCGAGCCGGCGAGCATACCGGCCGTCAGGCCGATGTCCCAGCCGAACAGCTTACCGAGACCCAGGGCAATCAGCAGTGCGCTACCGACCATCACCAGCGCCAGCATCAGATAATTTTTGCCGTCGCGGAAGAAAATTGAAAAAAAGTTAGGCCCGGCTTCCACGCCCACGCAAAAAATAAACAGCATAAAGCCGAGATTGAGCGCCTCCGTGTTAATACTGAAATGCTGCTGGCCTAATAACAGGGAGACGACTAAAACGCCAATAGAATTACCGAGTTGTACGGAACCCAGACGTAATTTTCCCAGGCAAAGGCCAAGTGCCAGCACCACGAATAATAACAGGATGTAATTCCCATTTAACAAATCTGCGACGTTTATATTCACGGAGACTAACTTCTTGTTTACCAGTAACTTGTTGAAAGAGTTGGTTATTTAGTCTAATGTTTTGGTTCAGACAGCCGCGCAATTGCCTCTGTTCTGCACCTACAAAATAACCAAAAAATTGAAGCCGTTAGTTTAATCGTTCCTGATCGCTTCGGCTAGCAACAATCGCTTTTTGTACTTAAGTGTTTTGGCACGGATGGCCAGATGCTTTATCTGACTGGGCGCCCAATGGGTGAAATGTTGAGTTTGATAGAGAATTTTTCAGGAGGATCCTTTGAGATCTGAACGCGGCTGGACCGGCGTGATCTGCTGTTTCCTGCTTTTTATCGTGGTTTTCTTTTCGTTACTGCTGCATATGAAGGGCGCATTTCGTGCGTCTGGCGCGCCTGAACTGGGGTTATTGTTCTTTTTAATTCCTGGCGCGGTGGCCAGTTTTATCTCACCAGGACGACGCTTGTTGCGGCCACTGGTCGGCGCGATTCTGGCGGCACCGTTATGCCTGGTGCTGATGCGGTTGTTTTTCTATTCTGAACGTTCGTTCTGGCAGGAGCTGGCGTGGTTGTTTAGTGCGGTATTCTGGTGCGCACTGGGAGCGTTGTGCTTCTTGTTTGTCACCTCACTGCTAAAGCTGCGCAACCGTGAAGATGATGCCCATCCGGTTGACGGGCATCAGAAAGATTAAGCGTTAAGACCCCAGCGTCTCTTTTGCCCAGGCTTCAAAGTCTGTGCAGCCGCCAATGTGCTTCTGATCGACGAAGATCTGCGGCACAGTCTCAACCGGCTTACCCACAGTTTTTTCCAGATCCGCTTTGCTGATGCCTTCCGCGTGGATATCAACGTAACGATAGTTAAAGTCGTCGCGTTCCTGCGTCAGTTTTTCTGCCAGTTCTTTAGCGCGAACACAGTACGGGCAACCCGGTCGACCAAAAATTACGGTGAACATCGTTTTTCTCCACAACCTTTAATAAGGCGATCATCATGCCGTGCTTAAGCATAATGCCAAAGAAGGTTCTGCCTGTTGCTTTGATTCATTCTGGCTATGTGTGGCGAATTGCCCTGCAACAATCGCGGCGGCTGAGATAAACTTGAGGTCTGATAAAGCAGCACGGTTAAGCGGAGGACGCATGCGTTCGCTCGGGTCGTTACCCAAAAGCGTTTTGATTCTGGAAGCAATAGGCATGGTGTTGTTAGGGGCCGCCTGGCTCTCGCTCAACGGCTATGTCACGTTGCCTGCGCCTGTTGCCAGCCAGGGGGCGGCGGCAGTGATGATTTTCGCCGGGATAATCCTGATGCTCCCCGCCGCCTTTGCCCTGTTTTGGGGCATGGCGCAAACCGTTGCACCACAACTTATGGGGCGCACTCACAAAACGCCACCGAAGACACAAAAGGAAAAACATGATGACGCCGACAATTGACCTGCTTCTCAGCCATCGCTCCATTCGCCAGTTTACCGACAAGCCCATCAGCGACGAGCAGCGCGCCGCGATCATCGCCAGCGCCCAGGCGGCATCCAGTTCAAGCTTTTTACAGTGCAGTTCGATTATTCGCATCACCGACAAAGCGATGCGCGCGCAGCTGGTCGAGATGACCGGCGGCCAACCGCACGTCGCGCAGGCCACAGAGTTCTGGGTATTTTGCGCCGATTTTAATCGCCATCTGCAAATCTGCCCGGAGGCGCAGCTTGGCCTTGCGGAACAACTGCTGCTGGGCGTGGTCGATACCGCGTTGATGGCGCAGAATGCGTTTACCGCCGCCGAATCTCTGGGGCTTGGCGGCGTCTATATTGGAGGGATCCGTAACAGTATTGAGGCGGTAACCGAACTGCTGAAACTGCCTAAACACGTGCTGCCGCTCTTTGGTTTGTGCCTTGGCTGGCCCGACAGCAACCCGGATATCAAACCCCGCCTGCCTGCCTCTATCGTGTTGCATGAAAACCACTATCAGCCGCTGGATGCCGACGAACTGGCGAAATACGACGAACAGCTTGCGGAATATTATCTCTCTCGCGGCAGCAATAACCGCCGTGATACCTGGAGCGATCATATTCGCCGTACCATCATCAAAGAGAATCGTCCGTTTATTCTCGATTATCTGCACAAGCAGGGTTGGGCGACCCGCTAATAATCTTCATCCTTCGAATTGTCTCTGCGTTGGCTGCGCGCGTTGATACGATTCGAATGATTTGATTATTAGATAGAAAAAAAAGGCCGCCGGACACCATTTTTCTTCCGGCGGTACGTGTATCATACCCGGGCTTTTTTCAGGTTTTTTAGCGAGGTAAAGGGTGAAAATTGCCATTTTGTCCCGGGATGGAACGCTCTATTCCTGTAAGCGTCTGCGTGAAGCGGCCATGCGCCGCGGTCATATTGTCGAGATTCTCGACCCGCTCTCCTGCTACATGAACATCAGCCCCTCAGCGTCGTCCATTCATTATAAAGGACGCAAACTCCCGCATTTTGATGCGGTTATCCCGCGTATCGGTTCCGCTATAACGTTTTATGGTACGGCGGCACTGCGCCAGTTTGAGCTGCTGGGTAGCTATCCACTTAACGAATCCGTTGCGATTACCCGCGCGCGCGACAAACTGCGTTCACTGCAACTGCTGGCGCGGCAGGGCATCGACCTGCCGGTAACGGGCATCGCGCATTCGCCCGATGACACCAGCGATTTAATCGATATGGTTGGCGGCGCGCCGCTGGTGGTGAAACTGGTGGAAGGCACGCAGGGTATTGGCGTTGTGCTTGCCGAAACGCGGCAGGCGGCGGAAAGCGTCATTGACGCCTTTCGCGGATTAAACGCGCATATCCTGGTGCAGGAATATATTAAAGAAGCGAAAGGATGTGACATTCGCTGCCTGGTGGTCGGCGACCGCGTAGTGGCGGCGATTGAACGGCGGGCGAAAGAAGGCGATTTTCGTTCAAACCTGCATCGCGGCGGCGTAGCGACGGTGGCGGAAATTACCCCGCGCGAACGCGATATTGCCGTGAAGGCGGCGCAAACGCTGGGGCTGGATGTCGCCGGCGTGGATATTCTGCGCGCTACGCGCGGGCCGCTGGTGATGGAAGTCAACGCCTCGCCGGGGCTGGAGGGCATTGAGAAAACCACCGGCATCGATATCGCAGGCA
>CAJYVI010000089.1 GCA_913778145.1 uncultured Pseudocitrobacter sp.
CGTGGATCGACACGGCACCTGGTGTACGCAGTGGGACTATGTCGCCGACCGCTTTGGCGCGGCGGATCTGCTGCCCTTCACCATCTCGGATATGGATTTCGCCACCGCCCCCTGCATTCTGGATGCGCTGAGCAAACGTCTGGCGCACGGCGTCTTCGGCTACAGTCGCTGGAAAAATGATGAGTTTCCGCCCGCCATCGTCCACTGGTTCGCCCGCCGTTTTCAAAGCGTAATTGATCAGGAAAGCATTGTTTACGGGCCGTCCGTCATCTATATGGTGGCAGAGATGATTCGTCAGTGGTCCGCGCCTGGTGACGGGATTGTGGTACACACTCCGGCATATGATGCCTTCTTCAAAACCATTACCGGCAACCAGCGCACCATTGTTAGTGTGCCGCTGGAGAAAACCGATAACCAGTGGTTCTGCGATATGGCGAAGCTGGAAGCGGCGCTGGCGCAGCCACAAAACAAAATTCTGCTGTTGTGCAGCCCGCATAATCCCACCGGGAAAGTGTGGACGCGCGATGAGCTGAATGCGATGGCTGAACTGTGTGAGAAACACGGTGTGCGAGTCATCAGCGATGAAATCCACATGGATATGGTGTGGGGCAATCACCAGCATATTCCCTGGTGCGATGTGGCGCGCAGCCCGTGGGCGCTGTTCACGTCTGGTTCGAAAAGCTTCAATATTCCGGCGTTTACCGGGGCTTATGGTTTAATCGCCGATGAATCCGCGCGTAACGATTATCTCACTGCGCTGAAGAGCCGCGACGGCCTCTCTTCCCCGTCGGTGCCGGCGCTGGTGGCGCACATCGCGGCTTACCGCGAAGGCGAGCCATGGCTCGACGCTCTGCGCAACTATTTACAGGATAATATGCGTTACATCGCGCAGACGCTAAATACCGCATTCCCGGAATTAAACTGGTCGATGCCGGAGTCAACGTATCTGGCATGGGTCGATTTACGTCCATTAAACATTGACGACAACGCGCTACAGGATGTGCTGATCAAACAGCAAAAAGTAGCGATCATGCCGGGCTATACCTACGGCGAGGAAGGCCGCGGTTTTATTCGTCTGAACGCCGGTTGCCCGCGTTCAAAACTGCAGCAAGGCGTGGAGCGCTTGATTGCCGCTATCAATACATTGCGCTGACAAATTTGCGCAACGATAAATTTCGTTGCGCAAATAGCTTTTTGCGGCGAAATGTTTTTATAATAGCGCGCACTTAATCTAAAAAAGAGTGCGACCATGATTGATACTACGCTCCCCCTCACTGACATCCATCGCCACCTCGATGGCAACATTCGCGCCCAAACTATTCTCGATCTTGGCCGTCAGCACAATCTAACCCTTCCTGCGTCCAGCCTTGAAGCACTAATTCCACATGTACAGGTCACCAGCAATGAGCCGGACCTGGTGAGCTTTTTAAGCAAACTCGACTGGGGCGTCAAAGTGCTTGCCGACCTCGATGCCTGTCGCCGCGTGGCGTACGAGAACATCGAAGATGCCGCCCGGAACGGTCTGCACTATGTCGAACTGCGTTTTTCACCGGGTTATATGGCGATGACACATCAGCTTCCAGTTGAAGGCGTGGTAGAAGCCGTGATCGACGGTGTGCGTGAAGGCTGCCGCGATTTCAACGTTGAGGCGCGTTTAATTGGCATTATGAGCCGCACTTTCGGTGAAACCGCCTGCCTGCGCGAACTGGATGCCCTGCTGGCGCATCGCGACGGGATCACCGCGCTGGATTTGGCGGGGGATGAACTCGGTTTCCCTGGAAGCCTTTTCCTGAGCCACTTTAACCGCGCACGCGATGCGGGGCTGCGCATTACCGTACATGCGGGCGAAGCCGCTGGCCCGGAAAGCATCTGGCAGGCGATTCGCGAGCTGGGCGCTGAACGTATCGGTCACGGCGTCAAAGCCGTAGAAGACACGGCGCTGATGGAATTCCTGGCGAAACAGCGCATCGGCGTGGAATCCTGCCTGACGTCAAACATCCAGACCAGCACGGTGTCATCGCTGGATCAGCATCCGCTGAAAACCTTCCTGGAACATGGCGTGCTGGCAAGCATCAACACCGATGACCCGGCGGTTCAGGGTATCGATATTCAACACGAATATCGCGTTGCCGCACCGGCTGCCGGGCTGACGCCAGCGCAAATTCGTCAGGCGCAAATCAACGGGCTGGAAATTGCGTTCCTGTCTGAAGCTGAAAAAGCCGCGCTACGCGCACGCGTACAACGCGCATAATAAAACGGGCGCACAGTTTATACGATGCGCCCGTTCTTTATCACCTTAATCAGGTTAGAGAAAGCACCGCGCGATGTTTCGCGGATTCAATCCCCAGCTCAATTAATTCCATAATCTGAATGGCCTGGCTTGCCGGAACCGGATTCTCGCCTGCGCCGTTTAGCGCATCGCGGATTGCCGCGTAATAAGCCGGATAGTTGCCCGGCGTGGTGAGCAGCGTCTCTTCAACACGATTTTCACCGTCTACCCGCGTCAGCACGCCATCGCGCATGTCATAGCCCCAGTCTTCCTGCGGCAGGCGCTCACCGTTCTTCAGCCGTTCTTCCTGTGGGTCGAGGCCATATTTCACGTAGCTGGCACGCGAACCGTGCACGATATAGCGCGCGGTCTCGGCAGCGGCCAGCAGCGTGCCGTGCAGCACCACACGGCGTTGCGGATAAACCAGCACCGCATGGAAGTAGTCCGTCGCCTGCGCGCCTGGACGTAACTGCGCGAGATCGACGGACAAACTGACCGGCAAACCAAAAAGATTTACCGCCTGGTCCAGCAGATGCGGGCCTAAATCGTACCAGATACCGCTGCCAGGGCCTGCCAGCTCGCGCCAGCGGTTACGCACCTGCGGGCGATAGCGGTCAAAGTGCGATTCAAAATAGGCAACCTCGCCCAGGCGGCCTTCGTTAATCAGCGACTTCACGGTTAAGAAATCGCTGTCCCAGCGGCGGTTATGGAACACTGACAGCAACTTACCCTGGCTTTTTGCCAGCGCATCCAGCTCGCGCGCTTGTGACAGTGTAACGGTGAAGGGTTTATCCACCACCACGTGTTTGCCCGCCTCCAGCGCGGCTTTCGCCAGTGGGAAGTGGGTATCGTTCGGCGTAGGAATCACCACCAGATCGATAGTGGGATCGGCGAAAATGTATTTGGGTTCAGAGACCACGCTGACATTGGGCCAGTCGGCTTTGACTTTGTCGGCGTCGCTGCTGGACACCACGGCCAGCTCCATTCCCGGCGTTCCGCTGATTAGCGGCGCATGAAAGGTTTTGCTGGCATAACCATACCCAATTAATCCGACACGAATACTGTCACTCATAATAGCCTCTTAAGTGTGCTGTTTTTCCGACCCGGAGAAGGATCTGTCGCCGTGTAATCGATTTCTTATTTCACAACATATTCAGATGATGAACAACAGATTAATAACATGGGGACTTACAGAAACGGGTAATAATCGGAAAAAGCGACAAAGACGTGAATCGTTTCGGCGGAAGACTTGCGTTGCGCGCCAGGCGAGGTAAGATCTTAGTCCGTATCATTAATTTTGTCTAAGTTGTCTGAATTACTATGTCTATTGTCTTTACACGGATCGTTGAACTGATTGGTTGGGGCGTACTCGGCGTCTCGGTTCTTCTTCTTGTTATTGCCCACCATATTGATAACTACCAACCGCCAGAACCGATAGCGGCGGTGCAAAAGAAATAACGCTGCACGCCGAAAAGTGACGGCGATCGCAACTGTGTAACCGGTTTCTGAAACCGGTTGCAACTCCCTCTCCCGCCTCTTTACACTCATCTTATTGCACAGATAAGGAGAGTTTTATGGCTGCTTTTCCGAAGGATTTTCTCTGGGGTGCTGCAACGGCAGCGTATCAGGTTGAAGGCGCGCACGACGAAGATGGCAAAGGGTTGTCCATCTGGGACGTTTTTTCACATCTGCCCGGCACGACATATCAGGGAACAAATGGCGATGTCGCCGTCGATCACTATCACCGTATGCAGGAAGACGTGGCGCTCATGGCGGAAATGGGCCTGCAGAGCTATCGCTTCTCTATCTCATGGCCGCGTTTATTACCCAATGGCCGTGGCGAAGTTAACGAAGCCGGGGTGAAATTCTACAGCGATTTGATAGACGCCCTGCTGACACACAATATTGTGCCGATGATTACCCTTTACCACTGGGACTTACCGCAGGCGCTGCAAAATGAAGGCGGCTGGGAAGTTCGCTCAACGGCAGAGGCATTCGAAGAGTATGCCCGTTTATGCTACGAGCGCTTTGGTTCGCGGGTCAAACTGTGGGCGACGTTTAACGAGACCATCGTCTTTATTGGTCATGGCTATATCACCGGCAGCCATCCACCCTCGGTGAAAGATCCGGCACGCGCGATTCAGGCCTGTCATCAGGTATTTATCGCCCATGCCATGGCGGTGAAAGCCTTCCGGGAAATGAAAATCGACGGGCAGATTGGCTTTGTAAACGTGCTACAACCGCATACACCGCTCACCGATTCGCCTGATGATATCGCAGCCAGTGAACTGGCCGACGCCATTCACACACACTGGCTTTACGATCCGGTGCTAAAAGGGACCTATCCAGGCGAACTCATGGCCCAGACGCAATCTCTGTGGGGTGTGCCGCGCTTCGTACCCGGCGATGATGAACTACTGCGTAATAACCGCTGCGATTTTATCGGCCTCAACTACTACCGCCGCGAGACCGTGGCTGCCAACCCTGGCGAGACGCAAACGCAGTCGAATCATAGCGGTGAGAAAAATAGCGGCGGCGAATTTGGTTTTAAAGATCTGTTCAAGTTTGTCCGTAACCCAAACGGCGTATACACAGACTGGGACTGGGAAATCTGGCCGCAGGGGCTGACCGACGGCATTATGATGATCAAAGAGCGCTATGGCGACATCCCCATCTACATCACGGAAAACGGGCTGGGCGCGAAAGATCCCATTGTTGACGGCGAAATTGTTGACCAGCCGCGCATCGACTATTTACGCATGCACATTGAGGCGCTTGAAAATGCCATTGCGCAGGGTGCCGATGTGCGCGGATATTATCCGTGGTCCTTTATTGACCTGTTGAGCTGGCTCAACGGATATAAGAAACAGTACGGTTTTGTTTATGTCGATCATCAGCAAAATCTGGCCCGCAAGCGCAAGAAGAGCTTTTACTGGTATAAAGACATCATCAACAGCCACGGCAATGTGCGCTAATCCACTCCGGGCGTCTTCTGGCGCCCAACCACTTTTGCGATCTCACCATTTCCTGCGATATATCAATAACGTCATTTTCTGTTCTTGAATTTGTTATATATAACCCAAATAATTACGCCACCCTGACAAGAGAGTGCCCTTCTAAGGGCTGAACTCTCAATCAAAACGGGTGTCGATACATTGGTTGCCAAACTCAGCAATACGCCCTTAGCTGTTGCGCTTTTGCGCCCTTTCAGGCCCTGCATGTTTCAACATTATAAAATGGATACTGACAAATGACCGTCCTGGATTATTTACTGAAATTTCGTAAAGTCAGCTCGCTGGAAAATCTCGAAAAGCTTTATGATCATCTTAACTATTCTCTTTCCGACACCCATGAATTAATCAATATGTATCGCGCGGCCGATCACCGCCGGGCAGAGCTGGTTTCTGGCGGTCGTTTGTTCGATATTGGCCAGGTGCCAAAATCCGTTTGGCATTACGTGCAGTAACTATTGTTATCCTCAGCGTCAGTTGCTTATACTCCACCGCCATATTTATAACTGACGCTGATAATCAGGAGACGAAATGTCGTCAAATTCTGCAGAACGAATTGGTGGATGGCTGCTCGGCCCGCTGGCATGGTTACTGGTTGCGTTGCTCAGCATCAGCGTACAACTACTGATGTTTGCCAATGCCCTGCTCAATCCGCAGCTCCTGAGCCTGTTAAAAGCGCAAAGCAGTACTAACCTTGCGCTTTGGGTGCTTTCTTTGGCGTTCGTGATTGCCATGTGGTATTACACGCTATGGCTGACCATTGCTTTCTTTAAGCGTCGTAAAAATGTGCCTAAGCACTATATTATTTGGCTCCTGATCTCACTGTTGCTGGCGCTTAAGGCGTTTGCATTCGCGCCGGTTTCCGACATCATTGCGCTACGCCAGCTGTTGTTGCCGCTCGCCGCTGCGGCGATCATTGTGCCTTATCTCAAACGTTCATCCCGCGTACAGCGGACATTTGTGAACCCTTAATAACCACACTCTTGCCCTGTTGTCGATGAAAACGCTTTCGTCGATAATAGGAAGCTTTTTTTGTTACAGGTCGAATGATGACTGACTATTTATTGCTCTTTATCGGTACCGTACTGGTAAATAACTTCGTCCTGGTAAAGTTCCTCGGGCTTTGCCCGTTTATGGGCGTGTCCAAAAAGCTGGAAACAGCAATGGGTATGGGGCTTGCTACCACGTTTGTAATGACACTGGCCTCCATTTGCGCCTGGCTGATTGATACCTGGATCCTGATTCCGCTTAATCTGATTTATCTGCGCACGCTGGCCTTTATTCTGGTGATTGCCGTCGTGGTGCAATTCACCGAAATGGTGGTGCGTAAAACCAGCCCGGCGCTCTATCGCCTGCTGGGTATTTTCTTACCGCTGATCACCACCAACTGTGCGGTGCTCGGCGTGGCGCTGCTCAACATTAACCTCGGCCATAACTTTTTGCAGTCGGCGCTGTATGGTTTCTCTGCCGCCGTCGGTTTCTCGCTGGTGATGGTGCTGTTTGCCTCTATTCGCGAACGTCTGGTGGTGTCGAATGTGCCCGCGCCGTTTCGCGGTAACGCCATCGCGTTGATTACCGCGGGGTTAATGTCTCTGGCGTTTATGGGCTTTAGCGGGTTGGTGAAGTTGTAATGATGACCTTCTGGATTGCAGTCGCCGCTATCAGCGTTTTAGGGCTGATTTTCGGCGTCATACTGGGTTACGCGTCACGCCGCTTTGCGGTGGAAGATGACCCGGTCGTTGAAAAAATTGATGAGCTTCTGCCACAAAGCCAGTGTGGGCAGTGCGGCTACCCAGGCTGTCGCCCCTACGCCGAAGCGGTAAGCAACGGTGAAAAAATTAACTGCTGCGCCCCCGGCGGGGAAGCGGTAATGCTGAAAATTGCCGAATTACTTAACGTCGATCCGCAACCTGTCGACGGCGACACCGCCGTTCAGGAACCCGCGCGGATGCTGGCCGTGATCGACGAAAACAACTGTATCGGTTGCACCAAGTGCATTCAGGCATGCCCGGTGGATGCTATTGTCGGCGCGACCCGTGCGATGCACACCGTCATGAGCGATCTTTGCACCGGCTGCAACCTGTGTGTTGCGCCCTGCCCGACCCAGTGTATTGAACTGCGCCCGGTCGCCACCACCACCGACAGCTGGAAGTGGGACCTGCAAAGTATCCCGGTACGTAATATTCCTGTGGAACACCATGCTTAAGTTATTTTCCGCGTTCAGAAAAGAAAAAATCTGGGATTTCGATGGGGGGATTCACCCACC
>CAJYVI010000090.1 GCA_913778145.1 uncultured Pseudocitrobacter sp.
CCCGCGCAATCGCCTGAATAAATTCAACCTGATGACGCGGAAGATGGATATCGGTGCGGCTGGCGGCTTCACCGCTCTGCATCATATGCTCGCCCATGGCTAACAGCACCACGTCAGCTTCACACGCATAGTTCAGCGCATGGGCTTCTTCCGCCTGCCGCTGTTTCTCGCTCATACAGGATTGCGCATCAACCTGCGTGGTGGCGCCAAATTCACCGAGAAAATCGTAATTAAGCAGCAGATCGCACCCTTGCGTGGTCAGCAGGTCACCTGGCGCAACAACTTCCTCCAGCGCCTGTTTCAGGGTGACGCTGTGCGAAGTCTCGCCGTAAACCGCCCACAGGCCAATAATGTCCGGGTTATCGGCATAAGGGCCTATCAGGGCGACTTTCATTCCTGGTTTCAGCGGAAGCAGGGCATCGTCATTTTTTAACAGCACCAGGCTGCGGGCGGCGGTTTCTCGCGACAGTGCCAGATGATCCGGGTGATAAAACCAGGCCTGCTCTTTTTCTTCCGATGCGCCACGAAACGGATCGTCAAACAATCCCAGCGTCTCTTTTAGTTGCAGCACGCGCATCACAGCCTGATCTAGCGCGTCTTCGGTTACCACGCCTGTGTTAACCAGCGCGGCCAGATGGTTCACATAGCAGGGCGATTTCATGTCGATATCCAGCCCGGCGTTGAAGGCCAACTGGCTGGCATGGCGCTCATCTTCGGCGACACCGTGAGGGATGAGTTCCTTCACCGCGGCATAATCAGCAATGGTGACCCCGTCAAAATGCCAGCGATCGCGCAGGACGGTTTGTAACAACCAGCGGTTAGCGGTGGCAGGAATGCCATCAATGGTATTGAACGCCGACATCACCAGTTTGCAGCCCGCCTGTACGGCAGCGAGGTAGGGCGGAAGATAGTCCTCGAAGAGCGACTGACGCGATAGCTCAACGGTGTTGTAATCGCGACCGGCAACAGGCGCGCCATATCCGGCGAAGTGTTTCACGCAGGCTGCCAGCCCCTCACCGTGTTCCAGATTATGCTGAAAGCCGCGCACGCAGGCGCTGACTATCCGGCTGTTAAGCAGCGGATCTTCGCCCGTCGACTCCATACAACGCCCCCAGCGGGCATCGCGCACCAGGTCAGCCATGGGCGCAAAAGTTACATGGCTCCCTGCGCTAACGGCTTCTTTCGCTGCGACCTGACAGCAACGCTCGATCAGCGCGGGCGACCAGCTACAGCCCAGCGCCAGCGGGATGGGGAAAACTGTACGATAGCCGTAAACGATATCCGCCATAAACAGCAGCGGAATTTTCAGGCGGCTGTTTTGCAGATGCTGTTCCTGAATATGACGCGTTCTTTTTGCGCCAGACACATTCAATACTGAACCTACGCACTGAACCTGTTGCTGGCTGATGCCGAGCTTCGCTTTTGGGCCAACGGTAAGTTGAGGTTCATCGACAAAAAACTCGCCGGAAAGCTGCACCAGCTGGCCGACTTTCTCTTCCAGCGTCATCTGCGCCAGCAATGTGGTGATTCTGCTCATCAGTTGGCCTCCTCGGCTTCACGCTTCAGCGCCTCTTTTTCCGCCAGCTTAAACCACGGGAACCAGAGCAGCGGAGAGAGAATCAGCTGTAAAAACAGATGCAGCAGAACGATCGACGTCGCGCCGCCGATAGACGCAAAGAACCCCAGCGGCAGGCCGAAAATGGTTTGCGCGCCGACAATTTTGGCGACCAGCCCCATTTTAATCAGCGCCCAGGAAAGGGTTATCGCAATCGCGTTGTTGGTAATAAACGGCACCATCAGGTGATAATTCATCACTAGCGGCGTTCCGAAGATAACCGGTTCGGTAATGCCAAACAGGGCAGGCGTCAGCGCCAGGCGGCCTACCTGTTTAAACTGTTTGCTCCGCGACAGGCACATCAGCAGCACCAGCCCCAGCGCCAGACCGCCCCATGTGACGATATTGAAGAATGCCAGCCCCAGCACGTTAG
Organism: uncultured Pseudocitrobacter sp.; assembly: GCA_913778145.1. Taxonomy (GTDB): domain Bacteria; phylum Pseudomonadota; class Gammaproteobacteria; order Enterobacterales; family Enterobacteriaceae; genus Pseudocitrobacter. The sequence goes on from CAJYVI010000090.1 coordinate 1,989, forward strand.
GCAACTCCTGACCGCTCTGCCAGGCGGCCAGGTTTTCGAGATCCATCGCCAGCCAGATGGGTGTTACCAGCGGCAACACGACGTTGGTGCCGTGAATGCCTAAAAACCAGAAGATTTGCATGATAAGCGTGACCAGCAGGAACGCCAGCAGGCTTCCGCCCAGCCCTTTCAGCGGCTGCTGAATCAGCGTGTAGATGCACTGGTGAAAACTGCCCCACGGTGTTTCCATAAAGGCACGGTTGATAAGCAGCGCCACCAGGCCGACGGTCAGGAAGGGCAGTAGCCCCTGAAAGACGCGGCTAATCATGGGGGGAACGCCTTTGGGCATTTTTATTGTCCAACCGCGCTGTACTACAAAGATGAACAACCGCCCGACGCCAAGGCCTATCAGCATGGCCGAGAAAACGCCCTGCACGCCGAGCCAGGTCAGCGGAATGGACGCGATATTTCCCTCGGCTTCCGCCAGCGGTGTGACAATCAAAAAGGCCATCACGGCGGCGATGCCGCAAATGGAACCATCGACGTCGACGTCATAATGGCTTACCAGATGGCGCGCCATAAAGAAGGTGACGTAGAGCGCCAGAATACCCAGCGTGCAGGTGGCGACGCCGCTGAAAACAGGGATCATCTTTGTCGCGACAAAGAATTGATGCACGCTATCGATGGGGAAAACGATAAGCAACACGCTGATCGAACCGATTAGCGTAATCGCGATAGTCGAAACCATTGATACAGAGATGGTTTGCAGCCACGGGCTGCGACCCAGAGCGGCAATAATGGGATCCAGTTTCTGAAAAGCTTTCTCAAATTTATTCATGGTAAATATATTTAATGGGCTAAGGTTGTTTTTATTTTTGAGGTTATTTACTCAGGAAAGTGTTAAGCGTATCAATCTTTAATCATGGCAACCTGTTCTACTCTTGACCAGAATGTGAACATGCGGGGGATATTTTAGAGGAAAAAGTGATAATTTATTGAAACGACTGGGTTTGAGATGTCTTAAAGTTGTTCTTTTATGGATTAAACAAAAGATGATTTACAAAAATATCGTTAATGCGATTCGGGAGTTCATTACCAGTAATAATATTTCGGTGGGTGAGCCATTACCGCCTGAATATCAGCTGGCACAGCGCTGGGATGTGTCGCGCAATACTATCCGAAAAGCGCTGGCGGAACTGGCTGCCGAAGGGGTCATTGAAACACGCAAAGGGGCGGGGAGCTTTTTGTGTTATAAGAAATTTGTGCCGCAGGTTAACACCTCTATGGGCTTTAGCGAAATTGCGCGCCTGCATGGCAAACCTTCCACCAGCCGGGTATTGAAGTTTGAAGCCTTGCCTGCCACCGAGGATATCGCCGCAAAATTAAAAATCCCGCCAGGCGAGTGGGTCTATCAGGTGAAACGAATACGCCTGATCGACAATATTCCCATGCAGCTGGAAAATACCTGGCTTTCGGTTACGCGATTTCCCCAACTAACAATTGGTGACATGAATAAATCAAAATTTGATTTTTTTGAACGCGTGTGTGGCATAACGATATCAGGATCGTTTGAAACCTTCTCGACTGAACTGGCGAATCAGGAGGTGGCGCGGATATTACATATTAGTACTAAGGATCCGGTGATACGGATGGAGACGCAGGCGGTGGATATCCACCATGCAATTCTCGATTATTCTATTCTTTATAATAATAGTTATGAATTTAATGTGCAGTATTTTTGGCCAAGGCAGCTATCCCGCTAAAATTTTTCTGACGCTGGATGATTTAATGCTTTAATTGTTTATAATGCAGCGGTATATCATTTATTCTCAAGGCGTAGACTGATGCAAAAATATTTTTTTAAAATATTGCCGTTGGCTTTATTTGTGGTATCAATGAATTCTGCACGAGCTGCGGATGAAGAACAAGAACGATTGGAAATCCAGCAGCCAATTATTGATATGGTTTTTAAAGAGAAATGGTCAAAGCTTGATACGCTGTTTTCCAGTTATGTTAATGGTTTTCCTTCAACCAGTAATGGGACACACAAACTTATCTTAGCCTACCTCGCGGTTACTGATAATAATGTCAGTAAACCTGATGGCGGTGAATCTACAGCAGATGACTGGCTAAAAGCTAACCCAGACTCTACGGTCGCGATGATGCTCAAGGCGAGTAGCTATAGTTCTAAGGCTTTCTTCCTGCGCGGAGAAGGGGCTGCTGAAACGGTTGATGAAGATGTATGGCCAAAATTCAAAGCATTGATTGAACAAGAAAAAAGTTATTTATTAAAACATAAAAATATCGCAGATAAAGATCCTATGTGGTATCAGTTAATGATATCGGTGGCACGAAATCTTAACGACCATGAAT
>CAJYVI010000091.1 GCA_913778145.1 uncultured Pseudocitrobacter sp.
ACCGTAAATACATCAGCATCGTTGCTGAGTAAGGTTTTCGTGGTCCGGTAACGGATTAAAGCCCCGCAACTCGTTGCGGGGCTTTTTACATTCGACGCCCGGAAAATCACAGTGGTCTCAGCAGGGAATCCGGTATGAAGCAGCAGGCAGGTATTGGTATTCTTTTGGCGCTCACCACGGCGATATGTTGGGGTGCTTTGCCGATTGCAATGAAGCAGGTGCTGGAGGTCATGGAACCGCCTACCGTTGTCTTCTATCGCTTTTTAATGGCCAGTATAGGCCTCGGCATCATTCTGACGGCGAAGCGTAAGCTGCCGCCGCTGCGAATTTTCCGTAACCCGCGTTGGCTGGTTCTGTTGGCGATTGCCACGGGCGGTCTGTTTGGGAACTTTGTTCTCTTCAGCTCCTCGCTGCAATATGTCAGCCCGACCGCTTCGCAGGTCATTGGGCAGCTCTCTCCCGTTGGGATGATGGTTGCCAGCGTATTTATCCTTAAAGAGAAAATGCGCGGTACGCAGATAGTCGGCGCACTTATGTTGGTCTGCGGGCTGGTGATGTTCTTCAACACCAGTTTGATTGAGATTTTCACCCGTCTGACCGATTACACCTGGGGCGTAATCTTCGGTGTCGGGGCAGCGATGGTTTGGGTGAGCTACGGCGTCGCGCAAAAGGTGTTATTGCGGCGACTGGCGTCACAACAGATCCTGTTTTTGCTGTACACTTTATGTACTATCGCGCTGCTGCCATTGGCAAAGCCGGCGGTTATCAATCAGCTCAGTGACTGGCAGCTTGCCTGCCTGATTTTCTGCGGGCTGAACACGCTAGTTGGTTATGGCGCACTGGCGGAGGCCATGGCTCGCTGGCAGGCGGCGCAGGTGAGCGCGATTGTGACGCTCACCCCACTGTTTACACTATTGTTTTCAGATTTATTATCAATGGCCTGGCCCGATTTCTTCGCCAGACCGATGTTAAACCTTATCGGTTATCTCGGTGCGTTTGTCGTGGTTGCGGGCGCAATGTATTCCGCCATTGGTCACCGTCTTTGGGGACGGTGGCGTAAGCGTGAGGCGGTTGTCGTTGTCCCCCGCTCAGGCGAATGATTTACGGAGAGTAAAATGAAGTTTGTTGATGAAGCAACGATCCTGGTTGTAGCAGGTGATGGCGGTAATGGTTGCGTAAGCTTCCGCCGTGAGAAATATATTCCGCGTGGCGGCCCTGACGGCGGCGACGGCGGCGACGGCGGCGACGTCTGGCTGGAAGCGGACGAGAACCTGAACACCCTGATTGACTACCGTTTCGAAAAATCTTTCCGTGCTGAACGTGGCCAGAACGGCCAGAGCCGTGACTGTACCGGTAAGCGCGGGAAAGATGTCACCGTGAAAGTGCCAGTTGGTACGCGTGTTATCGATCAGGGCACCGGCGAAACCATGGGCGATATGACCAAACACGGTCAGCGTCTGATGGTGGCGAAGGGCGGCTGGCACGGCTTGGGTAACACCCGCTTTAAATCGTCCGTTAACCGTACCCCGCGTCAGAAAACGATGGGTACCCCGGGCGATAAACGTGACCTGCAGCTGGAACTGATGCTGCTGGCCGACGTCGGGATGCTGGGGATGCCGAACGCCGGTAAATCCACCTTCATCCGCGCCGTGTCTGCGGCGAAGCCGAAAGTAGCGGATTATCCGTTTACCACCCTGGTGCCGAGCCTTGGCGTGGTACGTATGGATAACGAGAAGAGCTTCGTGGTCGCGGATATTCCGGGGCTGATCGAAGGTGCTGCAGAAGGTGCAGGTCTGGGTATTCGCTTCCTGAAACACCTTGAGCGCTGCCGCGTCCTGCTGCACCTCATCGACATTGCGCCAATCGACGGTTCCGATCCGGTTGAGAACGCCCGTGTGATCATCGGTGAGCTGGAAAAATACAGCGAAAAACTGGCAAGCAAGCCACGCTGGCTGGTCTTCAACAAGATCGACCTGATGGATAAAGCCGAAGCGGAAGCGAAAGCACAAGAGATTGCAGACGCGCTGGGTTGGGAAGGTAAACACTACCTGATCTCCGCAGCCAGCCAGCAGGGCGTAAAAGACCTGTGCTGGGATGTCATGACCTTTATCATCGAGAACCCGATTGTGTCCGCTGAAGAAGCGAAACAGCCGGAGAAAGTCGAATTCATGTGGGATGACTACCACCGTCAGCAGCTTGAAGAAGCGGCTGTGGAAGAAGATGATGAAGACTGGGATGACGATTGGGACGAAGACGACGAAGAAGGCGTTGAGTTCATTTACAAGCGTTGATTCTGCGTTGCATTGAGAAAAGGGCCGATTTTATCGGCCCTTTTTCTTTATGAATTCTGAAAAAGCAGTTTCCAGAAGAATATTCCCACCTATAAGCGCTACAATTCCCGGTGATGTGATACAGCACTGTAAAAGGCAGCGCCTGCAATTTTATATATTCTCCCAGCTAATTGAATTCACAAATAAATAGGTTTGATGAATTTAAATGGGAAGTCATGGGTGGTTAGGATGTTTATAGACAATGATGTTTATGTCGTTTTATCATTTGTTTCAATGTTTCTTTCTCTATTTATTTACTCGATAAAAGCTTTGCGTCATTGGCTACTATCAATGGTTTTGCTTTTCTTAGTGATTGTACTCATTGTCCTGAATCTATTTTGGTTAGGGTGTGATTATTTTACAGGGCGCGGTGTTAGTTGGGCTGTTGTGTATACGCTTACAAGTACACTCACTGGCACATCGATTAAGGACGTTTTGCCTCAAGCGTTGATGTTATGCGCCATACTGTTAGCAACATTATACGGTGTCTTTTATGTCATATTTAAAATAAAGATAAAAACAAATAAAAATTTTATTTTTAATGGGGTTTCTTTTGTATTCTTCGCATTGGCAGTGATATGTTCACCTTTGATTCACCAGGTTAGTCAATTGGTCAGGAGCGAAGAAAAAGAAAACCAACTTTATGCTAAAGATTTTTTTCAGTATTATATTTCGCCAAAAGATGTCATAGATAATCCAAAATATAATCTTGTGTATATCTATGGTGAAAGTTTGGAGCATGTGTTTTTCGAAAAGGAACTCTTCCCAGGGCTGACTAAGGATATAGATGCATTGGGGGCAAAACGTATTGATTTCAATAATACTCAGCAATATAGTGGCATGGATTTCACCATCGGTGGAATCGTCGCCTCTCAGTGTGGCTTACCGCTTCTCGTGCCCATTACATTCGGCAATGCAGCGATCAATGGTGGCTTCTTTTCAGATAGTATCTGCCTCGGGGATATCCTGAAGAAATCAGGCTATGATAACTATTTTTATCAAGGGGCGGACATCCGTTTCTCAAATAAAATAGATTTTTTCAGAAAACATGGTTTTGACCACATTACCGGATTAATGGAATCTGGGTTACAAAATAATTTCGCTGTACAGGGGAGTTGGGGATTGCATGACGATGTAACATTGTCATTAGCATGGGACAAGTTTAAAGAGCTTTCTTCTGAAAACAAGCGATTCTCAATTTTTGCTTTAACTGTTGATACACATCCACCAAGAGGTGCTATTCCCACAACATGCGTCGATAATCAATACAGTATCAATGGAAAACAATTTGATACTCTAAATGCGGTTTTATGTAGCCAGCATGCTATCGCAGAATTTATCAATAAAATAATGACGTCTCCCTGGGCTGATAACACGGTTGTGGTTTTATCCTCCGATCACCTCGCTACCGCAGAAGCAGCTTTTGTTAATGAAGATGTTCGTAAGAAAAAAAGAAGTACCACCTTTTTTATCCTTAAGAAAGGGGATGGTATTGAACCAGTATCTACATTACGTAACACCATGGATAATGGTGCGACGGTCTTAGAATTACTGGGTGGAGGAAATAATATTGGGTTGGGGCGAAGTACGTTAAGTCGCGTATCCCTCAGTGAACGATTCAAAAACTTCGCTGAGAAACTTAATGCATGGAATGATTTCATAAAGGATCGCTGGGATGCAGTTATAAGAGATAATAAGCTTGAAGTTGATACTGTAAAACAGACCGCAATAATTGGCGGGCATCAGTATAAACTGCCTGTTTTGATATTTCAGGATGGCGACAAATATATTCCATTGAATAATACCTTTGGATTGCGGTTTACCCTTAGTCGAGCTGATATCGGGGTTAAATTTTACTGGATAGATTTATGCTATAGACATGGAAATGTCTGGGATAAATCCCTTAGTCTTTCTCAAGAGTGGTGTACCGCTCAGGGAACGTTAGGGGGAGACGTACAGGTCAAGAAAATAACAGAAAAATATAAACCGCAGCATATTATTATTAGCGACTCTCTAACGAATCCTAAGCGTTACCGGAAAGATGCTGATAATCTTTTCAGACCTAGTGATGACCTTCACTATGCTTCTGATACTCTATTCTTTGGCATTGATGGCATGCCAGAAAATGTGAAGAGCATTAGTGGTTTAAGCAAAAGGGAGGAATGGGGGCGTTGGTCCGATTCAAATATTGCACCCTCAGTAAAAATTAGTTATCGCAATAAGTTGCCTGTGCAATTTGAGTTGTTAATTCAAGCGAAGGCTTGGGATAAAAGTATTAACGTTCCAGTTGCGGTGAATATTGGAAAACAGACTCAATATCTAAACTTGCAAAAAGATCTTGAGTCATACAGGCTTAAATTCTCTAATGTGGATAGTGATACCATAGAGATTGTCCCACCTGTGCCGGAAGTCAGTTGGGAAGATAGTATGGTTGGTGCGCCAGTTGATGGTACGCTTAGAAAGATTGGCGTGGGTATAGGTATCCTGAAAATTGAACCCATCACGAACTAACGCAGCCATAAAATAATAAATAACTGGCGAGAGGTTTCTCGCCAGTTATTATCAATTATTCTGGTAAATATCCTTATACAACCTGCTCTCAAACCGCACCAACGGAATACGTCGGTTACGTTGATCCGCCGGTGACACCGCATAGCCAGAAAGATACTGCACAAACGCCATCCGCTGACCGCTGGCAGTGGTGATAAAACCAGCCAGGTTATAGACGCCCTGCAATGAGCCCGTTTTCGCGGAGACTTTGCCATCTACGCCCGCCTGATGAAGACCTGCACGATATTGCAGAGAACCATCGTGCCCGGCGAGCGGCAGCATGGAGATGTAGTTCAGCTCGTTATCATGCTGAGCAATATATTGCAGCACCTGCATCATCGTTGCAGGGGCGATCAGGTTATGTCGTGAAAGGCCGGAACCATCTGCGATAATCGTATTGCCTAAATCCACGCCTGCCTGCTGGCGCAGGATCTGACGAACTGCATCCGAACCGGCGCGCCAGGTGCCTGGCACGTTGAAACGCGCGTGGCCGATCATACGAAAGACGGTATCGGCGATCATGTTGTCCGATTTTTTCAACATAATGCGCAGCAGATCGTGCAGCGGCGCAGACTGCTTACTGGCAATCACTGTACCCGGCTCATTGACCAGCGTCTGGCGCAGCAGCGTGCCGCTGTAGGTAATGCCAGCCTGCTTCAGTTCATCTTTAATGATCGCGCCCGCGTAGCTGGCCCCGTCCTGGATCGCGAATGCCAGCGGAAGCGGCTCGGAACGTTGCGGCAGGCAACCGGTCAGGGTGTAGCGGTTGAGATCGCCGGGCACTACATCCAGCTCGCAGTACTGTGCGTCCGGGGAACCTTTCGCCAGCGTGCGCACCTGGCTAAACATGGTCACCGGGTAGTAAGAGGCGACGCGGATAAACGCTAAATCATCCGCTTTTTGCGCGCTATAAAGAGAAATCGAGAAGCAATTGCGATCGACAATGGCAGCCGCGGGCGGGGCGCTGAAGCACTGGGTCATGTCGTTCCACGGCCAGCCGGGGGCTTTATCGTGGCTTGCAAAAATCGAGGTATCGATCAGTACATTCCCTTCGATTTGTTGTACGCCCGCTTTTTTCAGGGTCGCTACCATATTGCGAATATCCTGACGTTTTAATGTCGGATCGCCACCAAATCGCGCTACCAAATCGCCTTTCAGCGTGCCGCCATCAATGCTACCTTTACTCTCAAGCGTGGTAGTAAAGCGGAAGTCAGGGCCAAGCTGTAGCAACGCCGCCAGCGCAGTGATCACTTTCTGCGTACTGGCAGGTAGCGCCATCTGCTGGCTGTGGTAGTCAATTGCTGGCGCTGATGCGCCCACTTTTTGCACCATAAAAGCAAGATTGGCCCCTGCGGGAAGTTGACTGATGTACTCTTCAACATTCGCGGCCTGAACGCTAAACGCTATACTGGTGGTCAATCCAATGATAAATCTGGAAAATCGCATAATCCCGCGCTAACAACCTGGAAACAAGCCGACATACTACGGCGCAAAGCCCTGTAAAGTAAACGATGACCCATAGTGAACTTCAGGGTAAAATGCGTATCAAATGAGAAATTGCTGCTGACCTGGGGCCTTGTACCCGGGTCGGTTTTCTTTTGCTTCTGGCCTGGCCGCGTGGCGGTGTCAGGCGGGCTGAGAGCCGGAGTGGGGTGAACTGCTCCCAACAGGAATGTTCAAGAGGTATAACAAATGCAAGCTATTCCGATGACCCTTCGTGGCGCAGAAAAACTGCGTGAAGAACTCGATTTTCTGAAATCTGTTCGCCGTCCTGAAATCATTGCTGCCATCGCGGAAGCGCGTGAGCACGGCGATCTGAAAGAGAATGCTGAATACCATGCCGCCCGTGAGCAGCAGGGTTTTTGTGAAGGTCGTATTAAAGATATCGAAGCCAAGCTGTCTAACGCGCAGGTCATCGACGTCACCAAAATGCCTAACAATGGTCGCGTTGTGTTCGGCGCCACGGTAACGGTGCTGAACCTTGATAATGATGAAGAGCAAACCTGGCGTATCGTGGGTGATGACGAGGCGGACTTTAAGCAGAATCTGATTTCTGTGAACTCGCCGATCGCGCGTGGTCTGGTTGGTAAAGAGCAGGATGATGTCGTAACCATTCGCACGCCGGGCGGCGAAGTTGAGTACGAAATCATTAAGGTAGAGTATCTTTAACGGTTGCCCAACACAGAGTTGTTGATGCATTGTAAAGATAAGAAAAAGGCCGCATAGCGGCCTTTTATCAAGCTGAAGAGCGTGGCATGTTGCTAGCCTTCGCGAAGGAAAACCCTCGTTTTACACACTGTTGTGTGCAATTTTAGGATATTCTTAACGTGGCAGCGATATTTTACGCTCTTTACTCGGGCGATAAAGCACCAGCATTTTACCGATGACCTGTACGTTACAGGCGCCGGTTTCGCGCACGATAGCGTCCACGATCAAGGTTTTGGTTTCGCGATCTTCAGACGCGACTTTCACCTTGATAAGTTCATGGTGCTCTAACGCTTGTTCAATCTCGGCCAGTACCCCTTCGGTCAAACCATTATTGCCAAGCATAACGACCGGCTTGAGCGGATGTGCCAGACCTTTCAGGTGCTGTTTTTGTTTAGTACTCAGATTCATCGTATATTTTTGCTTACGTTGGGATTGAAAACGGGTCATTCTACCGCCATCTCCCATATATCGCCAAATAGTGCGTTGAAATTTACGCCGCATGGCAACGATGTTCTGCCCCGATGGGAAAGTTAAATGACAGGTAAGAAGCGTTCTGCCAGCTCAAGTCGCTGGCTTCAGGAACACTTTAGCGATAAATATGTTCAAGCGGCACAGAAAAAGGGGTTACGTTCCCGTGCCTGGTTTAAACTTGATGAAATACAGCAAAGTGACAAACTTTTTAAGCCGGGGATGACGGTTGTCGACCTCGGTGCTGCCCCAGGAGGCTGGTCACAGTACGTGGTCACGCAGATTGGTGGCAAAGGCCGCATCATTGCTTGCGATCTTTTACCTATGGATCCAATCGTTGGTGTGGACTTCCTTCAGGGCGACTTTCGTGATGAACTCGTGATGAAAGCGCTGCTGGAACGCGTGGGTGACAGTAAAGTACAAGTTGTCATGTCAGATATGGCACCAAACATGAGTGGAACACCCGCGGTGGATATCCCCCGCGCCATGTATCTGGTGGAACTGGCGCTTGAAATGGCTCGTGATGTTCTCGCGCCAGGCGGTAATTTTGTAGTGAAGGTGTTCCAGGGCGAAGGCTTCGATGAGTATCTAAGGGAAATTCGCTCCCTGTTTACGAAGGTCAAAGTTCGTAAGCCGGACTCTTCCCGCGCACGTTCGCGAGAAGTGTACATTGTAGCGACCGGGCGAAAACCATAGAAGGTGGAATTTCAGACGAAAGTTTGAAAGAAACTGGATATAGAGTATCCTGACGCTGTTTTTAACACAGTTGTAATAAGAGGTTAATCCCTTGAGTGACATGGCGAAAAACCTAATACTCTGGCTGGTCATTGCCGTTGTGCTGATGTCAGTATTCCAGAGCTTTGGGCCCAGCGAGTCGAATAGCCGTAAGGTGGACTACTCTACCTTCCTGCAAGAGGTCAATCAGGACCAGGTTCGCGAAGCGCGTATCAACGGACGTGAGATCAACGTTACCAAGAAAGATAGTAACCGTTACACGACTTACATTCCGGTTAACGATCCTAAGCTTCTCGACAACCTGCTGACTAAAAATGTCAAAGTGGTTGGCGAACCGCCTGAAGAACCGAGCCTGCTGGCTTCTATCTTCATTTCCTGGTTCCCGATGTTGTTACTGATCGGTGTCTGGATCTTCTTCATGCGCCAGATGCAGGGCGGCGGTGGCAAAGGCGCCATGTCGTTCGGTAAGAGCAAGGCGCGCATGCTGACGGAAGATCAGATCAAAACCACCTTCGCTGACGTCGCAGGCTGTGACGAAGCGAAAGAAGAGGTGGGTGAACTGGTTGAATACCTGCGCGAACCGAGCCGCTTCCAGAAACTGGGCGGTAAAATCCCGAAAGGCGTCCTGATGGTTGGCCCTCCGGGTACCGGTAAAACGCTGCTGGCGAAAGCGATCGCTGGCGAAGCGAAGGTTCCGTTCTTTACGATTTCCGGTTCTGACTTCGTAGAAATGTTCGTTGGTGTCGGTGCATCTCGTGTGCGTGACATGTTCGAACAGGCGAAGAAAGCAGCACCGTGCATCATCTTTATCGATGAAATCGACGCCGTGGGCCGCCAGCGTGGCGCAGGCCTGGGCGGTGGTCACGATGAACGTGAGCAGACCCTGAACCAGATGCTGGTTGAAATGGACGGCTTCGAAGGTAACGAAGGTATCATCGTTATCGCGGCGACTAACCGCCCGGACGTTCTTGACCCGGCGCTGTTGCGTCCTGGCCGTTTCGACCGTCAGGTTGTGGTCGGTCTGCCAGATGTTCGTGGTCGTGAGCAGATCCTGAAAGTTCACATGCGTCGCGTACCATTGGCGCCAGATATCGACGCGGCAATCATTGCCCGTGGTACCCCTGGCTTCTCCGGTGCAGACCTGGCGAACCTGGTGAACGAAGCGGCACTGTTTGCGGCACGTGGTAATAAACGCGTTGTATCGATGGTTGAGTTCGAAAAAGCGAAAGACAAAATCATGATGGGTGCGGAACGCCGATCCATGGTGATGACGGAAGCGCAGAAAGAATCGACCGCATACCACGAAGCTGGCCACGCGATTATCGGTCGCCTTGTTCCGGAACACGATCCGGTGCACAAAGTGACGATTATCCCGCGCGGACGTGCGCTGGGTGTGACCTTCTTCCTGCCTGAAGGCGACGCAATCAGCGCCAGCCGTCAGAAACTGGAAAGCCAGATTTCTACGCTGTACGGCGGTCGTCTGGCTGAAGAGATCATCTACGGTGCGGAACATGTTTCTACCGGTGCGTCGAACGACATTAAAGTCGCGACCAACCTGGCGCGTAACATGGTGACCCAGTGGGGCTTCTCCGACAAACTCGGTCCGTTGCTGTACGCGGAAGAAGAAGGTGAAGTGTTCCTGGGCCGTAGTGTGGCGAAAGCGAAACACATGTCTGATGAAACTGCACGTATCATCGACCAGGAAGTAAAATCGCTGATCGAACGCAACTACGATCGTGCGCGTAAACTGCTTAACGACAACATGGACATCCTGCACGCGATGAAAGATGCGCTCATGAAATATGAGACTATCGATGCACCGCAGATTGATGACCTGATGGCCCGCCGTGATGTTCGCCCGCCAGCTGGCTGGGAAGAACCGGGTTCATCTAACAACTCTGACAACAATGGTACCCCGCGTGCGCCGCGTCCGGTCGATGAACCGCGTACGCCGAACCCGGGCAACACCATGTCAGAACAGTTAGGCGACAAATAAGTTATCCGCACGTGATAGCGTAGCATCACCTGAAACCCTGAGGCTTGCCTCAGGGTTTTTTTACATTCAAGACAAGAATCGGAAGGATTAGCCATGAAACTCTTCGCCCAGGGCTCCACGCTGGATCTCTCTCACCCTCACGTTATGGGCATTCTGAACGTCACGCCGGATTCGTTCTCCGACGGTGGAACGCACAATACGTTAGTGGAGGCGGTGAAGCACGCTAACCTGATGATTAACGCCGGGGCGACAATTGTGGATGTCGGCGGTGAGTCTACGCGTCCAGGGGCATCTGACGTCAGCGTGGAAGAAGAACTGGAACGCGTGATCCCGGTGGTGGAGGCGATAGCCCAGCGCTTTGAAGTGTGGATCTCCGTCGACACATCAAAGCCGGAAGTTATCCGCGAATCCGCGCGCGTCGGCGCACATATTATTAATGATATCCGTTCGCTCACCGAACCCGGCGCGCTGGAAGCAGCAGCAGAAACCGGGCTGCCGGTTTCCCTGATGCATATGCAGGGTAACCCGAAAACCATGCAGGAAGCGCCAAAGTATGATGACGTCTTTGAAGAGGTTAATCGCTTCTTTATTGAGCATATCGCCCGATGTGAAGCGGCAGGTATCGGAAAAGAGAAATTGATCCTCGACCCAGGGTTCGGTTTCGGTAAGAATCTCTCTCATAATTATGCATTACTGGCACGCCTGTCCGAATTCCATCATTTTGGCCTTCCGCTGTTCGTCGGAATGTCGCGTAAATCGATGATTGGTCAACTGCTGAACGTTGGGCCTTCCGAGCGCCTCAGCGGCAGCCTGGCGTGTGCGGTGATTGCCGCAATGCAGGGGGCGCATATTATTCGTGTCCATGATGTCAAAGAAACTGTAGAAGCGATGCGCGTGGTGGAAGCTACGTTGTCAGCGAAGGAAAACAAACGCTATGAGTAAACGTAAATATTTTGGTACCGATGGCATTCGTGGCCGTGTAGGCGATGCGCCAATCACCCCTGATTTCGTGCTGAAGCTGGGCTGGGCGGCCGGCAAAGTACTGGCAAGCCACGGTTCACGTAAAATCATCATCGGTAAAGATACCCGTATCTCTGGTTACATGCTGGAATCCGCCCTGGAAGCTGGCCTGGCGGCGGCGGGGCTTTCTGCCTCCTTCACTGGCCCAATGCCGACACCGGCGGTGGCTTACCTGACGCGTACCTTCCGTGCTGAAGCGGGCATTGTTATCTCTGCATCGCATAACCCGTACTACGACAACGGCATCAAATTCTTCTCTATCGACGGCACCAAGCTGCCGGATGAAGTCGAAGAAGCCATCGAAGCGGAGCTGGAAAAAGAGATCAGCTGCGTGGATTCCGCCGAGTTGGGTAAAGCCAGCCGTATCGTGGATGCCGCGGGCCGCTATATCGAATTCTGTAAAGCCACCTTCCCGAACGAACTGAGCCTGAACGACCTGAAAATCGTGGTCGACTGTGCTAACGGTGCGACGTATCACATCGCGCCGAATGTCTTCCGCGAGCTGGGCGCTCAGGTTATTGCTATCGGCTGTGAGCCGGACGGCGTCAATATTAACCAGGAAGTTGGGGCAACCGACGTGCGTGCCTTACAGGCGCGCGTACTGGCTGAGAAAGCACATCTTGGCATCGCCTTTGACGGCGACGGCGACCGCGTCATCATGGTTGACCATGAAGGTAACAAAGTCGATGGCGATCAGATTCTCTATATCATCGCTCGCGAAGGCCTGCGTCAGGGCAAACTGCGCGGCGGCGCGGTCGGCACCCTGATGAGCAACATGGGCCTGGAAGTGGCGCTGAAACAGTTAGGGATTCCGTTTGTGCGCGCCAAAGTGGGCGACCGCTACGTGCTGGAAAAACTGCAGGAGAAAGACTGGCGCATCGGCGCGGAAAACTCCGGCCACGTTATCCTGCTGGATCAAACTACCACCGGTGACGGTATCGTAGCGGCGCTGCAGGTCGTTGCGGCGATGGTGCGCAACCATATGTCTCTGCATGACCTGTGCAGCGGCATGAAGATGTTCCCGCAGGTGCTGGTCAACGTGCGCTTCACCGCGGGCAGCGGCGACCCGCTGGAAAACGAAACGGTGAAAGCGGTGACGGCTGAGGTGGAAGCCGCACTGGGCAACCGTGGCCGCGTGCTGCTGCGCAAATCCGGCACCGAGCCGCTGATTCGCGTGATGGTGGAAGGCGAAGATGAGGCTCAAGTTACCGCTTTCGCTAATCGCATTGCGGATGCGGTAAAAGCGGTTTAACGATTTACGCGCTGGCTGCCCGATTCCGGGCAGCCTTAATCTTATTAATTCCTC
>CAJYVI010000092.1 GCA_913778145.1 uncultured Pseudocitrobacter sp.
AGCGCCTGGTCAAGCTGGGTAAAGAGAAGCATCGCGGTGAAATTGCCCATTTCTGGTGCGAGCTGGCCCTGCAACAAATGGGCAACGATGATATGGATAAAGCGATGACGCTGCTGAAAAAGGGCGCATCTGCCGATCCGTCCAGTGCGCGCGTCTCTATTATGATGGGCCGCGTCTGGATGGCGAAGGGCGATTACGCCAAAGCGCGTGAAAGTCTTCTGCGCGTCATCGATCAAGATAAAGAACTGGTCAGCGAAACGCTGGAAATGCTGCAAACCTGCTATCAACAGCTGGGTAAAACGGATGAGTGGGATGCCTTCCTGCAACGTTGCGTCGAGGAAAATACCGGTGCCGCAGCAGAACTGATGCTGGCGCAGGTGCTCGAACAGCGTGAAGGCGGCGATGTCGCGCAGACCTATGTGACACGCCAGCTGCAGCGTCATCCAACCATGCGCGTCTTCCATAAGCTGATGGATTACCACCTCAATGAAGCAGAAGAAGGGCGCGCGAAAGAGAGCCTGATGGTACTGCGAGACATGGTTGGTGAGCAGATCCGCAGCAAACCGCGCTATCGCTGTCAAAAATGTGGGTTTACTGCCTACACGCTTTACTGGCACTGCCCATCATGCCGTGCGTGGTCCACCGTTAAGCCGATTCGCGGTCTCGACGGACAGTAATATTTAAAAAAACGCCCACTTTAGTTACAACATACTCATTAGTGTTTTACCCTTTGCATATTCAGCATCGAGCACGTAAGGCTCAGCAGGGCCAATCGCGCCTGTCAATTTTGCCCACTCGCAGGTAGAATGCTCGCCGTTTACCTTTTCTGCGCCTGAATAGCCGGGCGCCCATCAACAAGAAGGTCTGGTCATGACGTCTACTGCTTCATCTTCTTCCCGTATTGTCACATCCTCTCCCGTTGTTGTTGCTCTCGATTACGATAATCGCGATAAAGCGCTTGCCTTTGTCGATCGTATCGACCCGCGCGACTGCCGTCTGAAAGTCGGAAAAGAGATGTTTACGCTGTTCGGCCCGCAGTTTGTGCGTGATTTACAGCAGCGTGGCTTTGATATCTTCCTGGACCTGAAATTCCACGATATCCCGAATACCACCGCCCATGCCGTTGCGGCAGCGGCTGAGCTGGGTGTATGGATGGTGAACGTGCATGCGTCAGGTGGGGCACGGATGATGTCTGCGGCACGCGAAGCGTTGCTGCCGTTTGGGAAAGAGGCGCCGCTGTTGATTGCGGTCACCGTGCTGACCAGCATGGAAGCTAGCGACCTGCTGGATCTCGGTGTGACGTTGTCACCTGCGGATTATGCCGCCAAACTGGCGAAACTGACTCGCGACTGCGGCCTGGATGGCGTGGTGTGTTCAGCGCAGGAAGCCGTACGCTTCAAACAGGAACTGGGGCAGGCATTTAAGCTCGTGACGCCGGGGATTCGCCCTGTGGGCAGTGAAGCAGGCGATCAGCGCCGTATCATGACGCCTGAACAGGCACAGGCCGCAGGCGTGGACTATATGGTAATAGGCCGTCCGGTAACGCAATCCGCGGACCCGGCGTTGACGCTGCGCACCATTAACGCATCGCTGCAAAAGGAGGCGTAATGAGCGACTCCAACAGCCGCCTGGTGTACTCCACCGATAGCGGTCGTATCGACGAACCAAAAGTTGCCCCGGAACGTCCAAAAGGCGACGGCATTGTGCGTATTCAGCGTCAGACCAGCGGGCGTAAAGGAAAGGGCGTTTGCCTGATTACCGGCATCGACCAGGATGATGAATCGCTGGCGAAACTGGCTGCTGAGCTGAAAAAGAAATGTGGCTGCGGCGGTTCAGTGAAAGATGGCGTAATCGAAATTCAGGGCGATAAACGCGACCTGCTAAAAACTTTACTCGAAGCCAAAGGGCTGAAAGTGAAACTGGCAGGGGGGTGAGATATAAAAAAGTCCCCGATATTTATCGGGGACCTGAATTCTTATTTCAAATAGTCGGGTGACTATTATTTGCCAACCTGGTGACCAATTACCCCACCTACTGCCGCGCCGCCCAGCGTACCCAGGGTGCTGCCATCAGTTAATACCGCACCGCCGAGCGCACCTGCGCCAGCGCCGATTGCGGTGTTACGGTCGCGTTTAGACCAGTTTGAACAAGCGCTCAGTGACATTACTAAAGTCGCAGCGATAACCGCTGCAGTGATTTTTTTGTTCATTGAAGTCATCGTATTTTCTCCTGAATATTCGATTCACGGAAAAAGCCTTTTTTAATTTTAGCCGCGGGCCAGAGATAAAAACGGCTTATGTCGTGAAGCATGTTGCGCAGGTTGTAGAACTGTTACTTAGTCACGCAAGTGATAGTTACTTCCTGTTATATCGCTAACATTAATTCTACTTTCTTATCGTATATTAGACAGGTAAAAAGTCCTAATTGGACACTAGGAAAAATCTCATAGAGGGGCGTGAGAGGCAATACGAGGAATGGATGTTTGTGGGAAAAAGCGCCCCCTCACCCCGGCCCTCTCCCGCAGGGAGAGGGTGAAAAACGTACAATCTTTGATATTGTGCTCGGTCGGTTCCCTCTCCCTGCGGGAGAGGGTTAGGGTGAGGGGGCAAGGTCCTACGGCCTCTTAACAATATCCACCTTCAGCCCGGATCGCTCCAGTTGAGCCTGCTGCTCCGCCGCCAGAGCGTCATCGGTGATAACCCGGCTAAATCGGGTCATCGGCCCCAGCGGATACGCATGGGTAACGCCAAACTTACTGCTGTCGCTCAGTGCAATCGCTTCGCACTCTTTTTCCAGTACCGCATTCACCACGTCGGCACGCATCATATCGCGGCCCGTGAAGCCGGTGGAGGCCTGCCAGCCATCAATACCGATAAACGCTTTGCTGAAATGGACCTGCTGAATGTACTGGCGAGTCAGTGGGCCAACCATGCTTTCGCTTTTCTTCTGGTAGATACCGCCAAGCAGGATAACTTCCGCAGGCATTTCCTTAAGCAGGTGTGCGATATAGCTGCTCACGGTGATAATCGTGATATCCGCTTGCTCGGCGAGCGTACGCGCCAGAAGGGCATTGCTACTGCCGTTTTCGATAAACACGGTTTCGCCCGGCAGCACCAGCGATGCTGCAAAGCTCGCCAGCTCGCGCTTAAGCGCAAAATTATTCATCATGCGAGTTTCTACGTCTTCGCTGTCCAGCGGCACCGCAAAGCCGTGGGTACGACGCAGATAGCTTTCTTTTTCGAGCAGGTTCAAATCCTGACGAATAGTCACTTCTGAAACGCCGGTCATTTTAGCCAGGTCGGCGACGCTCATGCGGCCTTTGTCGATAACCATCTGCAGGATGGACTGTTGTCGGGCATTCATATTAATTACATATCAAAAGTCGGGGCGAAAATGCGCGAGCGCATTTTCGCGAAGTGAGTGGTGTCAGATTTCCCACGGGGACTTGGGCTGACCTGTTTGCGAAGTTTGTTGATCGGCAATTTGTGCCA
Source organism: uncultured Pseudocitrobacter sp. (assembly GCA_913778145.1). Lineage (GTDB taxonomy): Bacteria > Pseudomonadota > Gammaproteobacteria > Enterobacterales > Enterobacteriaceae > Pseudocitrobacter. The sequence continues at coordinate 3,492 of CAJYVI010000092.1, forward strand.
GCAGTTCAGCTTTTAGAATTTCCAGGTTATTGATTGCAGAGTGGTAATCACCCGCCACCAGAATATCGAGAACGGTATCAATACGTTGAGCAACCTGATGCGCATCAAGATGGGACATGGTGTAACCCTGTTTAGAAATTTGAATGAAATCAATGATGCAAAAAATAGCGGCAAAAGAGAAGAGAAAAAAATGGCAGACGATACAACATTAAGTGAAAAGCGGCTTCGAGTTACGAAGCCGCTCTTTTATTGGCCTTAAATCGCCGGGCGTGCAATAACGCTGCGGGTTTCCATGCGCACTTCGGCGATGGTCACATCGATAACGTCGGTCACTTTATAAACGACTTCCCCTTTGATCTGTACGGTGCCGTTTTCCTGGCTGCAAACCATTTCGTCACGCACAGCGTGCAGGAACGGTGCCGGAATAAAGGCCACGGCGCCATTGTCGACCAGACGCACACGCATGCCGCCACGGCTGATATCGATGATTTCAGCCGCGAAACGCGTCTCTTTCCCCGCCTGCGGGTTGAGATAACGTGCATACAGCCAGTCTGCGACGTCACGCTCCGCCATGCGGTTCAGGCGACGGCGCTCTGCCATCTGTACCGTAACTTCATCTTGCGGACGCGCCGCGTTTTCACCTTTTATGATCGCTTTCAGCAGGCGATGGTTGATCATATCGCCATACTTACGAATCGGTGAGGTCCAGG
>CAJYVI010000093.1 GCA_913778145.1 uncultured Pseudocitrobacter sp.
TTTGGGGAGAGGGTTAGGGTGAGGGGGCAAAAAATCGAACAAACCAGGAGTCTCGCATGCCCGCCGTCAACCTGCGTCACATTGAAATCTTCCATGCGGTAATGACCGCCGGTAACCTGACGGAAGCCGCACGCCTGCTGCACACTTCGCAGCCGACCGTTAGCCGCGAGCTGGCGCGCTTTGAAAAAGTGCTCGGTTTGAAGCTGTTTGAACGCAGCCGTGGCCGCTTACATCCTACCGTTCAAGGGCTTGGGCTGTTTGAAGAGGTGCAACGTTCCTGGTACGGGCTCGATCGCATCGTCAGCGCGGCAGAAAGTCTGCGCGAGTTTCGCCAGGGCGAGCTGTCGATTGTGTGCCTGCCGGTCTTCTCACAATCCTTTTTACCATCGCTGATCCAGCCTTTTCTGGCACGCTACCCGGATGTCAGCCTGCAAATCGTGCCGCAGGAGTCACCGTTGCTGGAGGAGTGGCTCTCGGCGCAGCGCCATGATTTAGGGCTAACGGAAACGCTGCATACGCCTGCGGGAACTGAGCGCACGCCGCTGCTGACGCTCAACGAAGTGTGCGTGCTACCGCAGGATCACCCACTGACGGCAAAAAGCGTACTGACGCCGGAAGATTTTCAGGGCGAGAACTATATCAGTCTGTCGCGCACCGACAGCTATCGCCAGTTGCTGGATACGTTGTTCAATGAGCATCAGGTAAAACGCAGAATGGTGGTGGAAACCCACAGCGCGGCGTCAATTTGTGCGATGGTGCGGGCAGGCGCGGGAATTTCAGTGGTTAATCCGTTCACCGCGCTGGATTACGTTAACAGCGGTGTGGTGATCCGCCGCTTCAGTAAAGATGTGCCGTTTACCGTCAGCCTGATTCGCCCACTCCACCGGCCCGGTTCGGCGCTGGTTGAAGCCTTTACGCAGCATATGCAGGCAAACCTGGGCGTGATTACCGATACGTTGAATAACGTTCTCGCGCCGTGAGGGGATGCCGGATGGCGGCTGCGCCTTATCCGGCCTACGGATCGTGCGTGTTTGCCGGATGGCGGGAAATTTGTAGGCCCGGTAAGCGAAGCGCCACCGGGCATTAAGGCTCAGGAGAGTATAAAATCCACCGCATCTGCAGCGTGGATCGCCGCCGTGTCGAACACCGGAAGCGGACTGAGTTCCGCAGGCACCAGCAGGCCAATTTCGGTGCAGCCGAAAATCACGCCCTGCGCCCCCTGCGCTTTCAGCGCGGATATCACCCCGAGGTAATAGTCCCGTGACGCCTCGCTGAAGGTGCCAAGACACAGCTCATCAAAGATTATCTGGTTGATACGCGCGCGGTCGTCGCTGTCCGGAATCGGCGTACTGATGGCGAATTCCTGTTGCAGACGGCCGCGATAAAAATCCTGTTCCATGGTGTAACGCGTGCCCAGCAGCGCAACGTTACTCAGACCCGCTTTCTGGATTGCGCGCCCGGTCGCATCGGCAATGTGCAGGAATGGCACAGTCACTGTGTTCTCGATTTGATCCGCCACTTTGTGCATGGTGTTGGTACACAGCACAATACCTTCCGCGCCGGCCTGCTCCAGCCCTTTTGCCGCCTGCGCCAGAATGTCGCCCGCGCGCTGCCAGTCGCCGCTCGACTGACAGGCTTCAATCTCATGGAAATCAACGCTATGCAGCAGAATTTGCGCCGAATGTAACCCGCCCAGACGCTGCTTTACGCTTTCATTAATCAGTCGATAATACGGAATTGTCGACTCCCAACTCATGCCACCTAACAGCCCAATCGTTTTCATTATTATGCCTCGGTTTTTCGCGTGTCTTCCAGTGAACCAAACTTGTGATCAACTTTCCACTTCTCCCGCTGTGGATTTCTTTTTCATGCATTCTGGGATAAGTTAAATGAAACATTGTTTCAACTTACTACAGGACTGCCTGATGTTTATTTTTCATAAAGAGACCACCCTTGAAGATCTGGGTAACGGCGTCACGCGTCGTATCCTCGCCCATGATGGCAAGATGATGGCGGTAGAAGTCAACTTTGAGCAAGGTGCCGTTGGCCCGCTGCATAACCACCCGCATGAGCAACTGACCTACGTGCTTTCCGGTGAATTTGAATTCACCATCGGCGACGAAAAACACGTCGTGCGCGCAGGTGATACGCTCTATAAAAAACCGGAAATTATGCACGGTTGTATTTGCCTGCAAGCCGGTACGCTGCTGGATACGTTTACCCCGATGCGCCAGGATTTCCTCAAAGACTAATATTTTCACACCGCCAAAAGCCTTCGTTTAACGAGGGCTTTTTTTTACTTAGAATAATCAAGCATTAGTCTGTTAACTATTAATGGAATCACTAATTTCAGCGGGTTAGCGCACGATTTCACTTATCTACTTCCATACCACCTGAGCAGAAACGCTGCCCAACTCACTTAATTGAAACATCGTTTCGACTTCGATCACATTTCCATCATTAAACGCATGACGCGGAAACAAATAGCAATAAAATAAAATTAAAACGGTGTTTTACAAAATAGACACCCTAAAACGTCAGACTTGAAACAGCAAAACATCGCCAATGGAATGAGTCGTAAAAAGTCTTATACAACATTTATTTACAGGGAAGGATCGTATGACCGACACCAAGCTAACACCGTGAATTCCGCGCCCCGTGCCCCCGTGTGGAGCGATGACCGAACCTCAATCCGTTTTACAAACTTGTTTGCCAGGTAGGTATCTATGAATGAAAACAGAATGTTGGGTTTGGCCTGGATTTCGCCCTATATCATTGGGTTGATAATCTTTACGGCCTTCCCGTTTGTGTCATCTTTCTTTCTCAGTTTTACTGAGTACGATTTGATGAGTCCGCCGGTATTTAACGGCATTGAGAACTATCGCTATATGTTTGCCGAAGATACGCTCTTCTGGAAATCAATGGGCGTGACGTTCGCGTATGTATTTTTAACCATTCCACTGAAGCTCGCTTTCGCCCTTGGCATTGCGTTTGTTCTTAACTTTAAATTACGCGGCATCGGGTTCTTCCGTACCGCCTACTATATTCCTTCGATTCTTGGCAGCTCCGTGGCCATCGCTGTACTGTGGCGCGCCCTGTTTGCCATCGACGGCCTACTGAACAGCTTCCTCGGCGTGTTCGGTTTTGATGCCATTAACTGGCTGGGCGAGCCGTCTCTGGCGCTGATGTCCGTTACCCTGCTGCGCGTCTGGCAGTTCGGTTCCGCGATGGTTATCTTCCTGGCCGCACTGCAAAACGTTCCGCAATCGCAGTACGAAGCCGCGATGATCGATGGCGCGTCCAAATGGCAGATGTTTATGAAAGTGACCGTGCCGCTGATTACGCCGGTTATCTTTTTCAACTTCATCATGCAGACCACTCAGGCGTTCCAGGAGTTTACCGGCCCGTACGTGATTACCGGCGGCGGCCCAACCTACTCCACGTACCTGTTCTCGCTCTACATCTACGACACCGCGTTTAAATACTTCGATATGGGTTATGGTGCAGCGCTGGCGTGGGTTCTGTTCCTGGTCGTCGCGGTCTTCGCCGCCATCGCCTTTAAGTCTTCAAAATACTGGGTGTTCTACTCCGCCGATAAGGGAGGCAAAAATGGCTGATATTCAACAAATCGACGAAGCAAGAAGCATCGCTGAACGTGAGGTTGCCCGCACCCTGAGACGCGAAAAAATTAACGCCTGGGTCCGTTACACCATCCTGCTGTTCGTTGGCCTGCTGATGCTTTACCCGCTGGCGTGGATGTTCTCGGCGTCGTTCAAGCCGAACCACGAGATCTTCACCACTCTCGGTCTGTGGCCTGCTCATGCCACCTGGGAAGGGTTTATCAACGGCTGGAAAACCGGTACCGAATACAACTTCGGCCATTACATGCTGAACACTTTCAAGTATGTGATCCCGAAAGTGATTCTGACCATTATCTCCTCCACCATCGTGGCGTACGGCTTTGCCCGCTTCGAAATCCCGTGGAAGAAATTCTGGTTTGCCACGCTCATCACCACCATGCTGCTGCCGAGCACCGTACTGCTGATTCCTCAGTACCTGATGTTCCGCGAAATGGGCATGCTCAACAGCTACATGCCGCTGTATCTGCCGCTGGCGTTCGCCACGCAGGGGTTCTTCGTCTTCATGCTGATTCAGTTCCTGCGCGGTGTGCCGCGTGACATGGAAGAAGCGGCGCAAATTGACGGCTGTAACTCTATTCAGGTGCTGTGGTACGTGGTGGTGCCGATTCTGAAACCGGCCATTATCTCCGTCGCGCTGTTCCAGTTCATGTGGTCCATGAACGACTTTATCGGCCCGCTGATTTACGTCTACAGCGTCGATAAGTACCCGATTGCACTGGCACTGAAAATGTCCATCGACGTCACCGAAGGTGCGCCGTGGAACGAAATTCTGGCAATGGCGAGCATCTCCATTCTGCCGTCCATCATTGTGTTCTTCCTGGCTCAACGCTACTTCGTACAGGGCGTGACCAGCAGCGGAATTAAAGGTTAAGAGGGATATATCATGGCTGAAGTGATTTTCAACAAACTGGAAAAAGTGTACTCCAACGGCTTCAAAGCGGTACATGGTATCGACCTTAAAATTGCTGAAGGCGAATTTATGGTGATCGTTGGCCCATCGGGCTGCGCCAAGTCCACCACGCTGCGTATGCTGGCCGGGCTGGAAACCATCAGCGGTGGCGAAGTGCGCATCGGTGAGAAAGTGGTGAATAACCTCGCGCCGAAAGAGCGCGGCATTGCGATGGTGTTCCAGAACTACGCTCTCTATCCGCATATGACCGTGCGCGAAAACCTCGCGTTCGGCCTGAAGCTGAGCAAAATGCCGAAAGATCAAATCGACAGACAGGTCGATGAAGCGGCGAAAATTCTTGAGCTGGATGAACTGTTGGACAGGCTGCCGCGCCAACTCTCCGGCGGCCAGGCACAGCGTGTCGCCGTAGGCCGCGCGATTGTGAAAAAGCCCGACGTGTTCCTGTTCGATGAACCGCTCTCCAACCTCGACGCCAAACTGCGTGCATCGATGCGCATCCGTATCTCTGACCTGCATAAGCAGTTGAAGAAATCGGGCAAACCGGCGACCACCGTTTACGTCACCCACGATCAGACCGAAGCGATGACCATGGGCGACCGCATCTGCGTCATGAAGCTGGGTCACATCATGCAGGTGGATACCCCGGATAACCTCTACCACAAGCCGAAAAATATGTTCGTCGCGGGCTTCATCGGTGCGCCGGAAATGAACATTCGCGCCAGCAAACTGGTGGAAAAAGAGGGACACCTCTATCTGACCATCGGCGACGAATTCCTGCCGTTGAGCAACGTGTTAGAGCAGAAACTGGCGGGCCATAAAAATGAAGACGTGTTCTACGGCATTCGCCCGGAATTCGTTTCCGTATCAGATGAACCTTTCACCGACGGCGGCTGTACCGGTGAGATGGTTCGCGTTGAAAACATGGGTCATGAGTTCTTCGTCTACCTGAAAGTAGCCAACTACGAACTGACGGCGCGCATTCCATCGGATGAAGCTAAGCCAATGATTGATAAAGGGCTTAACCGTAAAGTGTACTTTAAGTTTGATATGAATAAGTGTCATATCTTTGACGCAAAAACAGAACAGAACCTCTCTCTTTAATGGAGTATTAAAATGAAAAAAGTGCTTTTAAGCGCAGCAATCTCCACCATTTTGGGGCTGACTGCTTTACCCTCAATGGCAAAAGATGTGGATTTACGTATGTCCTGGTGGGGCGGTAATGGCCGTCACCAGGTCACTCTGAAGGCGCTGGAAGAGTTCCATAAACAGAACCCTGACATCAACGTTAAAGCGGAATATACCGGCTGGGATGGTCACCTCTCCCGCCTGACCACCCAAATTGCGGGCGGTACCGAGCCGGATGTGATGCAAACCAACTGGAACTGGCTGCCGATTTTCTCCAAAACGGGTGATGGTTTCTACGACCTGAACAAAATGAAAGATGTCATCGACCTGAGCCAGTTCGATGCCAAAGAGCTGCAAACCACCACGGTGAACGGCAAGCTGAACGGCATTCCGATTTCTGTGACTGCACGCGTGTTCTACTTCAACGATGAAACGTGGAAAAAAGCCGGCGTGGAGTACCCGAAAACCTGGGACGCGCTGATGGAAGCGGGCAAAACCTTCGAAAGCAAACTGGGTAAGCAGTACTACCCGGTGGTGCTTGAGCATCAGGATACACTGGCGCTGCTGAACTCGTATATGGTGCAGAAGTACAACACCGCCGCCATTGATGAGAAAACAAAAAAACTGGCCTGGAGCAAAGATCAGTGGAATGAGTTTTTCCAGATGTACAAAAAGCTCATCGACAGCCACGTCATGCCGGACACCAAGTACTACGCCTCTTTCGGTAAGAGCAACATGTACGAGATGAAGCCGTGGATCCAGGGCGAATGGGGGGGAACCTACATGTGGAACTCCACCATCAACAAATATTCCGATAACCTGAAGCCGCCAGCAAAACTGGAGCTGGGTAACTATCCAATGCTGGAAGGCGCAACCGACGCGGGCCTGTTCTTTAAACCGGCGCAGATGCTCTCTATCGGTAAGTCGACAAAAAACCCGGAAGCAGCAGCGAAGTTGATCAACTTCCTGCTGAACAACAAAGAAGCGGTTGATACGCTGGGCCTGGAGCGCGGCGTGCCGCTGAGCAAAGCGGCTGTGCAATACCTGACCGAAGACGGCATCATCAAAGAGGATGACCCGGCGGTATCCGGCCTGCGTCTGGCGCAGTCTCTGCCAACCAAACTGAGCGTGTCGCCATACTTCGATGACCCGCAGATCGTCGCCCAGTTCGGCACCACGCTGCAATACATCGATTACGGCCAGAAATCTGTGGAAGATGCCGCCGCAGACTTCCAGCGCCAGGCGGAACGTATTCTGCGTCGCGCCATGCGTTAATCCCCACCTTATGTCTCAATACCCTGGCGCTTCGGCGGCGGGGTATTTTTTTATCAGGAGCTGATTGATGAAAGGTAAAATCATCCCGCTGAATTTCCGTTCACAGCCGGACCACGAAACGGGGCATGAGGTTATTCGCCTGACGCCGCCGCATATTATTTGTCACCGTAACTACTTCTATCAAAAGTGTTTTACCCGCGATGGCAGCAAACTCATTTTTGGCGGCGCGTTTGAAGGGCACTGGAATTACTACCTGCTGGACCTTAACGCGCAGCACGCTACGCAGTTAACGGACGGCGAAGGCGATAACACCTTCGGCGGCTTCCTTTCCGCAGACGATCGATCGCTGTGGTATGTGAAAAATAATCGCCAGCTAAGGCAAGTGGATCTCGATTCGCTGGAAGAGCACGTGATTTACGAAGTGGATGACGCATGGGTGGCCTACGGCACCTGGGTCGCCAACAGCGGCTGTACGCAACTGGTCGGTATCGAAATTAAAAAAAGCGACTGGCGGCCGCTAACCGACTGGGGCAAATTCCGCGATTTCTACTTTACGCAGCCGGAGTGCCGCCTAATTAACATTGACCTGCAAACCGGCGAGCAGCGCACCATTTTGCAGGAGAAGCGCTGGCTGGGGCATCCGATTTACCGCCCGTTTGATGATAATACCGTGGCGTTCTGCCACGAAGGCCCGCGCGATGCGATCGATGCGCGCATGTGGCTCATCAATGCCGACGGTAGCAACCTGCGCAAGGTTCGCCAGCATCAACCAGGGGAAAGTTTTACCCATGAATTCTGGGTGCCGAATGGCTCCGCGCTTTATTACGTGGCGCATCAGGAGAATGCACCGCAGCGCTATTTATATCGCGCCGATCCGACAACGCTTGAGAATACGCTGCTGATGGCGATCCCGCCCTGCTCTCACCTGATGAGTAATCATGACGGTTCGCTTGTCGTGGGCGACGGTGCGCCGCATAACGGCAGCAACGATCCGTTTATCTGGGTATTTGATATTCACAGCGGGGAGCAAAAAGCGGTGTGTCAGCATAACAGTAGCTGGAAGGTGCTGGACGGCGACCGCCAGGTGACGCATCCTCATCCTTCGTTTTCACCGGATAATCAATGGGTGATGTATACGTCAGATGTTGAGGGGATGCCGGCGCTTTATTTGGCGAAGGTGTAAACATTTTCCCCTCACCCTAACCCTCTCCCACAGGGAGAGG
>CAJYVI010000094.1 GCA_913778145.1 uncultured Pseudocitrobacter sp.
CCCTGTAATACGCGCGCCATCACCAGCTCATTGAGCGTGCCCGCCAGCGAGCAAAACAGCGACCCGGCGGTGAACAGCACAATGGCGGTGAAGAAGATATTGCGCACGCCGACTCTGTCCGCCAGCCAGCCGGAGGCGGGAAGCATCACCGCCACGGTCAGCACGTAAGAGACCACCACCATATGCATATGCAGCGGGCTCTCTCCCAGACTCGCCGCCATAGAGGGGAGGGCGGTATTGACGATAGTGGTGTCCAGCGACTGCATAAAGAAGCCGAACGCCACTATCCACAGTTGCCAGCGCACGCTGGCGGGAAGTTCTGTCATGTTACTCGGTCACCGATTCTCGGGTTTTACGCGAAAAACGCAGGCGCAGACGATCGAAGAACAGATAAACCACCGGGGTGGTGTACAGCGTCAGCAACTGACTGACCGCCAGACCACCGACAATCGTAATCCCCAGCGGCTGGCGCAGTTCCGAGCCGTCGCCGCTGGAAATTACCAGCGGTAAGGCACCGAACAGCGCCGCCAGCGTGGTCATCATAATCGGGCGAAAACGCAGCAGGCAGGCCTGGAAAATGGCTTCTTCAGGTGACAGGTTGCCGTTTCGCTGCGCCTCCAGCGCAAAATCGACCATCATAATGGCGTTTTTCTTCACGATGCCAATTAATAGCATGATCCCGATAAGCGCGATTAGGCTGAATGGGGCATTGAACAGCTCCAGCGCCAGTAGCGCGCCAACGCCCGCCGACGGCAGCGTGGAGAGAATAGTCAGCGGGTGAACGTAGCTCTCGTACAGCATCCCCAGCACGATGTAGACGGTGGCGATGGCAGCGATAATCAGGATTATCTGCGAGTTCATCGTCTCCTGGAATACCTGCGCGGTACCGGCGAACGAGCCGCGCACCGTAGACGGCACGCCAAGCTGGGTCATCGCGCGGTCAATTGCTTCGCTCGCTTCCGACAACGATTTCCCGGTTGGCAGGTTAAACGACACCGTCGACGCCGCCGATAATCCCTGATGATTCACCGACAGCGGCGCGTTAGCAGGCTGCCATTTGGCGAAGTAGGAAAGCGGAATCGCTTTGCCTTCGTTGTTAATGACGAACATTTTGTCCAGTGCGCTAACGTCCTGGGTGTAGACCGGATCGACTTCCATCACCACCTTATACTGGTTAAGCGGTTGATAGATAGTAGAAATCTGCCGCTGACCAAAGGCGTTGTTCAGCAGGCTGTTGGCCGTCTGAACGCTGATTCCGAGGCGCGACATGGTTTCCCGGTCATAAACCAGATCCATCTCGGCACCGTTATCTTCCTGGTCCGAGTTGACGTCCGCCAGTTCCGGCAAGGCGGCCAGTGCTTTACGAATTTTCGGTTCCCATTCGCGCAGGGCGCTCAGGTCGTCGGACAACAGGGTATACTGATAGCTGGCGTTAGACTGACGCCCGCCGACGCGGATATCCTGCACCGCCATCAGGAACAGATTCGCCCCAGGTTCTTTCGCCAACTTCTTACGCAGGCGGTCGATCACCTGCTGGGCCGAATCATGCCGTTCACCGCGTGATTTCAGAGTGATAAACATCATCCCGCTGTTCACGCGCGAGCCGCCGGTAAAGCCGGTCACGTTATCCACCGCCGGATCTTCACGGATGATCTTCATGAAGTCCTGTAATTTTCCGCGCATTGCCTGGAAAGAGATGCTCTGGTCAGCCTGAATGCCGCCCATCAGTACGCCGGTATCCTGCTCCGGGAAGAAAGTTTTTGGGATGGCGATATAGAGCCAGACGTTCAGCGCGACGGTGGCGAGGAAAACCAGACCAACCATCCGCGAGTGTTTCAGCACCCAGTGCAGGGATTTACCGTAACCCTGTTGCAGGCCAACCAGCAAACGCCCCAGCCCTTTGTTACGGGTTGGCGTATGGGCAGGCTGGCGCTTGAGCATCCAGCCGCACATCATCGGCGTTAGGGTCAGCGACACGGCCAGCGATATACCAATCGCCACCGACAGCGTTACTGCAAATTCGCGTAACAGGCGGCCCGGCAGCCCGTCCATCAACAGCAGCGGCAGGAATACCGCCACCAGCGACACGCTCATCGACAGCACCGTAAACCCGACCTCCCGGCTTCCCTGGAGGGCGGCCTGCATCGGTTTCATCCCGGCTTCGATATGGCGCGAGATGTTTTCCAGCACCACAATGGCGTCATCCACCACGAATCCGGTGGCGATGGTTAGCGCCATCAGCGACAGGTTATTCAGGCTGAAGCCGCACAAATACATAGCGGCAAAGGTGCCGATCAGCGAGACGGGAACGGCGACAGCGGGGATCAGCGTTGCACGACCGGAACGCAGGAACAGGAATACCACCAGGATAACCAGCGCGACAGAAATCACCAGCGTCTGTTCCACCTCCTCAAGAGAGGCGCGAATCGTTGGCGAGCGATCCTGGGCGATTTGCAAATCAATCGCCGCCGGAATGGTCTGCTGAAGTTCCGGTAGTTCGGCGCGGATGGCATCCACCGTTTCGATAATGTTGGCTTCCGGCAATTTGCGGATCATCAACAAAATCGCGGGCTTAGCGTTGGTCATCCCGGCGTTACGCACGTCCTGAACCGAGTCTGTCACCGTCGCGACATCGCCCAGACGCACCGCCGCGCCGTTGTTGTAATGGATGATTAATGGCTGGTATTCCGCTGCCGTTTTCAGTTCGTCGTTGGTCTGAATCTGCCAGCGATGGGCGTTATCTTCCAGCGCCCCTTGCGGTTTGCGCACGTTGGCATTGCTGATGGCGGTACGCACATCGTCCAGCGAAACGCCCTGATTAAACAGCGCCTGCGGGTTCAGCCCCACGCGTACGGCTGGCAGAGAACTACCGCCGACGTCGACATCACCCACGCCGTCAATCTGCGCGATGCTTTGCGCCAGCTGCGTCGAGGCGAAATCATACAGCTCACCCTGGGAGTAAGTATCCGAGGTCAGCGTCAGGATCATGATCGGCGCATCGGACGGGTTGGCTTTGCGATAGGTCGGACGGCTCGGCATACCGCTTGGCAACAGGCTTTGCGCGGCATTGATCGCGGCCTGCACATCGCGCGCAGCACCGTTGATATCGCGATCAAAATTAAACTGCAAAATGATGCGGGTACTGCCGAGCGAGCTGCTGGAGGTCATTTCGCTGACCCCGGCAATGCGCCCGAGCGAACGTTCCAGCGGCGTGGCGACCGACGACGCCATGGTTTCCGGTGATGCGCCAGGCAGCGAGGCGCTGACCATAATGACCGGGAAATCAACCTGCGGCAGCGGGGCTACCGGCAGCAGCCGGAAGCCCAGCACGCCGCAGAGGGTGATGGCGATAGAGATTAAAATCGTCGCCACCGGGCGGTAAATGAAGAGAGCGAAAAACTTCATTTACGCCTCCTCCTCATGTCGTGGGAAGCGTTTTTTCAGATGCAGCGCCAGGCGGTCAAACAGCAGATAAATGACCGGCGTGGTGAACAGTGTCAGCACCTGGCTCACTAACAGGCCGCCAACCATGCCAATCCCTAACGGGCGGCGCAGTTCCGCGCCTACGCCGGTACTCAGCATCAGCGGCAGCGCGCCGAGCAGAGCGGCGAGCGTGGTCATCAGAATCGGACGGAAACGCAGCAGACACGCCTGATAAATCGCTTCATGCGGCGGCATACCCTGTTCACGCTCTGCCGCTAACGCAAAGTCGATCATCATGATGGCGTTTTTCTTCACGATACCGATGAGCAAAATGATGCCGATAATGGCGATCACATCCAGTTCGCTACCGGCAATCATCAGCGCCAGTAACGCGCCTACGCCTGCTGTCGGCAGGGTAGAGAGGATGGTAATCGGGTGAATAAAGCTTTCATACAGTACGCCGAGCACGATGTACATCGCCACGACCGCCGCAACGACCAGCCAAACGGTGCTGCTGAGCGCCGACTGGAAGGCCAGTGAACTGCCCTGGAATTCGGTGCGAATGTCCGTCGGGAAGCTGAGCGTCTTCTCGGCGTTCATAATCGCATCGACCGCATCACCCAGGGAATAGTCGCCCGCCACGTTGAACGAAATGGTGGTCACCGGGAACTGATCCAGATGGTTGATGGAGAGCGGAGCAAAGCGCTGCTCGACTTTGGCGATGGCTGTTAAAGGCACCACACCGCCGTCGCTGCTGGTCAGACGCACGTTATCTAACGCCGCGAGCCCAGGTGTAGCTTGTGTGTCATGCTCCAGCACTACGCGGTACTGATTGGCCTGGGTATAAATAGTGGAAATAAGGCGCTGGCCGAAGGCGTTATACAGCGCGTTGTCCACGTCCGCCATGGAAATCCCCAAACGGCTGGCGCTATCGCGATCGACGTTAACGTAAGCCACCAGCCCCTGATCCTGCCAGTCGCTGCTGACGTCTGAAAGCTGCGGCAGGGTTTGCAGTTGCGTAACCAACTGCGGCACCCACAGGCTCAGCGCATCGAGCGAGTTCGCCTGTAGCGTGAACTGGTATTGCGTGCGGCTCACGGTGGTGTCAATGGTGAGATCCTGAGTTGGTTGCAGGTAAAGCGAAATCCCCGGCACACGATCGACATTCTGTTGCAGACGCTTAATCACTTTCTGCACGCGGTCGTCACGCTCATCCAGCGGCTTCAGGTTGATTTGTAAACGCGCGCTGTTCAGCGCCGGGTTAGT
>CAJYVI010000095.1 GCA_913778145.1 uncultured Pseudocitrobacter sp.
TAGTTGAAATCAGCCCTAACGCCGAACCGCCAGTTTGTCGTATCATGGACTACGGCAAGTTCCTTTATGAAAAGAGTAAGTCTTCTAAGGAACAGAAGAAAAAGCAAAAAGTTATCCAGGTTAAGGAAATTAAATTCCGTCCTGGTACCGACGATGGCGATTATCAGGTAAAACTCCGCAGCCTGATTCGCTTTCTGGAAGATGGCGATAAGGCCAAGATCACGCTGCGTTTCCGTGGTCGTGAGATGGCCCACCAACAGATTGGTATGGAAGTGCTGACGCGCGTCCGTGACGATCTGAGTGAACTGGCAGTAGTCGAATCCTTCCCTACGAAGATCGAAGGCCGCCAGATGATCATGGTGCTCGCTCCTAAGAAGAAACAGTAAGGCCATCAAGTAATCATTCCTGTGGGCCTCGGCTCACAGGGTGGTTCGCCTTTGTTTCGTTTATTAACAATGCGAAGTGGAAGTTATTAAAATGCCAAAAATTAAGACCGTACGCGGTGCTGCTAAGCGCTTCAAAAAAACCGGTAAAGGTGGTTTTAAGCACAAGCACGCTAACCTGCGTCACATTCTGACCAAAAAAGCGACCAAACGTAAACGTCACCTGCGTCCGAAAGCCATGGTTTCCAAAGGCGATCTGGGTCTGGTTATCGCGTGCCTGCCGTACGCATAAGCCGTTAACGTTTTTTTAACTTTTTAATTAGAATAGATACAGGAGAGCACACATGGCTCGCGTAAAACGTGGTGTAATCGCACGTGCACGTCACAAGAAAATTTTGAAACAAGCTAAAGGCTACTACGGTGCGCGTTCTCGCGTATACCGCGTTGCCTTCCAGGCTGTTATCAAAGCAGGTCAGTACGCTTACCGTGACCGTCGTCAACGTAAGCGTCAGTTCCGTCAACTGTGGATTGCACGTATCAACGCTGCAGCACGTCAGAACGGTATTTCTTACAGCAAATTCATCAACGGCCTGAAAAAAGCCTCTGTTGAAATCGACCGTAAGATCCTGGCTGATATCGCAGTATTCGACAAAGTAGCGTTCACCGCTCTGGTCGAAAAAGCGAAAGCAGCTCTGGCATAAGCCAGTTGAAAGAGGGAGCTTGTCTCCCTCTTTTCGTTTCAACGCTATCAAAACATTGACTTTTATTGTGGCAAGCCTTTCAATAAACGTCTTACGAATTTTACCATTAAGGTAACGCAAGCATGAATGCTGCTATTTTCCGCTTCTTTTTTTACTTTAGCACCTGAATCCAGGAGGCTAGCGCGTGAAAGAAGAAACGAAAAACAGCGCCTGAAAGCCTCCCCAGTGGAGGCTTTTTTCGTTTGTGCAGCACAAAAATTAAGTCCAACGAACCAGTGTCTTCACCGACACAATGAGGAAAACCATGTCACATCTCGCAGAGCTGGTTGCCAGTGCGAAGGCAGCCATTAACCAGGCCTCGGATGTCGCCACGTTAGATAACGTTCGCGTCGAGTACCTTGGCAAAAAAGGGCATCTGACCCTTCAGATGACAACACTGCGTGATCTGCCGCCAGAAGAGCGCCCGGCAGCAGGTGCGGTCATTAACGAAGCAAAAGAGCAGGTTCAGCAGGCGATGAACGCCCGTAAAGCTGAGCTGGAAAGCGCGGTACTGAATGCCCGTCTGGCAGCCGAAACCATCGATATCTCCCTGCCGGGGCGTCGTATCGAAAACGGCGGTCTGCACCCAGTTACCCGTACGATTGACCGTATTGAAAGTTTCTTCGGTGAGCTCGGCTTTACCGTGGCGACCGGCCCGGAAATCGAAGATGATTACCACAACTTCGATGCGCTGAACATTCCTGGACATCACCCGGCACGCGCTGACCACGACACTTTCTGGTTTGATGCAACGCGTCTTCTGCGTACCCAAACCTCCGGCGTACAGATCCGCACCATGAAGGATCAACAGCCGCCGATTCGTATCATTGCACCGGGCCGCGTATATCGTAACGACTACGACCAGACGCACACCCCGATGTTCCATCAGATGGAAGGTCTGATCGTTGATAAAAACATCAGCTTTACCAATTTGAAGGGCACGCTGCATGACTTCCTGCGTAACTTCTTTGAAGAAGATCTGCAGATTCGTTTCCGTCCGTCCTATTTCCCATTCACCGAACCGTCTGCGGAAGTTGACGTGATGGGTAAAAACGGCAAATGGCTGGAAGTGCTGGGCTGCGGCATGGTTCACCCAAATGTACTGCGTAATGTCGGCATCGACCCGGAAGTGTACTCTGGCTTCGCCTTCGGCATGGGAATGGAGCGTCTAACCATGTTGCGTTACGGTGTCACTGATTTACGTGCATTCTTCGAAAACGATCTGCGTTTCCTCAAACAGTTTAAATAAGGGCAGGGCAAAACAATGAAATTCAGTGAACTGTGGTTACGCGAATGGGTTAACCCGGCTATAGATAGCGAAGCGCTGTCCGGTCAGATCACCATGGCTGGCCTGGAAGTCGATGGCGTTGAGCCGGTCGCGGGCACCTTTTACGGTGTGGTTGTGGGCGAAGTGGTTGAGTGCGGTCAGCATCCGAATGCCGACAAACTGCGCGTAACGAAAGTGAATGTAGGCGGCGAACGCCTGCTTGATATCGTTTGTGGCGCGCCAAACTGCCGTCAGGGCCTGCGTGTGGCAGTTGCCACCATCGGCGCAGTGCTGCCGGGCGATTTCAAAATTAAAGCCGCCAAACTGCGCGGTGAACCGTCTGAAGGGATGCTGTGTTCGTTCTCCGAGCTGGGTATTTCCGACGACCATAGCGGCATTATTGAACTGCCAGCAGACGCGCCGATCGGTACCGATATCCGCGAATATCTGAAGCTTGATGACAACACCATCGAAATCAGCGTCACGCCGAACCGCGCCGACTGTCTGGGTATCATCGGTGTTGCCCGCGATGTGGCGGTGCTGAATAAAATGCCGCTGGTCGAGCCGGAAATCGCGCCGGTTGCCGCAACCATCAACGACACGCTGCCGATCACCGTGGAAGCCGCCGACGCCTGCCCGCGCTACCTGGGCCGCGTAGTAAAAGGCATCAACGTCAAAGCGCCAACCCCGCTGTGGATGAAAGAAAAACTGCGTCGCTGCGGTATTCGTTCCATTGATGCGGTTGTTGACGTCACCAACTATGTGCTGCTCGAACTGGGCCAGCCGATGCACGCATTCGATATAGATCGTATCGAAGGCGGTATCGTCGTGCGCATGGCAAAAGAGGGCGAAACGCTGGTTCTGCTTGACGGCAGCGAAGCGAAGTTGCAATCCGATACCCTTGTCATCGCCGACCATAACAAAGCGCTGGCAATGGGCGGCATCTTTGGCGGTGAACACTCTGGCGTGAACGGTGAAACGCAAAACGTTCTGCTGGAATGCGCATTCTTCAACCCGCTGTCTATCACTGGCCGCGCGCGTCGTCATGGCCTGCATACGGATGCCTCTCACCGCTATGAGCGTGGCGTCGATCCGGCGCTGCAGTACAAAGCTCTGGAACGTGCCACTCGCCTGCTGATGGATATCTGCGGCGGCGAAGCGGGCCCGGTTATCGATGTTACCAACGAATCTACGCTGCCGAAGCGTGCGACCATTACCCTGCGTCGCAGCAAACTTGATCGCCTGATTGGTCATCATATTGCCGATGACGTGGTGACCGACATTCTCCAGCGTCTGGGTTGTGAAGTGACCGTGGGTAATGACCAGTGGCAGGCCGTTGCGCCGAGCTGGCGTTTTGACATGGAAATTGAAGAAGACCTGGTGGAAGAAGTTGCACGTCTGTTTGGCTACGACAACATCCCGAACGAGCCTGTGCAGGCCGGTCTGGTAATGGGTAGTCATAAAGAAGCCAATCTGTCGCTCAAGCGCGTGAAAACGATGCTGAATGACAAAGGCTATCAGGAAGTGATCACCTACAGCTTCGTCGATCCGAAAGTGCAGCAGCTCATTCATCCGGGTGAAGAAGCGCTGATTCTGCCAAGCCCTATTTCCAGCGAAATGTCCGCGATGCGTCTTTCTCTGTGGACTGGCTTACTGGCAACGGTTGTTTATAACCAGAACCGCCAGCAGAACCGCGTACGTATCTTTGAAACCGGTCTGCGCTTTGTGCCGGATACTCAGGCTCCGCTGGGCATTCGTCAGGATGTGATGCTGGGCGGCGTGATTTGTGGCAACCGCTACGAAGAGCACTGGAACCTGGCAAAAGAGACCGTTGATTTCTATGATTTAAAAGGCGATCTCGAAGCTGTTCTCGATTTGACCGGTAAACTGTCTGATATTCAGTTTAAAGCTGAAGCCAATCCGGCACTGCATCCGGGCCAGTCCGCGGCGATTTATCTGAAAGGTGAACGTATTGGTTTCATTGGGGTTGTTCATCCGGAACTGGAACGTAAACTGGATCTTAATGGTCGTACACTGGTATTCGAACTGGAGTGGAACAAGCTCGCAGACCGCGTGGTTCCTCAGGCACAAGAGATTTCTCGCTTCCCGGCGAACCGTCGTGATATCGCGGTTGTGGTGGCAGAAAACGTACCCGCAGCGGATATTTTGGCCGAATGTAAGAAAGTTGGCGTAAATCAGATAGTTGGCGTAAACTTATTTGACGTGTACCGTGGTAAGGGTGTTGCGGAGGGGTATAAGAGCCTCGCTATCAGCCTGATCCTTCAGGATACCAGCCGTACACTTGAAGAAGAGGATATTGCCACTACCGTTGCCAAGTGTGTAGAGGCATTAAAAGAGCGATTCCAGGCATCATTGAGGGATTGAACCTATGGCGCTTACAAAAGCTGAAATGTCAGAATATCTGTTTGAAAAACTCGGGTTGAGCAAACGCGACGCCAAAGAGTTGGTCGAGCTTTTTTTCGAAGAAGTTCGCCGCGCGCTGGAAAATGGCGAACAGGTTAAACTTTCCGGTTTTGGTAATTTTGACCTGCGAGACAAAAATCAACGCCCGGGCCGTAACCCGAAAACGGGCGAAGATATTCCCATTACAGCCCGGCGCGTGGTGACCTTCAGACCCGGTCAGAAGTTAAAAAGCCGTGTCGAAAACGCGACGCCCAAAGAAGAGTAATTTGCACTAACCAAAAAGGCCGCTATGCGGCCTTTTTTCTTTTCCCGCACGCTAAACCACCGTAAAATCAAACACCTTTCTTGCAGGCTCGCGGACTACTATGCTGGACTACGTACATCTTCAGCAGCGGCGCAATCGGCGCTGGCTTATGATACTGACGCTCACGCTGCTCATCGCGCTGACGATAAGCCTGTGTGCCGGAGACCAGTGGATTGCCCCTGGCAACTGGTTTAGCAACACCGGTAAGCTCTTTATCTGGCAGATTCGCCTGCCGCGTACCGTAGCGGTTCTATTGGTTGGGGCCGCGCTGGCGTTATCGGGGGCCGTGATGCAGGCGCTGTTTGAAAATCCACTGGCGGAACCCGGCCTGCTGGGTGTTTCAAATGGCGCGGGCGTTGGGCTGATTGCTGCCGTGATGTTAGGGCAGGGAATGCTGCCTGGCTGGGCGCTCGGCCTGTCGGCTATCCTCGGGGCGTTACTGATTACCTTTATACTGATGCGTTTTGCCCGGCGGCATCTCTCCACCAGTAAACTTTTGTTGGCCGGTGTGGCACTGGGCATTATTTGCAGTGCGCTGATGACCTGGGCCGTCTACTTCTCCACGTCCTTTGATTTACGCCAGCTGATGTACTGGATGATGGGCGGTTTTGGTGGTGTGGACTGGCAGCAGAGCTGGCTGATGCTGGGGCTTATTCCGGTCATTGCGTGGATTTGCCTGCAATCACAGCCGTTAAATTTGCTGGCGCTGGGCGAAACGTCCGCCCGACAGTTAGGTGTGCCTGTCTGGCTGTGGCGAAAGCTTTTGGTCATCGCCACTGGCTGGCTGGTTGGCGTTAGCGTCGCGCTGGCGGGGGCAATCGGCTTTATTGGCCTTGTGGTGCCGCATATGCTGCGGCTGTGTGGCCTGACTGACCATCGGGTCCTGCTGCCTGCCTGCGGGCTGGCGGGGGCAAGCACGCTGCTGGTAGCGGATATCATTGCGCGTCTGGCACTGCAGGCGGCTGAACTTCCTGTCGGTGTTGTGACGGCGACCACGGGAGCGCCGGTGTTTATCTGGCTATTATTGCGTTCTGGGCGCTGACGTTCAGTACATATGCTAATGAGGATATTATGGAAAACGCAATTCTGAACATTGAAGTCACAACGATTGATGGCGAAAAAACGACCCTGGAACGTTTCAGAGGCAACGTCCTTTTGATTGTGAATGTGGCATCTAAATGCGGTCTCACGCCGCAGTACGAACAGCTTGAACGTCTGCAAACGTCGCTTGAGTACGAAGGCTTTGCGGTACTGGGGTTCCCGTGCAACCAGTTTTTGGGGCAAGAGCCGGGGAGTGAAGAAGACATCAAAACGTTCTGTCGTACCACTTATGGCGTGACGTTCCCGATGTTTAGCAAAATTGACGTTAATGGCGAAGCCCGTCATCCGCTCTATCAGACCTTAACGCGCGCCGCGCCGAAAGCGATTACGCCGAAGGGCAGCGAATTTTATGAAAAAATGGCCAGCAAAGGCCGTGCGCCTGCGCAGCCAGGCGACATTTTGTGGAATTTTGAAAAATTCCTCGTTGGCCGTGACGGTCGCGTAGTGGCACGCTTCTCACCGGATATGTCGCCGGAAGATCCGATTGTGATTGATGCGATTCAGAAAGCGCTGGTTCTGTAATGACGCTGCTGATGCAACTGCAAAACGTCTGCGAAGGGGCTCGCTTAAAACAGGTGAGCGCTGAGGTAGGGCGCGGTGAGATAGTCCATCTTGTGGGGCCAAACGGTGCCGGAAAGAGTACATTGCTAACCCGCATGGCGGGACTAAGTTCCGGTGAGGGCGTTGTGACGCTAAACGGTAAACCGTTGAGTGAATGGGCTTCGCTGGAACTGGCGCAAAAGCGTGCGTATCTCTCCCAGCATCAATCACCGCCGTTTGCCCTGCCTGTCTGGCATTTTCTCCTGTTGCATCAGCATGATAAAACCGAACATACGCTTTGCGCACTGGTGACGGAAGCATTAGGCCTGGTGGATAAACTGGGCCGTAATGTTAACCAGCTTTCCGGTGGAGAATGGCAGCGCGTGCGGCTTGCCGCGGTCATCCTGCAAATTCATCCGGCGGGTAATCCCCATGGCCAGCTTTTGTTGCTCGATGAACCGATGAACAGTCTTGATGTGGCGCAGCAGGCGGCGCTGGACCGTGTGCTGGAGACGTTGCGCGAGCGAGGTATTACGGTAGTGATGAGCAGCCACGACCTCAATCATACGCTGCGGCAGGCTAATCGGGTGTGGTTGTTATGCAAAGGGCAATTAATCGCCAGTGGAATAACCGCTGAGATATTAACACCTGATTTACTGTCCAGTGCCTATAATATTCCATTCCAACGGCTGGACGTCGCGGGTCATCAGATGCTGATCGCGCAGTCAACGCACAGGCAACCTGAACTATGACGGATAAAGTATCATTGCTTACTTGCCAGGGAATAAGTAACCGAGCTAAATTATCGGGAAATTAAAAAGAGAGGATTCGCCGGATATGCGATTCTTGATTATTTTTATAGCGGCTTTATTTTTGGCGGGATGTAGTCACCATGCTCCGCCGCCCAATCCCAGGCTGTCGGATTCGATAACCGTAATTGCTAACTTAAACGACCAGTTGCGCAACTGGCACGGGACACCTTATCGCTATGGCGGAATGAACCGCCGTGGAATTGATTGTTCCGGATTTGTGCTGACCACTTTCCGTGATAAATTCGAAATGCAATTACCGCGTGAAACGCGTCAGCAGGCGAAAATTGGTACTGAAATCGATAAAGAAGATCTGTTGCCAGGCGATCTGGTGTTCTTCAAAACCGGGTCAGGAGACAGTGGATTGCACGTCGGTATCTACGATACGGATAACCAGTTTATCCATGCCTCTACCAGCCAGGGCGTCACGCGATCATCGTTGGACAACGTCTACTGGCGTAAGAAGTTTTGGCAGGCCAGACGAATTTAATGTGTGAACAGGAAGGGGCATGATGCCCCTTCGTCATATTTAAAATAATGATTTTTAAAAAACAGATTACGACTCATTATTGTTTTTGTTAACGATCTATAAGCTGGTTGTTCTTGGATTGTATTAATCTGTGATTTTCGATTACAATCATTACCTTCCAGCGAAGGAATGCAAAAATAAAACGGAAAATGAAAGCAATCCGACTAAAATCAATCGACCCACGTTTATTGTTTTGTGACTTCAGGACCCTTGAAATGACTTATCGAGAAGGGCTGTCGCAATGATTGTAACCCTTGACCGTGCCTGGCGTTCAGCGCTGTTATTTTTACCCGCCCGAAATGCCGCAGGCAAACTGATTGGTTTAAAAGTTGTTGCACATTTTATTGATGCGGAAAATTCTGTACGTATCCCGACAAATCTCATTCTGCCGCGACTGACCGCCGATGAAGAATTAGTGCTTTTCCGTGAGAAACTCGCGCTGCTTAATACCTGCCAGCTGTTTTTTATTCAACAGCAGGTAACGGCGTGGCTTGCAATTACACCGGCAATCACGGATGCGTTACTCACAGACACATTACTGGCAGCAGAGGTTTCACGTTATCCTTTCGTTGAACTGGTGGTGAGTGAACGTTTCCCCGGGCTCGACCAGCCAGATGAAAATCATCCTCTCACCCAGTTGGCGAAACGTTTTCCGCTGGCGTTAGCTGACTTTGGTTCGGGCCAGGCTTCGACGCGTGCCGTATTTGCTGGATTGTTTCAGCGGATCGTTATCGATAGGCATTTTATTCAGCGTCAGCTCTCTTCCGCCTCCTTCGAACCTTTTATTCGCGCAATCACTACGCAAATTCAGCCCTACTGTCGAAGCATCATGATTGCGGGAATTAATACCCAATCCGCGCGCGAGCGCGTCATACCCTTTGGCTTTACCGGTATGTTCGGTGAGCTATGGCCCGCCGTGCCGGAGTCCGCGTTGTTGACGCTGGTCCAGGGATAACCCTGCATATTGCCGGGTGTTTAAACGGGCATTTGCCCATACACTACAGACAGGAGGACCTATGACCCTGTCTTTTAACACCCGCTGGCGCGATGAGCTGCCAGGTTTTTACAGCGAGCTTAATCCGACGCCGCTACAGAATGCCCGCCTGATATGGCATAACGCACCGCTAGCCGATGAACTCGGCATTGAGCCATCCCTGTTTGCGCCTGAACGTGGGGCCGGCGTTTGGGGCGGTGAAGCGTTGTTCCCCGGCATGAAACCGCTGGCACAAGTGTATAGCGGGCATCAGTTTGGTGTCTGGGCAGGGCAACTGGGCGATGGGCGCGGCATCCTGCTGGGTGAACAGCAACTGGCCGACGGCACGTCGGTAGACTGGC
>CAJYVI010000096.1 GCA_913778145.1 uncultured Pseudocitrobacter sp.
ATGCTGGTAACGATGATGCGCTCATCTTTGATCAGATTGATGGTATCGTTTTCACGGGCCGTGCTACCGGGCAGCGCGGTATTGCCGCCTGCCTGTTGTTGCCATGCGCCCTCCAGCTTCTGCAACATGCTGATAATGCGTGATTCCTGGTATGGCTTAAGAATGTAATCAAACGCTTCCAGTTCGAATGCTTCTACCGCATGTTCCTTCCACGCGGTGATAAACACGATAAACGGTTTATGGGCAAACTGGCTGATGCTTTGCGCCAGCAGTACGCCGTCCAGCGAGGGAATATTGATATCAAGAAAAATGGCGTCCACTTTGTTGTGTTGCAAAAAACGCAGCACGTCGAGGCCGTCGTCAAACGTACCGACAATCTCCATCTGGCTGTGTTCTTTAATTAGCCAGGTCAGTTCCTGTTGTGCCAGAATCTCATCTTCAACAATGATGACTTTCATTTTCTCTCCCTATAACGGCAGCAGAGTTGCGGGAGCCGTCACCGGCGTGCGCGCATTGGGAATGTAAAACGCGATTTCCGTACCCGGTTCCAGACGGCGGATATGCAGCCCTTCGCCATACAACAATTTTACCCGGTGATGAACGTTGAGCAGGCCAATTTTATTGCCGGGCATTTCATTAGCTTCTACACGGGCGATGACCTGCGGGTCGATACCGTGCCCGGTATCGCGCACGCTGATGCGCACGCGGTTGCCGCTTTCGGTAATGCTGATGGTGACCACACCTTTGCCTTTACAGGGCTGGATGCCGTGAACGATGGCATTTTCGACCAGCGGCTGAATCAGCAGGCTTGGGATCAGGCAATTCACCTCATCATCGATATCGTAGATAACCGTCAGCTTATCGCCAAATCGCGCCTGCTCAATGGCGATGTAATCTTTGATTTGGTACAGCTCTTTGCGGATATCTATCTGCTCATCGTCTTTTAATTCAATGTTATAGCGTAGATAGCGAGACAGATTAAAAATCAGCTGACGCGCGGTGTCCGGATTCAGGCGAATCGAGGACGAAATCGCGTTCAGGGCGTTAAACAGGAAATGGGGATTAATTTTGCTTTGCAGGGCGCGCAGCTCTGCCTTATTTGCCATTTCCCGCAGCTGTTCGGCGCGCGAGACTTCCAGCTGCGTCGAAATAATCTGCGACAGGCCTACCGCCATCTCCTGCAGGGACGAAGTAATCTGGTGCGCGTGGCAGTAGTAGATTTTAAGCGTTCCAGTTACCACCCCTTTCTCCCACAAAGGAATGACCAGCATCGAGTGGATTTCCGGCGTTCTGTAAGCTTCATCATTGTTCTTGATGATGATTTTTCCGCTACTTATCGCCTCGAATGTGGTTGGGCTAATAATATCATCCTGATCGCGATAGTTATTTTCCCCGACGCCGACATACGCCAGCACATGGTCAGTATTGGTAATCGCCACCGCATCGGCATGAATGTCATTGCGGATAATGTCACACACCTGGCGCAGGGATTCGCTGTTCACATGGCGGAACAACGGCAATGTTTTATTGGCGATATCGAGCGCCAGCTTGGCCTGTCGCGCGGCACTGGCCTCTTTTTCGCCTTCTACGCTCTGCACCAGCAGCACGATAAAACCAATACAGACGCTACCAAGGATCATCGGAATACCGATTTTGGAGACGATATCAATCCCTAACGCAGTGGTTGGCGCCCAAACGATAACCAGAATCATGGTCAGCGTTTCACACAGCATTCCGGCCAGAATCCCCACTCGCCAGTGTTGCGCTTTAGGGATTTTGACGTTGATCCAGCCCGAAAGCAGCCCGGCAATAATACTGGTGATAAAACATGGCACGGCCGTTACGCCACCAATATCAATCAGATAGCGGTGCACCCCTGCGATCAACCCGACGATTGCGCCCACCCAGGGGCCAAACAGAATACCGCCGGACATTACTGCGATAATACGCACATTGACCAGCGAACCTTCTACCGGCACGCCGGACCAGGTACTGAAGAGGGCAAACAGCGAGAAGATGGCGCTGACAGCAAGCAGCTCTTTGGGTGTATGGGCCGTTTTGTGCAGCAGTTCGCGGAAGAGGCGGATGCGGATCAGAAAAAACAGGCAGATCAGCATCAGCGCTGCGCGGTCGAATACCGCCAGCAGCATATTGAAAATTTCGTGCATGGGTGCGCCGGGTTCATCAGGAAAGTCTTATGATAAGTAACCCTGTGGCAGATGACCAGTTGTCTGGATAGGAGGATGAAAATCCATAACCCACAAAAATAAAAGGGGATTAATCGATAATGGGTTAAGTAGTGGGTAAACGGCAAAAATTGCGATTTTTATATGAAAACAATAGGATAAAAATAAGTTAATTAAATGTTTTTAGAAATGCATTTATGAACATCGTTATGAGTTTTACGTTTAGTTACTTCCCCTTTTTGTTGGCAAAACTATTTTTTGCTTTACCCCTCGACAGACGGTTTTTTTTCAGGCTATTTTCTAAACACGCCACTGTCGTGGCAGCGTCGCTCGGACGGTCCGGGCGCTAACGTGAATCTGAGGAACCTATGGCTGAATTCAGTCCTGAACGCCGTTTTACGCGTATCGATCGCTTACCCCCCTATGTTTTCAACATTACCGCTGAACTGAAAATGGCTGCGCGTCGGCGCGGTGAAGACATTATCGATTTCAGCATGGGTAACCCGGACGGTGCGACCCCGCCGCATATTGTCGAAAAACTCTGTACCGTCGCCCAGCGTCCGGATACGCACGGCTACTCAACCTCGCGCGGGATCCCGCGTCTGCGTCGTGCCATTTCACGCTGGTATCAGGATCGCTACGACGTTGAAATTGATCCTGAAAGCGAAGCGATCGTCACCATTGGTTCAAAAGAGGGGCTGGCGCATCTGATGCTGGCCACGCTCGATCATGGCGATACGGTGCTGGTGCCGAATCCCAGCTATCCGATTCACATTTATGGTGCGGTAATTGCCGGCGCGCAGGTGCGCTCGGTGCCGCTGGTGGAAGGTGTCGACTTCTTCAACGAACTGGAACGCGCCATTCGCGAAAGTTATCCGAAGCCGAAAATGATGATTTTAGGCTTCCCGTCAAACCCGACTGCCCAGTGCGTTGAGCTGGAATTTTTTGAAAAAGTGGTCGCGCTGGCGAAACGCTATGACGTGCTGGTGGTGCACGACCTCGCTTACGCCGACATCGTCTACGATGGCTGGAAAGCGCCGTCGATTATGCAGGTGCCGGGCGCGCGCGATGTGGCGGTTGAATTCTTCACCCTGTCGAAAAGTTACAACATGGCGGGCTGGCGCATCGGCTTTATGGTCGGAAACAAAACGCTGGTCAACGCGCTGGCGCGGATCAAAAGCTACCACGACTACGGTACCTTTACGCCGTTACAGGTTGCGGCTATTGCGGCGCTGGAAGGCGATCAGCAGTGCGTGCGCGACATTGCCGCGCAGTATAAACGCCGCCGTGACGTGCTGGTGAAAGGGCTGCATGAAGCGGGCTGGATGGTGGAATGCCCGAAAGCATCAATGTACGTGTGGGCGAAAATCCCGGAACCGTATGCCGCGATGGGCTCGCTGGAGTTTGCTAAAAAGCTGCTACAGGACGCGAAAGTGTGCGTCTCGCCGGGCATTGGCTTCGGTGATTACGGCGATACCCACGTGCGTTTCGCGCTGATTGAAAACCGTGACCGTATTCGTCAGGCGGTGAGGGGAATAAAAGCGATGTTCCGCGCCGACGGCCTGCTGCCTTCCGGTACGAAGCACGCGGCGGAAAGCGCCGAATAATAAAACGCAAACAGGAGCCAAAAGGCTCCTGTTTTTTTTACATTCTTGATTAGATCATCAGGGCAAATGTACCGGCCCAAACGATGACCATAAACGACACACCCATAAATAAATATTTCACGACTCATCTCTCCGCGTACTTCACGTTTATACGCCCTAACGAAAACATGTCCTGCTATGACATTGTGAGCTGACGCACTTGAGCATCACCTCAAAATTCTGCGCATCATTGCTTCAGATGGCGCTAATGTACGCTTAATTTTAGGGGGTGACAAGTGGGATTTTTTTATTAATTTTTAGTTACTTACAACTGTCGTGAATCGGCGACACATTAATTTCTTACGGTAATATATTGCCTTTCAGCGACGGGCTTTTTTTGGGATGTGTTCTAAGTAAACCGCATTGATTTTATGGTTATTTTTGGAGGGGTTGGAGACGTAAAGCGACCCCTGGATAGCTCCTCTGAAGCCGCTTTACTCTTCCTACGCCGTTAACCCGCCATCCACCGCCATACACGCGCCATTTACGTACGACGATTCCGGCCCGGCAAGCCAGGCAACCAGATTAGCGACTTCATGCGGTTCGCCAAAACGCTTCATGGGGTTGGCGTTGATTAAGTACTCCGCATGCTCCCCGTCGAGTGGGTTCATATCTGTTGCTACCGGCCCCGGCTGAACATCATTCACCGTAATTTTGCGTTCGCTCAAATCCCACGCCAGCCCGCGCACCATACGGGCGACGGCGGCTTTGGTCACCCCATACACCGTGGAGCCAGGCCCCCGGCCTGCGCTGCTGACGATACTGCCGATGGTGATAATCCGCCCACCGGACTGAAAATGCGGCAACGCCGCCTGCACTGCGACAAACGGCCCGCGCACGTTAATGTTGTAGCTCAGGTCGAAATCCTCCAGCGAAAACGTCGCGATATCGCCCATCCGCAAAACGCCCGCGTTATAGATCAGAATATCCAGCCCGCCCAGCGCCTGAGCCGCCTGGTTTACGGCTTCCGTAAGTTTCGCCGCATCGCCGCTGTCGGCCTGAAACGCCTGCACCGCTTTTCCCTGTTGTCGATAACCCTCAACCTGCTGCTGCACGCGCTCGCCGGATGACACCCAGGTGAAGGCGACGGTTGCGCCTTCATCGCTAAGCCTGCGGACAATCGCTTCGCCAATACCGCGCGAGCCACCGATAACCAGAGCATTTTTTCCTGCCAGTGATTGAGCCATTGCGTTACACCTTGTGTGGGAGGTTAAAAAATGACCATCTTGCAGGCTTAATTTCCTCCTCAACGCCCCTGAGCGTCAAGACTGATTTTTCGTCACTGTGTATCACACTGTATCTGGCGTAAATGGAGATACAGAGGCAGGCAAAAAGGGCGGAACGGCGGAATATCCCCGACACATGCGGCTGTTTTGATAGTCAGGCGATAGGGCGAAAAGAAATAGTCCCGGCTGGTTAGAATTTACTCACTATAATTCCTTCGCTAACTATCGTTTTTGCTTTTTTATCGATCCCTTATCCATGCCCATGCGCAGGAGTCAAAAATGAATACGTCGGCCCTCCCGGTTCAATTTTTAAAAAACAAAACGGTAAAATCTGCTCTTCTGCTCGCTATGTTGTTGACGCCTGTACTTCCGGTATTGGCAGCTGATAATTACGCCAGCGAGTTCAATAATATCCACCAGATTAACGCCGGTGATGTGAATATCGGCTACGTCGATATCGGCCCGCATGACGGGCAGCCGGTGATACTGTTGCATGGCTGGCCCTACGATATTCACAGTTACGCAGAGGTGGCTCCGGCCCTCGCCAGCAAAGGCTTTAGGGTGATCGTTCCGCATCTGCGTGGTTACGGCACGACGCGTTTTATCTCTGCCACTGCGCCGCGTAACGGCCAGCCGTCGGCGATGGCGGCGGATATTGTGGCGCTGATGGATGCGCTGAATATCAAGCAGGCAGACATTGCCGGGTTTGACTGGGGGGCGCGCACGGCGGATATCGTCGCCGCACTGTGGCCGGAGCGGGTTAAATCGCTGGTGTCGGTGAGCGGCTATCTTATCAGCAGCCAGAAAATTGGTGAGCAACCGTTGCCGCCGCAGGCAGAGCTGCTGTGGTGGTATCAGTTCTATTTTGCCACCCCGCGTGGCGAAGCGGGCTATGCGAAAAATACCCATGATTTTGCGAAGCTCATTTGGCAACAGGCATCACCAGGCTGGAAGTTTAGCGATAAAACCTTTGCCGCCAGCGCCGCCTCGCTGGATAACCCGGACCATGTTGCGGTCACTATCAGCAACTACCGCTGGCGTTTAGGGCTCGAAAAGGGTGAAGCGAAGTACGATAAATACGAGCAAAAACTGGCGACGCTTCCGGCTATCGCCGTGCCAACCATCACCATTGAAGGCGGAAACAACGGCGCGCCGCATCCGGACCCTAAAACCTATGCCGCCCGTTTTACCGGCAAATATGAGCACCGCACGTTTGGCGCGAATGTCGGTCATAACCCGCCGCAGGAAGACCCGGTGGCGTTCACTCAGGCGGTGGTTGACGCCGATAAACTGTAACGGGGCCGCGATGGAACATATCGACACGGTGCTGGTGGTCGATGACGACAGCGATATTCGAGAGTTGGTTGTCGACTACCTTAATAGCGCGGGCTATCGCGCGACGGGAGCCGCCAACGGGAAGGCGATGCGGGCGTATCTGGCAAACCACCAGGTGGATCTGGTGGTGCTGGACGTCATGATGCCGGGCGATGACGGGCTGACGTTGTGCCGCGAACTGCGCAGCGATCGCCATCAAAATCTGCCGGTGCTGATGCTCACCGCCCGCAGCGACGACGCGGACCGAATCCTCGGCCTTGAGATGGGCGCGGATGATTATCTGGTGAAACCGTTTGTCGCGCGTGAACTGTTGGCGCGGATTAAAGCTATTTTGCGGCGCTATCGGGCCTTGCCGCCGAATTTGCAAATCACCGATGCCGGGCGGCTAATTGCGTTTGGCCGCTGGCAACTGGATACCGCCGCTCGCCATTTGATCGACGATGACGGTCTGGTTGTCGCGCTCAGCGGTGCGGAATATCGCCTGCTGCGGGTTTTTCTCGATCACCCGCAGCGCGTCCTGAATCGGGACCAGTTATTAAGTCTTACTCAGGGGCGTGATGCGGAGCTGTTTGAACGCTCCATCGACCTGCTGGTCAGCCGTCTGCGCCAACGGCTGAGCGATGACGCGCGCGAGCCCGCTTACATCAAAACTGTGCGCAGCGAAGGCTATGTGCTGGCGATGTCGGTGGAGATTCGTCAGTGAGGTTGTGGCCGAAAACGCTGCTGTATCGGCTGGTACTGCTGGTGCTGGTCGGGCTGTTACTGGCGAACGGCCTGACGCTTTCACTGCTACTTTATGAGCGTATGAGCAGCGCACGCACGGTGATGCTCGATAACCTGGGTTATGACGTGGCGACCAGCGTGGCGATTCTTGACCGCCTTCCTGCAGACGAACGCGCCGCGTGGCTTCCCAGGCTGGCGCGAGGCAACTATCACTACCAAACCGATGCCGGCGAGCCGGGCCCCGTACCTGACAGCTGGCGCTCTCGCTCGATTGTGGCATCGCTTCAGGAGGCGCTCGGCGGGCAATACGCGTTGACGATGAGCGCCATTCCCGGCCCGCGCGAGCGTATTCAGGCGCATCTGCGCTTAGCTGATGGTTCCCCGCTGACGATAGACCTGCGCCCGCAGTTGCCCGCGCTGGCGCGCTGGCTGCCGGTGGTGCTGGTTATCCAGCCGTTGCTGCTTTTACTCTGCGCCTGGCTGGCGGTACGCCAGGTGATTCGCCCGCTGTCGCGGTTTACCCGCGCGGTGGAAACCTTAGAACCCGCCGCAACACAACCGCCAATAATGGACGATCGGGGCCCGCAGGAAGTGGTGCAGGCGGCCCGCGCGTTTAATGCGATGCAGGCGCGCATTCAGCGTTATTTAAAAGAACGCACGCAAATTCTCGCCGCGATTTCCCACGACCTGCAAACGCCCATCACGCGGATGAAACTGCGTGTGGAGATGAGCGAGGAGCCGATGCTGCGCGATAAGCTCATGCAGGACCTCGAGAATATGACGCGGCTGGTACACGAGGGCATAGCGTATGCCCGAAGCGCTGAACCCTTGCTGGAGCCCACGCATCGGCTCGATCTCAATGCCTTCCTCGACACCCTCGTTTGCGACTATACGGACACCGGGCAGGCAGTCACCTTCTTGCCCGCCCCAACGATTTCCCCGCTGGAGACCCGGCCGCAGGCGCTACGGCGCATCATGACCAATCTGCTTGATAATGCGCTGAAGTACGGCAGTGAAGCGCAGGTTCATCTGCTTTTGCATGATGCGCAGTGGCTGGAAATTCAGGTGCGGGATAACGGCCCCGGTATTGATGAGGCCGAGCAGGATGCGGTACTACAACCTTTCTACCGTATTGAAAACTCGCGCAATCGCTACACCGGCGGTACCGGGCTGGGGTTGGCGATCGCGGCCCAACTGGCGACGCAGCTTCATGGTCAGTTGCATTTACACAACCATCCCGACGGCGGTCTGGTGGTCACTTTGCGTTTGCCGCGCGTTTTGTATCCTTCAGTATCCACTTCCTCTCGCGACAACTAACGAGACAAAACGGCCTTCTGCCGACACACCCCGCACACATCGACGCGGTTAAATCTTCTCACCGCCTGATATCCAGGCAACCTAAAGGTGAGGTGAGATATGGCTATTATCATTGCGTTTGTCGGCGGCATGCTGACGTTGTTAAGCCCCTGTACGCTGCCTGTTATCCCGTTTTTATTTGCCAGCGTGAAGAGGCAGAAACGCCATCTGGCGGCGATGTTAACCGGGATGGTGCTGATGTTTACCCTGGTGTCATCGCTGGTGACCGTGGCCAGTGCCTGGGTGGCTCAGGTTGCCACCGTTGGGCGTTGGCTGGCGTTACTGTTTATGAGCGCGGTCGCGCTTTCGCTGATATTCCCACGCGTGGCGCAGTGGCTGGCGAAACCGGTGGTGCGGCTGGGCAATCAGGTGAACGATCAAAGCAACCATAATCGTGGGCTTGTTGCCGCGCTGCTGGCCGGCTTTGCCACCGGCCTGCTGTGGGCCCCCTGCGCCGGGCCGGTGCTGGGGGCCATTCTCAGCCTGAGTTTGCTTCAGGAGAGCAGCGTTTCGGGCAGCGTATTGCTGGCAGCCTACGGGAGTGGCTGTGCGGCGATGCTGGCCGTGTTGTGGTTTGGTGGTAAACGTGTGATGCACTGGCTGCGGGCAAAAACGGCGGTGGTGGAACGTCTGCGTCAGGGCGCAGGTGTCGCAATGCTGGCGTCGGTGGCGCTGATTGCCACCTGTACTACCAGCGTGCTTCAGGGTGTCAGTGCGTTTTCACAGCAGCTGGAACAGCGTCTGGTGGGCTTGCTGCCTGAACAACCTGTTCATTTACAGCCGGTGGTTGACACCACACCCAGCAGTCAGCTTCCGCCACTGACGGGCGGAACGGCGTGGATAAATAGCGCGCCGTTGTCAGCCGATTCGCTGAAAGGGAAGGTGGTACTGGTTGATTTCTGGACCTTTGACTGCATCAACTGCCAGCACACGTTGCCTCATGTTCGCGAATGGTCGCAGAAATACCCAGCCCTGACGGTGGTCGGCGTACACACGCCTGAATATCCCCATGAGAAACAAGAGCATGCGGTAACGTCGGCGGTGAAAAAATGGCGGCTGAATTACCCGGTGGTGATGGACAATAACTACCGTATCTGGAATGCGTTCGGCAATCAGTACTGGCCTGCACACTACCTGTTTGATGCGCGCGGGCAGCTCCGGTACACCTTCTTTGGTGAAGGGAACTATGCCGAGCAGGAAGCGGCGATAAAGACGTTGTTGCAGGAGAGTCATGCCTGATGGCGCTTCGCTTATCAGGCCTACCAGTACTGAATTGTAGGTCGGGTAAGGCGCAGCCGCCACCCGACAATTAGGCCGCACAATGCCCGGTGGAAACGCCTAGCCGTAGGCCGGATAAGGCGCAGCCGCATCCGGCAATTTCGCTGCTCAGGCTACTGAAAATAGGGGCGAAACGGCGGAAACCTCCGCTGCCGTTTCGTCGCTTTTCTCTTTAATTAAAAGCCACCTTAATCGGCTGCTCCGAGAGTTTTTGGCAGGCCTTCAACGTATGGCTCTTGGCAAAATAGAACGTGAACTTATCGCCCTTGGGATGATGCATTAAGGTATCGCCGTTACTGAATTTGAAATATTCCGTACCGTTATGAACCTCGTGCCCAGAGCCCACATAATAATGCCCCTTCCACAACTCGGAGATATGACCAAAGGCGTGTAGCGTGATTTCCATCAGCCCACGCGAGGGGCATTTCAGCTTCAACGCCGTCGAGTTGAAATTAAGCGCCAGGGCAGGAGAAGAAAGCGCTGTCAATGCAGCAATAAAAAACAGTTTTTTCATTAGATTAAGTAAGGTTTTTCTTAAGTTGGGCGGGCTTTTTACCGTAACAGAAAGTTTACGGAATTGATGTCAGTCAACTAAAACGGGGTTTTGATTTCAGAAGGGGAAGTTTTTCTTTTTTTTGCGATCTGTGTCGGAGGCAATGAAGAACAGCGCTCCGCAGAGCGCTGAACATCAGGCGCGAATATCGGCGTATTCCGGGGTGGTATCGAATTCGTGTTTAGCGAAGGGGCAAAGCGGAATGATTTTGCGATTCTCGTTGCGCATTTTTTCCACGACTTTTGCCACCAGTTGTTTACCGACCCCCTGGCCCTTCAGGCTTGGATCTACATCGGTATGCTCAATAATACTGAGGTGCTCGCCGGTGGGAACGAAAACCACTTCGGCCAGTTGATTACCGTCAGCATCGTTAACGTAAAAACGGTTGTTACCTTCCAGAATTTCCATTTGTCTCTCGCTATGGGTTATTTGGTACGGTATTTCAGCGCGCCGCTTGGGCAGGTGTCGATAACCTGTTGCACAATGGCACTCTCTACATTATCAGGCATAATCCACGGTTTGCGCTTCAGATTGAAGAGCTTGCTGTTACCCCGCACACAGTTGCCCGAGTGCTGGCACAGGTTGGTGTTAAAATAGACGTCGATTTTTTGACCGGTGTAGATCCGGTATCCAGCGTCGAGCAGTTCTTTATCCATGACATTGCCTCAATTTATATAAGCGTACTGGCTGTGCTAATCATAGCCTGTCATGGCAGCGGAAGGGAAAGGAATCACTGATTGATAGTAGTAGCGTGCGTAAAAAACATTGCAACGTTACGCTTGTTCTTAAGAATTATTCTCAGTTTGCTGTTGCTGCGAGACTATCGTCCTTTTAACGCCGCCCACGCTTCGGTGGAATAACAGGTAGAGGATAAAATCTCAATCGCACGATTTTTATTGTTATTAATATAGTAGGTCGCATTAAGCGTTGGCGTAAGAACATCTAAGGCTAAAGGCCGATTTGATTTTAGTAATGGTTTTAATTTTGCCGCACTGGGTGATCACTGAAAATATATCCTGTTTGTCAGTTTTTGCAATATCAACAACCTGCCACTCCATGCATATGCCCCCAGATAATTTGTGTATTTGTATACTAGCACAGCCCACCAGTGCAGGAGCCTAAACATACGGTAAATGAGTGAGCGAAACTAGATTTGTCACGCTATAAATAGTGATCAGGCTCACTAATTAGAATATTCAAAAAAACCATGTAAAAACAATGAATATACTGAAAATTAAATCGCTATACATATCAGTATATTACAAATTAATTCTATAGGTTGCAAATTATTACCGTCAATATTTCGTTTTCTTAATGTTGCGCTAATACAAGCGAACTATGCTGAATCCTTCATCCCCGACAATGCGTATTGCATGTGTGTCATGCGCCGCGGGGCCATGTCTCGAACCAGGTCAGTGAGTGTTCATAATGGATGATTTTTTACCGTTTTCCCGTCCCTCGATGGGGGATGAGGAGTTTCAGGCGATAAAAGCCGTCTTGCAGTCAGGATGGATAACGACCGGGCCACAAAATCAGGCGCTGGAAGAGGCATTCTGCGCGCTAACGGGCAACCGATTTGCAATAGCTGTTAGTTCCGCCACCGCCGGAATGCACGTCGCATTAATGGCGCTCGGCGTGGGGCCGGGCGATGAAGTTATTACTCCGTCGCTGACCTGGGTTTCCACGCTCAATATGATTGAGTTGCTGGGCGCCACGCCGGTAATGATCGATGTCGATCGCGATAATCTGATGGTCACCGCGCAGGCTATTGAAGCCGCGATTACTCCGCGAACCAAAGCCATCGTGCCGGTGCATTATGCAGGGGCACCCGCGGATCTCGACGCCATCTATGCCGTGGCGCATCGCCACGGGATTGCAGTCATTGAAGATGCCGCTCATGCCGCGGGCACGGCCTATAATGGCCATCATGTTGGCGGGAAAGGCACCGCAATTTTCTCCTTCCACGCCATTAAAAACATGACCTGCGCCGAGGGCGGATTGGTTGTGACCGATGACGAAGAGCTTGCACGCCAAATCCGCAGCCTGAAATTTCATGGCCTGGGCGTTGATGCGTTTGACCGCCAAACGCACGGCCGCGCCCCGCAGGCGGAAGTGCTCTCGCCCGGTTACAAATATAATCTCGCCGATATCAACGCCGCGCTGGCGCTGGCGCAATTAGCGAAATTACCGCAGGCCAATCAAAAACGCAGCAATATTGCGGAGCGTTATTTACAGGAACTGGCCGATACACCTTTTCAGCCGCTTGCTCTTCCGGCCTGGCCGCATCAACACGCCTGGCATCTCTTTATTATTCGCGTGGATGAAACGCGTTGCGGTATCAGCCGTGACGTATTAATGGAACAGCTAAAAGCGAAGGGAATTGGCACCGGGCTGCATTTCCGCGCGGCGCATACGCAGAAATATTATCGCGAACGTTACCCCAATCTCGTGCTGCCCAATACCGAATGGAACAGCGCGCGTATTTGTTCCCTTCCTCTTTTCCCGGATATGACTCATGACGACACAACCCGCGTTATTGCGGCACTCCATCAACTGGCAGGACGTTGAGATGTTTGATGTTACGCAGATAAAAAAAGTGTCGGTGGTGATTCCGGTCTACAACGAGCAGGAGAGTCTGCCGGAATTAATTCGCCGTACCGATGCCGCCTGTGCATTGCTCCATCGCGACTATGAGATCCTGCTGGTGGACGACGGCAGCAGCGATAACTCTGCCCGCATGTTGTGCGAGGCTGCGGACATGCCGGGCAGCCATGTGGTCGCGGTGCTGCTTAACCGCAATTATGGTCAGCACTCCGCCATCATGGCCGGTTTCAGCCATGTGACGGGCGATCTGGTTATCACTCTGGACGCAGATCTGCAAAACCCGCCGGAAGAGATCCCCCGGCTGGTCGAAAAAGCCGAAGAGGGCTATGACGTAGTGGGTACGGTGCGGCAAAACCGCCAGGACACACTGTTTCGCAAAACCGCATCAAAAATGATTAACCGCCTGATTCAGCGTACCACCGGTAAAGCGATGGGCGACTACGGCTGCATGCTGCGCGCCTATCGCCGCCACATTGTTGATGCCATGCTCAACTGTCACGAGCGCAGCACCTTTATTCCCATTCTGGCCAACACCTTTGCTCGACGGGCCGTTGAGATCCCGGTGCATCATGCCGAACGCGAGTTTGGCGATTCGAAATACAGCTTTATGCGGCTGATTAACCTGATGTACGACCTGGTGACCTGCCTGACGACGACGCCGCTGCGTCTGCTGAGCGTGGTGGGTAGCGTGATCGCGCTACTGGGCTTTGCTTTCTCCGTGTTGCTGGTGGCGTTACGCCTGATTTTTGGGCCGCAATGGGCGGCGGAAGGGGTCTTTATGCTCTTTGCCGTGCTGTTCATGTTTATTGGCGCGCAGTTTGTCGGCATGGGGCTATTGGGGGAGTACATCGGCCGCATTTACAACGATGTCCGCGCCCGCCCTCGTTATTTTATTCAACGCGTTATACGCCAGCCTGAAACGGCAGCAGAAGAGGAAAATCAGCAATGAAAGCAGTGGTTTTTGCCTATCACGATATGGGATGTACGGGTGTCCAGGCCTTGCTTGACGCGGGGTATGAAATCGCGGCGATTTTCACTCACGCTGACAATGCGCAGGAAAATCATTTCTTTGGCTCCGTGGCGCGTCTGGCGGCGGAGCATGGCATTACGGTATATGCGCCTGACGATGTGAACCATCCGCTGTGGATTGACCGTATCCGCGCGATGGCCCCGGAGGTTATTTTCTCCTTCTATTATCGTCACCTGCTGAGTGATGCCATCCTCAGCCTCGCGCCCAAAGGCGCGTTTAACCTGCATGGTTCGTTGCTGCCGAAGTACCGGGGACGAGCGCCGTTAAACTGGGTGTTGGTCAATGGGGAACAAGAGACGGGCGTTACGCTGCATCGGATGGTGAAACGCGCGGATGCGGGCGACATTATCGCGCAACAGAAAGTGAGCATTGCCGAAAACGATAACGCGTTGAGTCTGCATCGTAAACTGTGTGCCGCCTCGCAAACATTGCTGCATGATGCCCTGACGCAAATCGGCGAAAACCGTATTCACGCCCATCCGCAGGATGAAAGTCAGGCCACCTATGTGGGGCGTCGAACGCCGGAAGATGGGCGTCTGGAGTGGGAAAAACCCGCGCACGTGCTGCACAACCTGGTGCGTGCCGTCTCCGATCCCTGGCCTGGGGCGTTCAGCTTTGTTGGGCAGCATAAATTCATCGTCTGGAAATCGCGCGTTCATCCGCAGCCGGTGACGGCACGTGCAGGCACGGTGCTATCCGTTGCACCGCTGATGATAGCCTGTGGCGAAGGGGCGCTGGAGATCCTGACCGGACAGAGCGAGAAGGGCGTCTATATGCAGGGGGCGCAACTGGCTCAGTCGCTGGGGCTGGTGACCGGCGCGTTGCTCAACAGCAAACCCGTCGCTGCGATAAAACGCCGCACGCGTGTGCTGATCCTCGGCGTGAACGGGTTTATCGGCAATCACCTTACCGAACGCCTGCTGAAGGACGATCGCTATGAAATTTACGGCCTGGATATTGGTTCTGATGCCATTGGTCGTTTTATGGATTGCCCGCGCTTTCACTTTGTTGAGGGTGATATCAGCATTCACTCTGAGTGGATTGAGTACCACATCAAAAAATGTGATGTGGTGTTGCCGCTGGTGGCGATCGCCACGCCGATTGAGTACACCCGCAACCCGCTGCGCGTCTTTGAGCTCGATTTTGAGGAGAACCTCAAAATTGTGCGTGACTGCGTGAAGTACAACAAACGCATCGTCTTCCCGTCAACGTCAGAAGTGTACGGCATGTGTACGGATAAAGATTTTGACGAAGATAACTCTAATCTGGTGGTGGGGCCGATTAATCGTCAGCGCTGGATTTACTCGGTTTCTAAACAGCTTCTCGATCGCGTGATCTGGGCTTACGGCGAAAAATCGGGCCTCAAATTCACCCTGTTCCGCCCGTTCAACTGGATGGGGCCGCGCCTTGATAACCTGAATGCCGCGCGTATTGGCAGTTCGCGGGCCATCACCCAGCTGATTCTGAATCTGGTAGAAGGGTCGCCGATTAAACTGATTGAAGGCGGTAGCCAGAAACGCTGCTTTACCGATATCAGCGATGGTATTGAGGCGCTCTACCGAATTATCGAAAACGAAGATAACCGCTGCGATGGGCAGATTATCAACATCGGCAACCCGGATAACGAAGCCAGTATCAAAGAGCTGGCGGAAATGCTGCTTGACTGTTTTGAGCGTCACCCGCTGCGTCAGCACTTCCCGCCGTTCGCCGGATTCCGTGATGTGGAAAGCAGCGATTACTACGGCAAAGGGTATCAGGACGTTGAACACCGTAAACCGAGTATTCGCAATGCCCGACGCTGCCTGAACTGGCAACCGAGCATTGCGATGCAGCAAACGGTGGAAGAGACGCTGGACTTCTTCCTGCGTACGGTCGAATTAGGTGGTGATGAACCATCATGAAAAAAGTCGGCTTACGCATTGATGTCGATACCTTCAGAGGAACCCGTTACGGGGTTCCTCAACTGCTCTCTGTGCTTGCGCGGCACGGCGTCCAGGCGAGTTTCTTTTTTAGCGTAGGGCCTGACAACATGGGCAGGCACCTCTGGCGGCTGATAAAACCTCAGTTCTTATGGAAGATGCTGCGCTCTCGCGCGGCATCCCTGTATGGCTGGGATATTTTACTGGCAGGCACCGCCTGGCCCGGCCGTGAAATTGGCGCAGGTAACGAAGCGATAATACGTGAAGCAGCGGCTTTTCACGAAGTGGGGCTGCACGCGTGGGACCATCATGCATGGCAGGCCCGCAGTGGCCGCTGGGATAACAAAACGCTGGTTCATGAAATTGGGCGCGGGTTAGTCGAACTGGAGCGCATTCTCGGGGCAGCGGTGTCCTGCTCGGCGGTGGCGGGCTGGCGAGCCGATAGCCGGGTTGTGACGGCCAAAGAACCGTTTAATTTCCTCTATAACAGCGACTGTCGCGGCCATCGTCCTTTCCGTCCACGGCTTGAAAATGGCACGCTCGGCACGGTGCAGATCCCGGTAACGCTTCCGACCTGGGATGAAGTAGTTGGGCGCGAGGTGAGCGCGGATGCGTTCAACGATTATCTGATGAAACGCATTCAACAGGATAAGGGCGTGCCGGTTTATACCATTCATGCCGAAGTGGAAGGGATCGCCTTCGCCGCGCAGTTTGAAGCGTTATTAACACTCGCGCGTGAAAACAACATCCACTTTTGCCCCCTGAGCCAGCTTCTGCCCGATGACATCAGCAGGCTGCCGGTGGGGAGTATTGAACGCAGTGAAATTGCCGGTCGGGAAGGCTGGTTAGGTGTGGAACATATTATGGAATCGTCGCTATGAAGCCTCGTTTTTACGCCGCGCTACTGGCGTGCTTGTACGCGCTTTACTATCTCATTCCGCTAAATGGTCGGTTGCTCTGGCAGCCGGATGAAACGCGCTATGCGGAAATCAGCCGCGAGATGCTGGCATCGGGTAACTGGGCAGTACCGCATTTTCTGGGGTTACGTTATTTCGAAAAACCAGTCGCCGGGTATTGGATCAATAACATTGGTCAGTGGCTTTTTGGACACAACAACTTTGCCGTTCGCTTTGGCGGCGTGTTGTCGATAACGCTCACCGGGCTGCTGGTGGCGTGGATGGCCTGGATGCTGTGGCGCGATAAACGCATTGCAATCCTTTCTGCGGTTATTTTCCTGACCATGTTCCTGGTTTATGGCATCGGCACCTACGCTGTACTGGACCCGATGATCACCCTGTGGCTGGTATTGGGCATGTGCGGTTTCTGGTATGGCGCTAACGCGCGAATTCGCGCGGAAAAAATCGGCGGTTATCTGCTGCTGGGCTTTGCCTGCGGCATGGGCGTGATGACCAAAGGATTTCTTGCGCTGGCAGTACCGGTATTAGGCGTCCTGCCGTGGGTTATCGCTGAAAAACGTTGGCGGGAAGTGCTGGTCTGGGGCTGGCTCTCTATCGCGGTTTGCATATTAACGGTACTGCCCTGGGGCTTAACCATCGCCTCTCGCGAACCGGATTTCTGGCGCTATTTCTTCTGGGTGGAGCATATCCAGCGCTTCGCGCGCAGCGATGCCCAGCATAAAGCGCCATTCTGGTATTACGCACCGTTTGTTATCGCCGGATGTTTACCGTGGCTGGCGTTGCTGCCGGGCGCGCTGAAGCAGGGATGGCGAGGGCGTAAAACCGAAAAAGGGCTTTTTTATCTGCTGGGCTGGGTGGTGATGCCGTTTCTGTTTTTCAGCATCGCCAAAGGGAAACTGCCTACCTACATTTTGCCTTGCTTCGCACCGCTGGCGATTTTGATGGCGCGTTATATCCGTGACGCCACGCCGCTGGTTATGCGGGCTAACGGCTTAATCAACCTGGCCGTTGGCGTTTGCGGCGCGATCGCCGCCTTTGTCGTATCGCCCTGGGGATGGATGCATCATCCGGTCTGGCCCTATATTGAGCTTTATAAAAGCATGCTGGCGGTCGTCGCGTTCGGCTTTTGGGCGCTGATGGGCTGGGTTGCGTTAAAAAATGGCCGCAAAGGGACGCTATTGGCCGCCTGCTGCCCGCTGATGCTGGCCTTACTGTGTGGTTATGCGATTCCTGATCGGGTGGTTGCCAGCAAGCAGCCGCAGTTTATGATTGATATTCTGAGTGAAGATCTGCAACCCAGCCGTTATGTGTTATCCAACAACGTCGGGCTGGCGGCAGGGTTAGCGTGGGAGCTGAAACGCGCGGATATTCTGCTTTACGGTGGAAGGGGTGAGTTGCGCTACGGCCTGGGCTACCCGGATGCGAAAGATCGTTTTATCCCCCGTGAGGCGTTCAATGATTGGCTGGCGGCGCACCGTCAGCAGGGGAGGGTCTCTTTGGTGTTGCAGGTCAATAATGGGCAAACCGTGGAGGATTTCGACCTGCCGAAAGCGGATAACGTTTACGTGATGCCCCGCATTATTTATCTGGAGTATCTCCCGCAGTGACGACCGTCGTTCTGCTGTTACTGGCCAGCCTGCTGAGCAGCGCCGGGCAGCTGTGCCAGAAACAGGCTGCATATCGCGCAGGCAAAAAACAGCTGGTGCTTTGGCTGGCGCTTGCTGTAGGGATGCTCGGCGCTGGAATGCTGCTCTGGCTGGTGGTGCTGCAACGTGTGCCGGTGAGCCTCGCATATCCCATGCTAAGCCTGAATTTTGTCTGGGTGACGCTGGCGGCAAAGTTTATCTGGCGTGAAACGGTAACCGCGCGGCACTGGCTGGGCATTGTGTTGATTATCCTGGGCATTCTGTTATTGGGGGGAAATGCCTGATGGGCGTTATCTGGGCATTATTGAGCGTGGTTATCGTCAGCGGATCCCAGCTGGCGCTGCGGTACGCCATGGTGCAACTGCCGCCAGTGGCCTCACCGCTGCTGCTTGTCGACCATCTACTGACGCTCCAGCCAGGTACGCTGCCGCTGGTGGCGGGGCTGGTGGGGTATCTTGCGTCGATGATCTGCTGGTTTTTGGCCCTGCAACGGCTGCCGCTTTCTCGCGCCTATGCGTTGATGAGCCTGAGCTATGTGCTGGTATGGGCGGCGGCGATAGTGTTACCCGGATGGCATGAATCTTTCTCATGGCTCTCCTTTGCCGGGGTGATGAGTTTGTTTGTCGGCGTGTTATTGATATTTTCCCCCGGCCCCAGGGCGTGACCCTGGTAACCGGGTAAGTCGGTAGGCCTGATAAGCGCAGCGCCATCAGGCATTGCGCACGTGAATTGCCGGGGGCGGCTACGCCTTGCCCGGCCTACGACCCGGCGTTGCCATCAGGCATTGCGCACATGAATTGCCGGGGGCGGCTACGCCTTGCCCGGCCTACGGTTCGGCGTTGCCATCGAACGATGTTTCATCGGAATGAACGCGATAACCACCGCGCCCAGCACGAGGAACGCGGCGACCATATAGATGCCCGCGTTGAAACTACCGGTGATATCTTTCATCCAGCCCATCAGCAGTGGCCCCAGTGCCGCGCCGGTCATCCCGGTGGCGTTAATCACCGCAATCCCCAGCGCGCGCGCCTGAATTGAGATGGATTGATCCGGCGTGGTCCAGAAAATCACCATTGCGGCAAATGCCCCGGCGGATGCCATCACGATACCGCTGAATTGCAGCATCGGGTTGCTGCTGGTGGCGGTGAGTATCCAGCCTGTGGCGGCAAAAAGATAAGGCAGCAGCGTGTGGATTTTCCGCTCATTCAACCGGTCGGAACGCTTACTCCACCAAATCATCCCCACAATGGTGCATATCTGCGGAATGGCGCTGAGTAAACCAATGGTGATGTTATTACTCTCCTGATTAAAACTGCGCAGAATAAGCGGCGTCCAGACGCTTAATGCGCTCAGGGTATTGGTCAGGCAAAAATACGCCAGCGTGTAGAGCATTATGACCGGCGTAAATAACTCCCGCAGCATGCTGCGCTGCGACATCATTGCGCTGCTGACCCCCCGTTGTGATTGTTGAACCGCGCGTTTATCGGCTTCCAGCATTTCATGCAGACAGGCTTTATCGTCGTCGGTCAGCCATTTGGCTTTCGCCGGGGAATCATCCAGCCAGAACCAAACCACCAGGC
This sequence comes from uncultured Pseudocitrobacter sp., assembly GCA_913778145.1. GTDB lineage: Bacteria > Pseudomonadota > Gammaproteobacteria > Enterobacterales > Enterobacteriaceae > Pseudocitrobacter. Next base: position 20,000 of record CAJYVI010000096.1, read on the forward strand.
CTAATAATACGGACGGGAAACCTTCCAGCAAAAATAACCACTGCCAGCCCTTCAGGTTTAATAAGCCATCCATATTCAAAATATAGCCGGATGCTAACGAACCTAACGCCATAGTTACCGGCATTGCTATCATAAACAAGGCGTTAGCGCGGGCGCGATACTGCGACGGGAACCAGTAGGTTAAATAGAGCAGTAGCCCTGGCAGGAAGCCCGCTTCGGCGATCCCAACCAGCATTCGCAGCACATACAGGCTATTTGGCCCGGTAGCGAACATGGTCGCCGTCGAGGCAATTCCCCATACCACCATCAGCACCGCAATCCAGCGCCGGGCGCCGACAATCCCTAACATAATATTGCTGGGGATCCCGCAAATCACATACATCACATAAAATAACGTGGTCGCCAGGCCGAACATGGTGCTGGTTAAACCTAAATCTTTGCCCATTGTTAAACCGGCAAAACCAATATTAATGCGATCGAGGTAAGAGAAAACAAATAAAATAAATAAGAAAACAATTAATCGGCGGAATAACTTTTTAATCACCGCTTGTTGTCGCGGGTCCAGTGTATCCTGCGCATCGGAAGGCGGCGATAATACGCTCGAAGAATCATTCATGTCGGGCTCCACATTGCAATGTAATATTATTTTGTTAGCAGGCGAATATTTTTCATGCTCAGAATGTTTTATTGACAGAGGCCATCCGAACATGTGCGCTAACGTATAGGTAACAGCCTGATAAGGTGTCAATGGAATCCGTAAAAAATGAGACGGAATTGTTATCTGTGTGGCGTTTTGTGAATCATAAAGTGGGTTTTAGAACATTCATGACAGAGCGAATGCGCGATGGTGCTATAGCGTGAACTTATAACCCGGTATACTCAGCGTATCGACGTCTTTTGACTAAGGAAGCTCATGAGTGCCATCAAAAAAACAGCGGATGTGAAGAGCGCGGATGCGGCTTTTCATCGTGAAGAGTTCCCGTTCTACTGGATTGTTAACGTCTATGCGCGCTACACCCAGGTGATGGAAGTGACGTTGAAAAAGGTGCAGCTCGACGTTTCGCGCTTTCGGGTGATGATGATTACTCATCAGTATGGCAAGGCCAGCATCTCGCAGATTTCGGAATATGCGATGGCGAAAATGCCGACCGTCACCAAAATCGTCGGTCGCCTGCGCGATGATGGGATGGTGACGACCGCCAGCAGCGAACAGGATGCCCGGGTGACGGAGGTGATGCTCACGCCCGCCGGAAAGGCGAAAATTGAAGAAGCGCATCGCCTGGCGCAGAAAGTTTTCGAAAAAGGGTTCAAGGGAATGACGCCTGCGCAGGTGGAAAAAATGAACCTGTCGCTGTCGAAAGTGCTCGGTAACCTCAACGAACTCTAACATCAGAGAGCGATCGTTAAGATTTGTGATCGCGCTAAACTTTTCTTATAACTCCCTGTAAACACTATCGTTAATTCTTATTTGTCGCCCTGAGTTTTCACGGCGACTTTGGTGCGTTTCCCTCCTTTTTCTGCGGCAATTCATCAACATAACGCAATAGCCATGGTGAATAAATGGTTATTTTTGTGTTGTCTGGTTGTGAAAATAACGTGAAATATTACTTGAATATTCACATAAATCTCTCATGATTGATTTATCGCCATTCAGGGTAAAAAAACAGCGATGACTGTTCGCCTGAATGTGATTCACTTTTTCTGGTCAAGGTGTCAATCATGAAGCCAGTTTTTGAGAGCAATGGTTACGTCGAGCAATTCATGCTTGGCTCAGGCGAGCTTCAGTTCGCCGTCAAAGATACGCTGGATATCGCCGGTCACCCGACCCGCGCCGGATGCCCGGCGCTGGCCGACGCGCCGAAAGCGAAACAGCATGCCCGCATCGTCAAGGTGCTGCTCAACAGCGGCTGCCAGCTGACGGGCAAAACCACCCTGCACGAACTGGCGTTTGGCGTCACCGGGATCAACCCGTGGAGCGGCACGCCCGTGAATCCTCTATACCCTGCGATTATCCCCGGTGGTTCGTCGAGCGGCTCCGCAACCGTGGTTGCTAATGGCGATGTCGATTTCGCCCTCGGTACCGACACCGGTGGTTCGGTCCGAATGCCCGCTGCCTGCTGCGGCGTGCTGGGGTTAAAGCCGGGTTATAGCGTGCTCAGCCGCCAGGGCGTGTTACCTGCTTACAGTTCCCTCGATTGCGTCGGCATTTTTGCTCGCGAACCGCGCATTCTGCGTGAAGTGCTGGCCCGCGTGGCGCTACCGGTTGATGCACCACTGGCGTCTCTGCCCGCCATCGGTTTTATCTTTGCCGCGCAGCCGGACATTGACGCGCTGCTGGTGGATGCCCTGGAAGCGTTGGGCATCGCCGCAAACAGCGTGACGCTGCCGCTGCTGGGCGAAGCGCATCGTGCCGGGCTGACCATCATCAACCGCGAAAACTGGCTGGCGTTTAACGCGCTGCTGGCAAGCCATGCGGTCTCCCCGGACGTTGCCAGCCGTATTCAGGCCGGAGAATCCATCACCAGTGACCAGCTTGCCAGCGCGGAAAACGTGCGCGCGCAGTTCACCGCTCAGGTGAATGCCCTGCTGGAAGATACACCGCTGCTGGCATTGGCGACGCTGCCGGAACTGCCGCCGACGCTGGAAGAGGCGGAAGATCCGCTTAGCGTGGTGAATCTCACGCGGCTGGTACGCCCCTTCAACCTCAGCGGTCATCCGGCTCTCTCGCTGCCGATGGGCGAACTTCAGGGCCGACCTGTCGCGCTACAGCTGGTAGCGGGCTTTGGCGAAGAAGGGCTTCTCGTCCAGGCCGCCGAGTGGCTGATGCGCCGCCGCCTCTGACGTTTATCGCGTAATAAAACCGTCGAACCGACCACTCAATGCCATTCAGGCGTTGCGGCATCGTGCACCTTTTTGCCGCCCGCCCACGTTATTCGGGAGTCAGCTATGTCCGTCGTACACGTCCGTGAAGAGCTTGTTCCGTTATTGACCGAAGTGACCGCGCGCAGCGCCGATTTCGAGCGCCAGCGCCATGTTTCAGAGGACATCATCAGCCGCTTTAAACAGGTGGGCGTCTATCGTGCGCTGGTGCCGAAAATCTACGGCGGTGATGAGTGTTCTCCGGCGCAGTTTTGCGAACTGATTGAGCAAATCGCCACTGCAGATGGCTCGGCAGGCTGGGTTGCCAGTTTTGGTATGAGCCCGTTTTATCTCGGCGCGCTGCCGCCGGATACCCTGAAAGAACTCTACCGCGATGGCCCTGATGTGGTGTTTGCGGGGGGCATCTACCCGACCCACAAAGCGCAACTGGCCGATGGCGGCTATCGCGTGAGCGGGCGCTGGTGCTTTGCCAGCGGCAGCATGGGCGCATCGGTATTTGGCGTCGGCATTCAGCCGGAAGGGGAGAACGCGCTTCCGCGCATGGCGGTGCTGCCGCGCGAAAGCATTCATATCGACCCGGTGTGGGATACGGTCGGGCTGGCGGGAACCGGCAGCCATGATTTGCTGGTGGATGACGCGTATGTGCCGCAGGAGTGGACATTTATTCGCGGCGGGGCGCTGAATCTGGAAGGTGCGCTGTATCGCTATCCGGTGCTGTCGCTCGCCACACAGGTGCTCTCCGTTGTGGCGCTGGGTGTGGCCCGTGCGGCACTCAATGAAATCTATCAGATTGCCCATCGTCAGCAGTCGGTCACCGGCGCGCCGCGCCTGGCCGACCGCCCGCAGGCGCAGATGCAAATCGCCCGCTGCGAAGCAGAACTCCGCTCGGCGCGCGCCTGGTTTTACGAGGCTATTGATGACGTCTGGCAGTGTCTGCTGGTCGGTAATGAGCCGGGCCAGCAGCAGGTCAACGCCCTGCGGCTTTCTTCTACACATGTCACCCGCGTGGCGGCAGACGTTGCCCGTCAGGCGCTGGCGCTCAACGGTATGGGCGGCGTCACCATGACCAGCCCGCTCCAGCGTTATGTGCGCGACACGATGGTGATTACCCAACATGCCTTTATGGGCGACCTCTCCTACCTGAACGCCGGTACGGTCTTTTTCGGCGGCAAACCGCTGCCGGGTTATCTCTGAATTTCTGAAAGGAGCAACAAATGAGCCAGAAAAAATTACGCGTGCTGTTTTGTATCGGTGTGAACCAGAACTTTTTCGATGCGACTCCGGTGGAAGCCAAACAGGTGTGGGGCGCGTTCGGCGTGATGATGAAAGGGATGGAAGAGACGCCGGGCATCCGCGTCATCGGCAACATGGATGATGACCAGTTGATGGTCGGCCCCTCGACCACCGCGCCGTGGACCACCTACGTGCTGGCGGATGCCGACACCCTGGAAAGTGTCGCGGCGGTCTGCAACCTGTTCCGCACCACGCCGGTCGGTGAAAGCAAGCTGTGGAAGTACTGCAAGATTGAAGCGCGCGTGGGCCGCGAACTGATTATTCAGGGTTAAGGAGAGGGCGATGAACTCACAGGATGCGCAGCGTTTGCAGCAGCTTGAAGACCAGCAGGATGCGCGGGTATGCATCAGCAACTATATGCGCCTGTGCGACCAGCTTGAAACCCCGGCGACCGTGCGGGCGATTGGCGCGCTGTTTACCACGAATGCCTGCTGGGAAGGCGTGGGCGAACCGTATGCCACGCGCCTTGGCAGGCATGTCGGGCGTAACGCCATTGAAAGCATGATGGCCGGATACGTGAAAACGCCCGCGCATTTTGCGATGAACGCCCATTTTCTGTGCTCGGAAGCCCTCATCCAGCAGCCGGATGGCCTGCTTTTCGGGCGCTGGCTGATGCTGCAAACCTCCAGTTTTACCGCCGGAGGATCGCATCTCAATGCGGCGGAACTGAACGTGGAGTTTCGCCGCGAAGCCGGTGTGATGCGGATGCACCATTTCACGACGCGCAATCTGTTCAGCAGGCCAGTGGATCACTGGCACGCCACAGATGTGCTGCCTGTACCTGACAATAAATAGAGAGTCGAGCGATGCAGTGTGATAACCAGATCCCCGTAAAAAATATCGAAGCGAATGTTCCCGACTGCGCGGAAATCGCCGCGCTGGTGCAGTCTGACCGGGTGCATACCTCACTTTATAATTCCGAGACCCTGTTCAACCTTGAGCTGGACAGGATCTTCAGCAAAACCTGGGTATGGGTGGCGCATACCAGCGAAATTCCGGAAACCGGCAGTTTCAAAACCACCGAGATAGGCACGCAGCCGGTTATTGTCGTGCGCGACCGCAAAGGCAACGTACATACGTTGCTCAACCGTTGCCGCCATCGCGCCGCCACCGTGTGTGAACACCGCACCGGAAAAACCAACAGTTTCGTCTGCCCGTATCACGGCTGGGGCTACGCGCTGGACGGCAGCCTGCGCGGCGTGCCGCACCCGGAAAGCTATGCCGATCAACTGGAAAAAGGCGAGCTGGGGCTGGTGTCGCTGCGCACCGAACAGTACGCCGGCATGATCTTCGCCACCTTTAATGAGCACATCGAACCGCTGGAAGATTTCCTCGGCGCGGCGAAAAAGTGGATGGATCTGTTTATGAAGCAGGGCGCGGGTTATCCGATTAAAACCGGCCCGGCGCACCGTTTCCGCTTCCCCGGCAACTGGAAGATCCAGTTGGAAAATACCACCGACGGCTACCACTTCCCGGTCGTTCACCGCTCGTTTTTAAGTTCGGTCGATAAGCAGACCGAAGAGATGCTCAACTTTGTTGACGGTAGCGGATATGTGGAAGATCTCGGCAACGGCCACAGCGTGATGGTGATGATCCCGGAGCTGGTGGATCTGGAAGCTAATCTCGACGCGCCCATCCCGGAACGCTTTATCGCGCTGGCTGACGAATTGCGTAAAGAGCACGATGAAGATCAGGTACGCCGCATTGTGCGTGCCGTCGGCGGTTCCGGCTTTAACCTCAACATTTTCCCCAATATTGCCTGTTCAATGGCGTTCTTCCGCGTGTTGCAACCCGTCTCGGTGAACGAAACCGAAATTCACCATGCGGTGATCACCATGGACGGCGGCCCAGAAATTGCCAACCAGGCGCGCCTGCGTCTGCACGAGCATTTCCAGGGGCCAATGGGCTTTGGCACGCCGGATGATTCCGAAGCGTGGGAGCGCGTACAGCGCGGGGCGACAGCGGGCAACGACCTGTGGATCATGCTCAACCGTGGGCTGGCGGGCGAATACCGCAGCGATGACGGCCTGCGCAGCGACGTGAGCGCCGAAACGGGGATGCGCGCGGCGTATCAACAGTGGAAAAAACTGATGACGGAGGCGGAATAATGACGCCAGATACGGTTCTGATTTCCGCGATGGAAATTATCAATCTCGAAGGCGACTTGCTCGATCAGGGCGAGTTCAATGCCTGGCTGGAACTGTGGCAGCGCGACGGCCTGTACATCGTGCCAATCGATCCACAGGAGACCGATTTCAAAAATACCCTCAACTACGCCTGCGACGATCATGAAATGCGTGAGCGTCGGGTGAAGCGCCTTTACAGCGGTGAGTCTATCTCCACCACGCCGCGCGCCCGCACGCTGCGCACGCTCTCGCGCTTCCGTTTGCTGGAAGGCGAGGGCGACGACATTGTGGTGCGCGGCGCGCAGTCGCTGTGGGAACACCGCAAAGGCTACAGCCGTCACTACGCGGCGGATATCACCTGGCATCTGCAACCGCAGGGCGACAAGTTGCTGATTAAGCAAAAGGTGATTCGTCTTATCAACAGCGACGATGTGCTGCACAGCATCGGCTACATCCTGTAAGGAGCGCGTTATGACGCAAACCGTATTAGTCACCGGCGCGGCCGCCGGGCTGGGCAACGTCATCGCCACGCATCTGTTGTCGCAGGGGGATCAGGTGGTGCTCTCGGATGTGAGCCTGGCGCATGCGCAGCAGGCGGCGGACAAACTTGATAACGGCGCGGGCAATGTGCTGGCGCTGGAGCTGGATATTCGCCAGCCGCAGGCGTTTGCGCAGGCGCTACAGACGATTGAAACCCGCTTCGGCAGCCTGGAGGTGCTGGTGAACAATGCCGCGCTGACGCTGGCGACGCCGGTGATGGAGATTGACGTTGAAGAGTTTGACCGGGTGATCTCCACCAATCTGCGCGGCACGTTCGTTGGCTGCCAGACGATTGGGCGCTACTTCGCGAAGAAAGGCTACGGGCGAATTATCAACCTGGCGTCGCTCGCCGGGCAGAACGGCGGCACGGCCTCCGGGGCGCACTATGCGGCATCGAAAGGCGGCATCCTGACGCTGACTAAAATCTTCGCCCGCGAGCTGGGGAAATCCGGCGTAACGGTGAATGCTATCGCGCCGGGGCCGATGGATCTCCCGTCCGTTCACGCGCTGGTGCAGGAAGAGAAAATGGCCGGGCTGTTACAGATGATCCCGGTGGGTAAGCTCGGCGATGCCGAATTTGTCGCTCAGGCCGTGGCGCTGTTGGCTTCACCGCAGGCGGCGTTTGTCACCGGGGCGACCTGGGACATTAATGGCGGTCTGTTTATGCGTTAAGGAGTCGCCATGCTGACACTACAGATTTTGAAACGCGAGCTTCAGGGGGACGTTGTTTTGCTGACGCTTGCCGACGCAACCGGCGCTGAACTGCCTGCGTTCACCGCCGGGGCGCACATCGACCTGCATCTGACTGACGATCTGGTGCGTCCGTATTCGCTGTGTGGCGATCCGGCAGATCGTCACTGTTATCAACTGGGCATCCTCAAAGATAGCCAGTCGAAAGGGGGATCGCTGGCGGCGCACGCGCTTCAGGAAGGCGAATCGGTCACAGTCAGTCTGCCGCGCAATTTGTTTGCCCTGGATGAGGGCGCAGCGCACAGCCTGTTGATCGGCGGCGGGATTGGTATCACACCGATGCTGGCGATGGCGGCAGAGCTGCATGCCGCCGGGCGCGCGTTTTCGCTGCATTACTGCGCCCGTTCGCGCCCGCAGGCGGCGTTTGTTGCCGAACTGGAAAAAGCGCCGTGGGCAGATCGTGTATGGCTGCATTTCAGCGATGAGCAACGCATTGATTTGCCAGCGGTACTGAGTGATGTACCGGCTAATACGCATGTCTATGTTTGCGGCCCCACGCGATTGATGGAGGCGGTGAGCGAGCAGGCAAACGCCGCCGGTTATTCGGCTGAAAACGTTCATCAGGAGTGCTTCAGCGCGGATGTTGAAGTGAGTGGAAAGGCGTTCGACGTGGTGGCAGCAACCAGCGGGATCACCGTGCGGGTGCTGGAAAACCAGACCATCGTCGAGGCGCTGGCGCAGGCCGGGTTGAAGGTGTGCGTCTCCTGTAAGCAGGGGATTTGCGGCAGTTGCCTGACGGAGGTGATTGAGGGCGAGCCGGATCACCGCGACAGCTATCTGACAGACGAGGAGAAAGCCGATGGCGATCAGATCCTGCTCTGTTGTTCCCGGGCGAAAACCGCCCGTCTGATTATCGATCTCTGAGGATTTCAGCATGAATTTGCAGACCGAGTTTCGTAATGCGATGGCGCAACTGGGCAGCGCGGTGTCGGTGATCACTACCGATGGCCCGGCGGGGAAATTTGGCTTTACCGCCTCTGCCGTGTGTAGCGTCACGGATCAACCGCCGACCCTGCTGGTGTGTATGAATCGCAACTCTTTTGCCAACGCGCACTTCAAGCAAAACGGCGCGCTGTGCGTGAACGTGCTTTCCGGCGCGCATCAGGAGTTATCGGGTATTTTCGCCAATGCGACCCTGCGTTCCGAAGAGCGTTTCGCTTACGACCGCTGGCAGGTGATGGCGAGCGGCGCGCCGGTACTCAGTTCCGCCGTCGCCAGCTTTGACTGCGTGATTGACGACTGCCATGAAGTGGGCAGCCACACGGTATTTTATTGCCAGGTGCAGGCGATTCGCATCAGCGAGCAGCCGCGCGGGCTGGTCTATTTTAACCGTCGTTACCATACGGTAGGCGGCGATATTGAGGTGAAAGCCTAACCCATTGAGGAGCCTGGCTTATGAGCAATACCGCAGCAGCACCGCACGACCCAAAGCAAATGCGCAAACTGGTGATCGCCTCCGTTCTGGGCAATGCGCTGGAATGGTATGACTTCTTTCTCTATGGCACGGCGGCGGCGCTGGTCTTCGGCCCGCTCTTTTTCCCGGTCGGCGGCGATCCGCTACAGGGGACATTACTGGCGTTTTCCGGCTTTGCGATCGGTTTTCTGGCGCGCCCGCTCGGCGGGATTGCTTTCGGTCATTTAGGCGATCGCTACAGCCGTAAGATGACGTTAATCATGACGTTAACGCTGATGGGCGCGACAACGTTCGTCATCGGCCTGCTGCCGGTTTACAGCCAGATTGGCATCTGGGCGCCGATTTGCCTGATTACCCTGCGCTTCTTGCAGGGCGTGGCATCCGGCGGCGAGTGGGGCGGCGGCGTGTTGATGCTGAGCGAAAATGCCCCAGCTTCCAGGCGCGGTTTCTTTACCGCCTGGAGCCAGATGGGCGTGGCTGGCGGGTTCGTGCTCTCGGCATTCGCTTTTTATCTGGTGCAGAAACTGCCGGAATCCGATTTTATGAGCTGGGGCTGGCGCGTGCCGTTCCTGCTGAGCCTGCTGATTTTTCTGGTCGGTGTTTATATCCGCAAAAACATCCGTGAAAGTGAGGCGTTCAGCCAGGCTAAACCAGAAGAGAAACATGAAAAAATTCCGCTGATCGTACTGCTGCGTGAGCATCCAAAAGCGCTGATGCAGGCCATTGCATTGCGCCTGCCAGAGAATGGCGCGTCCTATATTTTTTTCACCTTTTCAGTGGTGTACGCCAAACATATTGGTATCTCGACAGACATCATCATCAGCGCGGTGACGCTGGCGATGGTGGTCGAGTTTTTCTCGATTCTGTTCTGGGGCGCGCTTTCCGATCGCATCGGTTTGAAACGTGTTTACTACATTGGCGTCATCGGCCTGCTGGTGATGGCCTTCCCGTTCTTCTGGCTACTTTCCAGCGGAGAATTCAGCGGGATCATGGTGGCGATGTTCCTCGGTCTGCCCGTCTGCCATGGGGCGATGACGGGGACGCAACCCTGCATTATGAGCGATCTGTTCCCGGTGCGTGTGCGTTATTCCGGCCTGGCGCTGGGGCATGAAGTGGGTTCTATCTTCTCCGGCGGTCTCGGGCCGATGCTCGCCGTCGCACTGTTAATCGAATTTGACGCCGCCTGGCCGGTATCGCTGTTGTTGATTGTCTATGCGCTACTGGCGTGGATTGCGTTGTGGAGCCTGCCTTCGCAGGAAACACCTGTCCTGAGTCAACCTACGAAAACCTTACCCTACAATGAGGTCTAAGCAATGTCAGTGAATCCGGTAACGACATCAGAAGTGGAAAAATTACTCGCCGTCAGCAGCGGTTTTCTCTCTCAGCAGGGGAACGAGCGCTTCAAGGCGATCATGCATCACCTGCTGGGCGATATCTGCCAGACCATTAAAAAATTTGATATCACCGACGAAGAGTTCTGGCTCGCGGTGAACTATCTCAACGAGCTGGGCGAGCGCAAAGAAGCGGCGCTGCTGGCGGCGGGGCTGGGGCTTGAGCACTATCTCGATATTCGCGCCGATGAAAAAGAGGCGGCGGCGGGCAATGAATCAGGTACCCCGCGCACCATCGAAGGGCCGCTGTACGTGGCGAACGCGCCGCTGTGCGAAGGTTTCGCCCGCATGGATGATGGCAAAGAGCAGGGCGAAATCATGTGGTTACAGGGCGTGGTGAAAGATAAGCAGGGGCGTCCGGTGGCGAATGCCGTTGTCGATATCTGGCACGCCAACACGCTCGGCGGTTATTCGTTCTTTGATCAATCTCAGAGCGAATACAACCTGCGCCGCCGCGTGCTGACCGATGCCAACGGCCACTATGCGGTACGCAGCATTGTGCCGTGCGGTTACGGCTGCCCGCCGGATGGCCCGACGCAGAAACTGCTCAACGGGTTAGGGCGTCACGGCAACCGCCCGGCGCATATTCATTTCTTTGTATCCGCGCCGGGTTATAAGCACCTGACTACGCAGATTAACCTCAATGGCGATGCGTACCTGTGGGATGATTTTGCTTTCGCCACCCGTGATGGGCTGATTGCTGACCCGGTGAAAGTGGAGGATGAGGCCATCGCTTATGAACGCGGCATTCACCAGCCGCATACGGAAGTGAACTTTGATTTTACGCTGGTGGCGGCGACGCAGAGTGAAGAGGAAGCGCGCGGAAAGCGAATGCGCGTGAAGGAGTAAGCTCATACAGTCGGATTAAATTGCTGATAACGTGCGCGTTCAAATAAAAAGGCCGAAGAGGGAATAAACTCTTCGGCCTTTTGCGCTCAGAACTTAATCTTCCAGCGCGTAAGCGATAATGTCATCACCCACATCCGGCGAGTGGCTGGCACCGCCTGCAGAAATAACGACATACTCTTTACCGGTTTTCGGTGATTTATAAATCAACGGCGCGGCAACGGCGCCAACTGGCAGACGGGCGCGCCATAGCTCTTTCCCGGTTGCCGAGTCGAGGGCGCGCAGGTAGTTATCCTGCGTTCCGGCAAAGAAGACCAGGCCAGAGGCGGTGGAGGTTGGGCCACCGAGCGTCGGCATTCCCAGCGGAATATGCATGCCGGTTTTCATTCCCAGCGGGCCGGTATCTTCCACCGAACCCATTGGCACCTGCCACACCAGCTGACGCGTATTCAGGTCGATAGCGCTCATCGTGCCGAACGGCGGGGTATTACACGGTACACCCAGCGCAGATTGCAGAATATCGATACGCACACCGCCATAAGGGCCCGCTACCTGCGGGCGCACGGTGCCCATAAAACCAGGTACTTCGTCGGTTGAAACATGGTATTTCGCCATATCTTGTTGGCGCACCAGCGACATCCGCAGCGGCATACGCATATCGTTAACAAACAGCGTGCCGGTACGTTCATCAATGGTGATGCCGCCCCAGTTCATGCCACCCAGCAGGCTTGGCCATTCGATATACGGTTTCTCAGACGGCGGCGTGAACATGCCCAGATAGGTCGATTCTTTAAAGTCGATACGGCAGATCAGCTGGTCGAATGGCGTCACGCCCCACATCGATTTCTCAGTCAGCGGGTCAACGCCCAGTTGCGGCATCCCGGTAGAGAATGGTTGAGTAGTGGAAAGGCGTTCGCCTTCCGCGCCCTGATGCGGCACCGGAATCTCTTCCACTTTGGTGACCGGTTTCCCGGTACGACGGTCGAGAACGTAGATCTGCCCGGTTTTGGTGGTCTGAATCAGCACCGGGATCTCTTCGCCTTTCTCGTTCTTCATATGGAACAGAACGGGCTGAGACGGTAAATCGTAGTCCCAGATATCATGGTGAACGGTCTGGAAGACCCATTTGGTTTTACCGGTGCTGGCGTCGACGGCCACCACAGAGGAACCGTATTTCTCTTTGGCGTCGTTACGATCGCCGCCCCAGTAATCCGGCGGGCCGTTACCGGTTGGCAGATACACCAGATTCAGTTCTTTATCAAAACCAGGCACCGTCCAGACGTTTGGCGTTTCGAGCGTATAGGCGCGCGCTTTTTGCGGATCGGTAATGTTTTCCGGCTGTCCGACATCCCAGGCCCAGACAACATCGCCCGAACGCACATCATACGCACGCACCACACCTGACGGCTCGCCGTGCACAATATCGCGCACCCAGCCGCCAATCACCGCTATGTGCCCCATAATCATCGGAATAGACGTTGGGTGATAGCGCTTACTGTTTTCCGTATCGCCCATACCCTGTTTCAGGTCGACGCTGCCTTTGTTGCCAAAGCTGTCGCATAGCTCGCCAGTTTTGGCGTTCAGGGCAATCAGACGGGCATCGACGGTCGAGATGACAATACGCTGCGGGCACTGCTGAAGCGCCGGGCTGGATTTTTCTTCCGCGCTCAGCGAGTCATCGTTCTGCGCATCGTAATAACCTACGCCGCGACAGGTCACGTGTTCAGCGGTCTGCGCGTGCGGATCAAAGCGCCAGCGGGCCTTACCGGTATCGGCATCAATTGCCGTTACCACGTTCAGCGGCGTACAGGAATAAAGCGTATCGCCAATTTGCAGCGGCGTATTTTCGTCCACGCCGATACCCGGGCCTGTTAAGCGACGCCCGGTATGATACGTCCACGCCACTTTCAGGTCTTTGACATTATCCGGTGTGATATCTGTGTACGGCGCATAACGCGTACCGGAGGCATCGCGGCCAAAGAATTCCCAGTTGTCACTTTTTGATGCCAGTGTGGGCTCAACGCCTGCGTGGGTATCGACAACACCATTATGAATGCCACCGTGCGGGAAAAACGCCGAGACCAGCGTTGCCAGCAGGGCAACGAAAATCACCGTTGCGCTGCGGTTAGCCGCACGCACCGACGCGCGTTGAACGGGTAACGTCGTGGCGAGCCACAGGGCGAGCATTAATAAGAGTGCGGGAACCACCAATCGAGGGATCAGACCCCAGTAGCTGAACTGCACTTCATAGAGCGCCCAGATAAGGGTAAGGACAAAGGTAATAACGGAAAGAGGGAGGGCAAATTTACGGCGCAGCAGGTAGCCTGCCGCAATAACCAGATACGCCAGACCGGCGACCAGATACCAGGCGCTGCCGCCCAGCGACAGGAGCTTACCGCCCCAGATGGTTAAAAACAGCCCAGTACCAACACTGAGCAATACGAAGAGTAAGCGGTAGAGCGTAAAGAACACGCCTCCACCTCTGCTTTTTTGTTCGTCCATTGTGCATCCCATACAAAGTCAGTCGTTTGAAGCATTTTTGCTCAGTGGGCTGGCGTATCATCCTGTTCAGGACGTTAGCCGCCTGAGATCCTGTTGTTATGGTGGGTAATCCGAAGGGGAAGTGCCTGCGCCTACAACGTAAGGAAGTTTATTTATTTGTAAGATAAATGTAAAACTTATGAGCATTAAATGTATAACAAATGGGTGGCGCTGAAAGAAACAGTACAGGGAGGTGTATGGACCCCCCTGTGAAAGGGTTAAAAATTAGGCGTCCGCGAGTTGCAGAGAAGATGCTTCTTCCGCGTCTTTTTTGCGCTGTTGCTCAAGCTCAAGCGCCCCGCGATGTGACAGATAGCAGAACAAAATACAGCAGACGATCCCACCCATCAGCAGATAAAAACCCCCGTGCCAGCCCATTTTATCCACCATGACCCCAAACAGACTGGTGCCCAGCGAGGCGCCAAAAATGTAGCTCATAAAACCACGCAAACCGACAGCGGAACCCACCGCAAAGCTGGGCACGATTTCCATGGTTTGCACCGAGGCAAGAAATTGCGGAACATAAATCAGGCAACCTACGATGGCGGCAAAAACGGTGACCATCAGCAACGATTCGCTTTTCCAGTAGCCAATCAGGCAGATGAAAATCAGCGCCATGCAGATCATCGCCAGTGGCATGCGACGTCCTTTAAAAAGCTTATCGGATAACCATCCTGCCAGCAGCGTAGAAGGGATCGCGGCCCATTCAAAAAACAGGAACGCGACGCTCATCTGTTCCTTAGAAAAGTGTTTGACCGTCAGCAGATAAATAGGCAGCCAACTGATCATACCGAATCGCACCATATAGACGAAGACATCCACCAGCGAGACATACCATGCATTCTTATTGCGCAGGACATAGGTGCAAAAAATCTGGAATGCCGTCATGTTTTCTGGCGCTTTTACCGTATGACGGGTTTTCAGCACCACTTTTTCTTCTGGCATCATCTCTTCCAGCGCGGGCAGACCTTCGTTACGCGGAGAACCTTTACCCAGCGCCAGCACCACCAGTGCAAAAACGACGGCCACGCACGCAGGAACAATATAGCTGGCGCTTTGCCAGTGCTCGCTACCCAGAATAGCAAACCCTGCCCCCACGATAGGCGCGACAATGCCGCCGCCGACGTTATGAGAAATATTCCAGAAAGCCCCTACACGTCCACGCTCCCGGCGAGGGAACCAGTTTGCAATAGTAATAAAAGAGGGGCCAACACCCATCCCCTGAAACAGGCCATTAAGAATAACCAAAGCGGCAAATATCCAGAAAGCGGTGCTGAAACCCAGGCCCACGTTAACGATGGCGCACAACACCAGACCCGCAGCCATAAATACTTTTGGGCTGGCTTTATCTGCCAGACTACTCATGACACCTTTACTGATGCCGTAGGCAATTAGCATACAGCTACTGAGTAAACCTATCTGCGTCGCGCTGAGATCCAACTGCTCTTTTAAATAAGGCGTCGAGAGCGTGAAGTTATTGCGTACGATATAATAGGCCAGATAACCTAAAAATACGCTAAGCAGTGCTTGAATACGATATCGACCATAGGTCGCCTGAACTTTCTCCGCGGGAACTTTATCGGCGGATTGCCCCGTTTTAAATATTGATAACATGTCTTCACCTGTACTTTTAATTGATATAGACAGCAGGAGTAATCGACATAAAGAGTGCGGTAATCGCGTTTCTTCCTCAAGTTCATGGAATGTGTCAAAAATGACCCAAAATAAAGTGCTGACTGTGCACTTTTGACTCAATTATTAATCAGTGGCTAAGTTGTTATTCTTTTTTATGTCAGATTAATCTTCGTCTTGTGCGGCTATTAACAAATCGCAGAACCTTCATCTGTTATCATTATTACGTATCTTCAAGGCTTGTGTAGATATCTCAGTGTTCGACGTGAACATTACGGAAAATTTAAAACGGGTAATTTTTGCCACAATTGTTATTTTGTGAAAAATTAAGATTTATGAGAGGGATCACAATCATGTTTTGTCGTCTGGTCAAAACGCCTGGCAAAATCGGCGCTTTTCTCACCCTGATTCTGTTTTTCAGACCGGCGCTGGCACAACATGGCGAACTGGTTATGGCCACAACGTTCTCGCCCAGCGCGACCGCGTGGATTATTCAGCGTTGGCAAACGCAGCCCGGCGCCGTGACCATTCGAACACTCAACCGTACCAGCGCGTCGCTGGAGCAGTTACTGGATACCTCTAACGCTGAGAATGTCGACCTTATTCTGACCTCTTCACCCATGCTGTTACAGCATCTACAGGAACATCAAAAGCTTGCCCCGCTGGACAAGATTCCTCAGAACAGTCAGCGCCTGGTGCCGGAATCGATTCGTTCTACCTCTGTTGCGGTGGCGATTTCAGGGTATGGTCTGCTGATAAATCGCTCTGCGCTGGCTGCTCGCCATCTTCCTGCTCCTGCAGATTGGGATGATTTGACGCAGCCGCGCTACCAGGGGGCCTTGCTGATGAGCAGCCCATCCCGGTCTGATACCAACCATTTGATGATTGAAGCCCTGTTGCAGCAAAAAGGCTGGGTGAAAGGCTGGGAAACGCTACTGGCCAGCGCCGGTAATTTGGTGACGATTTCATCGAGAAGTTTTGGTGTCGCCGATAAAATTAAGAGTGGGCTGGGTGTCGCTGGGCCGGTTATTGATAACTATGCTAATTTACTCTTAAACGATCCCCATTTAACGTTTAGCTATTTTCCTCAATCGGCAGTCTCGCCTACCTATGTGGCGGTGCTCAAAAAAAGTCAGCATCCGGCTGAAGCCGGGCGTTTTATTCGTTATCTGCTTAGCCCTGAAGGGCAGCGTATTCTCGCCGACGCCAATACCGGTAAATACCCGGTTACGCCGCTAAGTGCGGATAATCCCAGAGCGGCTCAGCAAGCGGTGTTGATGAATCAGCCGCCGTTAAATTATCGCTTGATACTGAAACGTCAGCAGTTGGTGCAGCGCATGTTTGATACGGCAATTAGCTTTCGCCTCGCGCAGTTAAAAGATGCCTGGCGTGCATTACACAGCGCGGAAGCGCGGCTTAAACGTCCCTTACCTGAAATTCGAACATTGCTTACCCGTGTGCCGGTTGATGCTGCGAGCAGTGAAGATGAAGCCTGGCTGGCGCAGTTCGAGAATAAAAGTTTTGCGGAGCAACAAATGATGGAGTGGCAGCTTTGGTTTTTGAATAACCAACGCCAGGCAATTAATAAACTGGAAGAGTTAAAATGACGGGGCGGTCGGTGCTGCAACGTTTGCGGCAAATGAGCATCAGCAGCAGCCTGCGCGGCGCTTTTTTAATCGGAGCACTTCTGACCCTGATTGTCAGTTGCGTTAGCCTTTACTCATGGCATGAACAAAGTTCGCAGATCCGTTATTCACTTGATGAGTATTTCCCACGTATCCATTCTGCTTTTCAGATTGAGGGAAGCTTAAATCTGGCCGTCGATCAGTTAAACGAGTTTTTACTGGCGCCTAACACCACGGTACGTTTGCAGTTGCGAAATCAGATTATCCAGCAATTAGATAAAATTGAGCGGCTCAGTCAGGGGCTGACGCCCGAGGAGCATCAGCAGCTCTCGATGATTTTACAGGATAGCCGGAAATTGTTATCGGCGCTGGACAAGGCGCTTTATAACATGTTTCTGGTGCGCGAGAAGGTCAGCGAACTCTCTGCAAGAATTGATTGGCTGCATGATGATTTTACGACCGAGCTTAATTCACTGGTGCAAGATTTTACCTGGCAGCAGGGAACATTGCTCGATCAAATTGAAACCCGGCAGGGCGATACTGCGCAATATCTGAAACGCGCAAGGGAAGTACAGAATGAGCAGCAGCAGGTCTATACGCTCTCACGAATTGAGAACCAGATTGTTGACGATCTACGCGATCGTTTAAATGAACTCAAATCCGGGAATGACGACGGCATGTTGGTCGAGACACATATTCGCTATCTTGAGAATCTCAAAAAAACGGCGGATGAAAATATCCGCGCGCTCGACGACTGGCCCAGCACTATCACATTGCGACAAACCATCGACGAACTGCTGGAGATTGGCATGGTGAAGAACAATATGCCCAATACCATGCGTGATTATGTCGCCGCGCAAAAAGCGCTTGTCGATGTCAGCCGCACGCGTGAAACCACGCTGGGGCAATTTCGAATATTGCTGGAAACACAATTGGGGAATAGCCATCAGCAAATGCAGGGATTTAATCAGCGAATGGAACAGATTGTCCGCGTGAGCGGCGGATTAATTCTGGTGGCGACATTTCTCGCGCTATTGCTGGCATGGGCGTTAAACCACTATTTTATTCGTTCGCGGCTGGTGAAGCGGTTTACCGCGTTGAATCAGGCGGTGGTGCAAATTGGATTGGGCACCACTACCACGGATATTCCTGTATATGGCCGGGATGAACTGGGCCGAATTGCCGGTTTACTCCGTCATACGCTCGGCTTATTAAATTCGCAAAAACGGCAGCTTGAGCAGGAAATTAGCGAGCGTAAAGCCATCGAACAGGATTTACGCTCGATGCAGGATGAACTGATTCAGACGGCAAAACTGGCGATGGTCGGGCAAACGATGACCACGCTTGCCCATGAAATTAATCAGCCATTAAATGCGTTATCGATGTATCTGTTTACAGCGGGCCGCGCGATTGATATGGGCCAGACGGAACAAGCCAAAACAACGTTGCGTAAAGGTGAGGGGCTGGTTAGCCGGATTGGTGCCATTATACGATCTCTTCGGCAATTTACGCGGCGTGCAGATCAGGACATCGCGTTACAACCCGTTGACTTAACCCAGGCTTTTCATGCCGCCTGGGAGTTGCTCGCCATGCGCCATAAACCGCAACATGCTGCAATGATGCTGCCTGAGGGAAGAGCATGGGTATGTGGGGAAGACGTTCGCCTGCAACAGGTTCTGGTGAATATTCTGGCGAACGCTCTGGATGCGTGCCCTGGTGGCGCGGAAATTACCGTAAGCTGGCAATCAGAGGGAGACACGCTCTGTGTGCTCATTGCCGACAATGGCCCTGGTTGGCCTGAACAATTATTACCGACGCTGTTGAAGCCTTTTACGACCAGTAAAGATGTCGGGTTGGGTATTGGTCTATCGATTTGTGTCTCGCTAATGACGCAAATGGGAGGAGAGCTGCGTTTGGCATCGACGCTGTCAGAAAATGCCTGCGTGGTGCTGGAATTTAAATTAATGGAAGTAAACGATGGCGAATAACGATTTTTCCATTCTGCTGATCGATGATGATGCTGATGTGCTGGATGCCTATACCCTGCTGCTTGAACAAGCGGGTTACCGCATTTTTGCCTCGACTAACCCGCTGGATGCACAACGCTGGATTGAGAAAGACTGGCCGGGGATTGTGCTTAGCGATGTTTGCATGCCGGGATGCTCAGGCATTGATTTAATGACGCTACTGCATCGCGATGATAAGCAGTTACCTGTCTTATTGGTAACGGGACATGGCGATGTACCCATGGCGGTCGAAGCGGTGAAAAAAGGGGCCTGGGATTTCCTGCAAAAGCCGGTAGAACCCGGCAAATTGCTGACTCTGATTGATGCCGCACTACGCCACAGAAAATCGGTTATCGCCCGCCGTTTACGCCATCAGCAACGATTGCAGGTAGAGTTGATAGGACGAAGTGAATGGACACAACGCTACCGGCAGCGTCTGGAACAACTGAGCGAAACGGATATCGCCGTCTGGTTTCATGGAGAAGCGGGAACCGGGCGCATGACTGGCGCACGGTATCTCCATCAGTTAGGGCGCAACGCAAACGGGCCGTTCATCTGCCACGAAGTTATGCCTGAAAATAACGCAATGTTTCAAACGATCCTGGCGCAGGCGCATGGCGGCACGCTGGTTATAAGCCGTCCAGAAAATTTAAGCCGCGAGCAACAATACCAACTTGCGCAACTACAAAGCCTGGAATCGCGTCCCTTCCGCTTGATTGGCATCAGTCAGTCTTCCCTTGTTGAGTTAGCCGCCGCCAATAATATTGTCGCCGAACTCTATTACTGTTTTGCCATGACGCAAATTTTCTGTCAGCCCCTATCCCAGCGCCTGGACGATATTGAGCCTTTATTTCATTACTATTTAAATAAAGCCTGTCAGCGTCTGAATCATCCCGTTCCCGAAGTGGCGGCCGAGGTCATGAAAAGAATGCTGCGCAGAGGATGGTCAAATAATATCCGCGAACTGGCAAATGCTGCGGAGTTATTTGCCGTGGGCGTTTTGCCGCTGGCGGAAGTCGCCAATCCTCAGATGCATGTTAGCGAACCGACGCCACTCGATCGGCGCATCGATGAAATTGAACGGCAGATTATTACCGAGGCATTAAATATTCATCAGGGAAGAATTAATGAAGTTGCAGAGTATCTACAGATTCCTCGTAAAAAACTTTATCTGCGGATGAAAAAACATGGATTGAGTAAAGAGCATTACAAGTTGTAGCGGAAGAAAAACGATGTCAGGCGGGGGAGGCATGGTGTCCCCTGCAGGAATCGAACCTGCAACTAGCCCTTAGGAGGGGCTCGTTATATCCATTTAACTAAGGGGACAAAGCGGCACGAGTATAGCGTTTTTTGCCCTGCCGGGTAAGTCTCGTGCCGCTTAACTGCTCAAAGCATCGCCATTTAGCGCTGTTTTTTCGACATTTTTTGCTGGCTGTCGCGCTGTTTTGCCTCTTCTTTGCGCTTGTTACTCATATCATTGCGAATTTGCGCATGGCTCATCAGTGCAAAGATAAAGGTGCCGCCGCAAATGTTACCGGCAAGCGTTGGCAGGGCGAAAGGCCACAGGAATTCGCTCCAGTGGACGTTGCCGTTGAAGACCAGATAAAGAATTTCGACCGAACCCACCACGATGTGGGTTGTGTCGCCCAGTGCGATAAGCCAGGTCATCAGAATAATCACCACGATTTTCGCCGCACCTGCAGCAGGGAACATCCATACCATGGTGGCAATCAGCCAGCCGGAGATAATGGCGTTGGCAAACATCTCGCCAGGGCTATTTTTCATTACGTCCATACCAATTTTGACAAAGGCGTCGCGCGTCTCTTCATCAAATATCGGCATATACTCAAATGCCCAGGCTGCCACGCCGGTGCCCAATATGTTGCCAAAAAGCACAATACCCCACAGGCGCATCAGCAGACCGAAATTCCCTGCGGTCGGTTTTTGCATGATCGGCAGAACCGCCGTGACGGTGTTCTCTGTGAACAACTGCTGGCGTGCCATGATGACAATAATAAAGCCGAAGGTGTAACCAAGATTCTCCAGCAGAAAACCACCCGGAACACCGTCCAGCTGGACGTGAAAAATACCTTTTGCCAGCAGTGATGCACCCATTGAAAGCCCGGCGGCAATGGCAGACCACAGCAGCGCCATGGCGTCACGCTCCAGCTCTTTCTCGCCGTCCTGGCGGATATGCTCGTGGATAGCCATTGCGCGCGAGGGAAGATGTTCTTCATCTATCTCAATCTTCTTTCCGCTTTGCTTCTCTTCGCTTTCAACTTCCAGATCATCGCTGCTATCGTCAATTTTATCGTCTTTGAGGTTATCCATCGTGTTGTCCTTTTCTGTACACAAACCAGTTAAAGCGTAGCGGCTTTTGTAACAGTCATGTCGGGACTTATTCTGAAATGGCAAGAATGGTAACGTTTAATGTCAGCGATTTGGTTAGAATACAATCCACGAGACGGCGGTTACCAGGCTAAAATCAAAGCAACGAGACCGCGAATATAGACATCATTCGACGTGCTGTTAGAATCGCTCACACTAAACAGGCGGACCCGATGAGTTCCGTCATGGATGGCAATCAGCGATAGCCATAATTAACAGGGAGACACTTATGAAGCTTCGCCTGTCGGCGGTTGCGCTGGGCACCACACTGCTTGTCGGTTGTGCGAGCTCTGGCACTGAACAGCAAGGGCGGTCAGACCCTTTTGAAGGTTTTAACCGCTCGATGTACAACTTCAACTTTAATGTGCTGGACCCTTATGTGCTGCGTCCGGTGGCTGTTGCGTGGCGTGATTATGTGCCGCAGCCTGCGCGTACCGGCCTTGGCAACTTCACCAGCAACCTTGAAGAGCCAGCCGTGATGGCGAACTACTTCCTGCAGGGCGATCCCTACCAGGGGATGGTGCACTTCACGCGCTTCTTCCTGAACACCATTCTGGGGATGGGCGGCTTTATTGATGTTGCCGGCATGGCGAACCCGAAACTGCAGCGTGTCGAACCGCATCGTTTTGGCAGTACGCTGGGGCATTATGGCGTCGGTTACGGCCCGTATATGCAGCTGCCGTTCTACGGAAGCTTCACCCTGCGTGATGAGGGCGGCGATATGGCCGATACCCTGTATCCGGTGCTCTCCTGGCTGACCTGGCCGATGTCTATCGGTAAATGGGCGGTGGAAGGCGTGGAAACACGTGCGCAGTTGCTCGACTCCGATGGCCTGCTGCGTCAGTCTTCCGATCCTTACATTATGGTGCGTGAGGCTTACTTCCAGCGCCACGACTTTATCGCCAACGGCGGTAAGCTGAAACCAGAAGAGAACCCGAACGCTCAGGCAATTCAGGACGATTTGAAAGATATCGATTCTGAATAAATCACAGGGTATACATAAAGAAAAGGTGAGCACTGAGGCTCACCTTTTTTATTGCGGTAAAACTTAGAAGCGGTAGTTGAAGTTGGTACCGAACAGCCAGGCTTTACCTTCGGATTTAAAGGTGTACGGGCCTTCCTGGAATTTAACGCTCTGGCCGTGCATGTAGGATACGCCCACATCGACAGACGCATCTTCATTAAGCGCATAGGTCGTACCGGCGCTCAACCACAGGCGGTCCTGATCCGGAATAGAGATAGAACGGTAGTTGGACGGAACCGGGCTATCATCGAAGGCGATACCGGTACGGAAGGTCCAGTTATCGTCATAGTAATAGGTGGTACCCAGCGCCAGGCGCCATGCGTCTTTAAAGTTCTCATCTTTCTGGAACAGCGTACCGCTGCTATTGGTAGCTTTCAGTTCTTCGAACTGGCTCCAGCTGGTGTAGGTGGCGCTGTAGTGGATAGCCCACTGTGGAGCCACACGGTTGTAACCGGAGATTTCCCACATTTCAGGCAGATTCAGCGTCAGAGAACCATTGGTGGTGCTGCCATTGGTACCTGCCGGAAGACCGAAATTACCGAGGATTTGGTTATACGCGGACGGCAGGTCGCTCTTATAATCGCCATCAAAGTCGATTTTCACTTCAGAACGATAGGTGAAGCCGTAACGGTTATTCTTATCCAGTTCGAACAGAATACCGGCATTCCAGCCAAAGCCCCACTCGTCACCTTTCAGGTGTGCGATTTTAGTATTAGCCGGGATCTGGCCTACCTGGCCTGCGAGCGCCGGAGGAAGAGCACCGGAACCGGCAACGATTTGACCTAAATCACCCGCATAGCGGTCGATTTTTGCACGCGCGTAAACTGCGTTAAAGCCTGCCCCGAAGCTCCACTGAGGGCTTAAACGATAAGCGCCGCTCAGGTTCAGGTTCATCGTTTCGAGGTCAGTCGTACCACCGTATGCGCCAGCGGCATAGGTATCGTTAAATTCGGTTGCCAGACCATAGTTCGAGGTGACAGATGCGCCCCAACCGAACTGATCGTTGATAGGCATAACGAAATGTACGTTCGGTACCCACGCGGTCGGGGCGATATTGTCCGCTTTGAGGCTGTTGCCAGTTGGCGAACGGCCTGAAACGTTCACATCCGGGTCAATATAAACCGCCCCGGCAGAAAACGTCGGGCGATCGAACATCATAATCAGCGCGGGGTTACGGCTGGCGTTGCCTGCGTCGTCAGCGATGGCACCTTCACCGGAATAGGCGCGGCCCAGACCAGAGGAAGAAAACTCATTAAGCTGGAAGCCTGCAGACCAGGCGTGGGTGGAAACGAGTGCCACTGCGACTGCGAGAGCAGACTTTGTAAACCGGGTTTTCTGGCTCATGACCATAACCTCATTGAGTTATTTTTATACAAAAAATGTTACATGTAGTAACAGAAGCGCGAAGTGTAGGGGCTGGACTACGACAGAGAAATCAGACCAGTGACGAGAGTATAGGTCTGACCAGATATGATGTTGCAATATTGTTTCTCAGATTTTACGTAGATGATCACCGAAACGGGATCTGGTTAGCAAATTTGATGAGGTCGAGCTTCATCTGTTTGGGTGATTTTTGTTTTAGATCATTTTTAAGTGTGATTTCGGTCACTTATCCCAATTGTCATAATTAACAACTGGAGGGAGCTTTCGGGGGAGCGTAAAATAACGGCATCGTTTATCTGGCACCTTCGCGTGCATATACAGAGGAAATCTACAATGAGTAAATGCAGTGCTGATGAAACCCCGGTTTGCTGCTGTATGGATGTTGGTACCATCATGGACAACTCCGATTGCACAGCCTCCTATAGCCGCGTTTTTGCAACTCGCGCTGAAGCTGAAGAAACCCTCGCTGCGCTGACTGAACGCGCGCGTGGCGTAGAATCCGATCCGTGCGTCATCACCCCGGTCTTCAAAGACGTTGAGGGCGGCGTACAGATGGATATCGATTTTGTTTTCGCTTGCGAAGCGGAAACGCTGATCTTCCAGCTGGGTCTGCGTTAATCCATACCAAACGCCTCTGCATCGCAGGGGCGTTTTCTTTTCTCCCTCCAGTGTGTTTTAGCTCCCATTTTTCCCTCTCTCTTATTGGCTTAATGTAAAAAATTAGTTAAGACTGTTATCAGGTCCGACCACTTTGGTTTTATCTTTTAACAGGGGAGTTTTATGAGTCAGGCATTACCGCTTATCACCCGTCAGGGCGATCGCATTGCCATTGTCAGTGGTTTACGTACCCCATTTGCCCGTCAGGCCACCGTGTTTCACGGTGTACCGGCGATTGATCTCGGCAAAATGGTGGTGGGCGAAATGCTGGCACGTAGCGAAATTCCCCCTGAAATTATCGAACAGCTGGTGTTCGGCCAGGTTGTTCAGATGCCAGAAGCGCCAAACATTGCCCGCGAAATTGTCCTCGGTACGGGGATGAACGTGCATACGGATGCCTACAGCGTCAGTCGCGCCTGCGCCACCAGTTTTCAGGCGGTCGCCAACGTGGCCGAAAGCCTGATGGCAGGAACTATTCGTGCGGGTATTGCAGGCGGGGCGGATTCCTCCTCCGTGCTGCCGATTGGCGTTAGCAAAAAGCTGGCGCGGACGCTGGTGGATGCCAATAAAGCGCGTACGCTTGGGCAGCGTCTGAAACTCTTTTCCCGCCTGAAGCTGCGCGACCTGATGCCGGTTCCCCCGGCGGTTGCGGAATATTCTACCGGCCTGCGCATGGGCGACACGGCTGAACAGATGGCGAAAACGTACCATATTACGCGTGAACAGCAGGATGCGCTGGCGCATCGCTCGCATCAGCTGGCGGCGCAGGCGTGGGCGGAAGGCAAACTAACGGATGAAGTGATGACGGCCTTCGCGCCGCCGTTTCGCGATCCGCTGGAGCAGGACAACAATATTCGCGGCACCTCGACGCTGGCGGATTACGCCAAACTGCGTCCGGCCTTCGACCGTAAACATGGTTCGGTCACGGCCGCCAACAGTACGCCGCTGACCGATGGCGCGGCGGCGGTGATATTAATGACTGAATCGCGCGCCCGCGAGCTGGGCTTAACGCCGCTGGGTTATCTGCGCAGCTACGCGTTTACCGCCATTGAGGTTCAGCAGGACATGCTGCTCGGCCCGGCGTGGGCCACGCCGCTGGCGCTCGATCGTGCGGGGCTCACCCTCGCAGATTTAACGTTGTTTGATATGCACGAAGCGTTTGCTGCACAAACGCTGGCGAATATTCAGTGCCTTGCAAGCGATAGGTTTGCCCGCGACGTGCTGGGGCGTGCTCAGGCCACCGGTGAGATTGACGAAAGCAAATTCAACGTGCTGGGCGGATCGATAGCGTACGGGCATCCTTTTGCCGCCACCGGCGCGCGGATGATCACGCAAACGCTCAATGAGTTACGCCGCCGGGGAGGCGGTTTTGGCCTGGTCACCGCCTGCGCGGCGGGAGGTTTAGGCGCCGCAATGGTACTGGAGGCTGAATAATGACGACAATATCCGCATTTTCTCTCACCGTTCGCCCGGATAACGTCGCCATAATTACCATCGATGTGCCGGACGAAAAAATGAATACCCTGAAGGCCGAGTTTGGCGTGCAGGTAAGGGCAATTCTTAAACAAATTCGCGATAACAAAGCGCTGCAGGGTGTGGTGATTATCTCTGGTAAACCTGACAACTTTATTGCTGGCGCCGACATCAACATGATTGGCCACTGTGCCAGCGCGCAGGAAGCCGAAGGGCTGGCGCGGCAGGGGCAGCAGATCATGGCGGAGCTGAACGGTTTGTCGATCCCGGTGATCGCCGCCATTCACGGGCCGTGTCTCGGGGGCGGGCTGGAGCTGGCGCTGGCCTGCCATGGGCGAATCTGTTCTGACGATCCTAAAACGGTACTTGGGTTACCGGAAGTGCAGCTTGGCCTGCTGCCAGGCTCGGGCGGCACCCAGCGTTTGCCGCGTCTGATTGGCGTGAGTACGGCGCTGGATATGATCCTGACCGGTAAGCAACTGCGCGCGCGCCAGGCGCTGAAGGTCGGGCTGGTGGATGATGTGGTGCCGCAGACCATTTTGCTGGAAGCCGCTGTTGCGCTGGCAAAGCAAGCGCCATCACGCTCACGCCATCTGCCGGTAAAAGAGCGCATTCTCGCGGGCCCACTGGGGCGCAATATTCTCTTTACACTTGCCGGAAAGAAAACTGAGCAGAAAACGCACGGTAACTATCCGGCGACCAGAAAGATTCTGGACGTGATTGAAACCGGGCTGGCGCATGGCACCAGCAGCGGCTATGACGCGGAAGCGCGCGCGTTTGGCGAGCTGGTGATGACCCCCCAGTCTAAAGCGCTGCGGCATATTTTCTTCGCCAGCACGGAGATCAAAAAAGATCCGGGTGCCCGCGTCGAGGCCGGGCCGTTGCGTGCGGTGGGGATCTTAGGCGGCGGTCTGATGGGCGGGGGGATCGCCTTCGTGACCGCGACCAAAGGCAAGCTCCCGGTACGTATCAAAGACATCAATGCGAAGGGCATCAACCATGCGCTGAAGTACAGTTGGGAATTGCTTGATAACAAAGTGCGTCGCCGCCATATCAAGGCTAATGAGCGTGATAGTCAGCTGGCGTTGATTTCCGGAACGACCGATTATCGCGGGTTTGCGCATCGGGATCTGGTCATTGAAGCGGTGTTTGAAGATCTGGCGCTGAAACAGAAGATGGTCAGTGAAGTCGAGCAGCAGTGCGCGCCGCATACTGTCTTTGCGTCGAATACGTCGTCGCTGCCGATTGGCGATATTGCCGCTCAGGCGCAACGGCCTGAACAGGTCATCGGCCTGCACTTTTTCAGCCCGGTTGAAAAAATGCCGCTGGTGGAGGTTATCCCCCACGCGACAACCGCTGAACAGACTATCGCCACCACGGTGAAGCTTGCGAAGAAACAGGGAAAAATGCCGATTGTGGTGGCCGATCGCGCTGGGTTTTATGTAAATCGTATTTTAGCGCCATACATTAACGAGGCGATGCGCATGCTTACCGACGGCGAACGCATCGAAGATATTGATAATGCGCTGGTTAAATTCGGTTTCCCGGTTGGGCCTATCCAGCTTTTGGATGAGGTGGGAATTGATACAGGCACCAAAATTATGCCGGTGCTGGAAGCGGCGTATGGGGATCGTTTCAGCGCCCCTGCAACGCTTATTTCAGCGATTTTGAACGACGATCGCAAAGGCAGAAAAAACGGTCGTGGATTCTATCTTTATTCGGCAAAAGGGCGTAAAAGCAAGAAACAGCCGGATAGCGCAATTTATTCGCTGCCGGGAATGGCGTCGCGTAACAGCCAGCTTGCGCCGCAGCAGATAGCTGAACGCTGCGTAATGTTGATGCTCAACGAAGCGGCGCGCTGCTTTGATGAACGCGTGATCCGCAGCGCGCGCGATGGCGATATTGGCGCGGTGTTTGGTATTGGTTTTCCACCGTTCTTAGGTGGCCCGTTCCGTTATATGGATTCACTCGGCGTGGGTGAAGTCGTTGCCAGATTACACCGCCTGGCGGCACAGCACGGCCCTCGTTTTACACCGTGCGAGGCATTGGTCGCCATGAGCGAGCGAGGAGAAACTTTTTATTCTCCATTGGAAACTGGCTTAGAGGGTTGAGGTCAAAGGTATATCACTCAGCGAGTGACGCTGCCCTGGTCATTTTGTAAACAAATATTGACTATACTTACGCCATTAAGGTAAAAGACAGCGTTTCATTCATTGGATGGATCAGGCACAATGCCCGGCTACCGAAACATCGCAGGTCTTGTTGTCTGCGATTTTGATCGGTGCTTCTGTTTAACAAAAGCGGTGCAATATGCAAGTTTTTATTATGCGTCACGGCGACGCTGCTCTTGAAGCAGCCAGTGACTCGGCTCGTCCTCTTACGGGATGTGGTTGTGATGAATCCCGTCAGATGGCAACCTGGCTGAAAGGCCAAAAAGTGGATATTGAACGTGTCCTGGTTAGCCCGTTCCTGCGTGCGGAGCAGACTCTTGATATGGTAGGGGAGTGTATGCACCTGCCTGAAGATGTCGAAGTGTTGCCTGAACTGACGCCATGCGGAGACATCGGCCTTGTCAGCGCGTATCTACAAGCGCTGGCCAACGAAGGTGTCGCGTCCGTACTGGTCATATCCCATCTGCCACTGGTTGGCTACCTGGTCTCTGAACTCTGCCCTGGCGAAACGCCGCCAATGTTCACCACCTCTGCAATCGCCTGCGTCACGCTGGAAGCTGACGGCATGGGCGTTTTCAAATGGCAAATGAGCCCCTGCAATCTGAAAATGGCGAAAGCGATTTAATACTCAGCCTGATATTGTGCCGGATGACGCTTGCGCTTATCCGGCCTACAGGTATATCCGATCGCGCGTAGGCCGGATAAGGCAACGCCGCCATCCGGCAATTCAGCGCCTACGGCAATTCCGGCGGTAACCACTCTTCCACTTCAATCAGCACCAGCAGCGCGGCGTCTCCGCCATACTCTTTCGATGCCTGATGAAACGCCATGACGTGTGGATGCTGTGCCAGCCACAGCGGCGTTTGCTGTTTGAGGATATGCTTTCCGTGCCCGTGCATCACGCAGACGCAAAACACATGTTCGCGGCGACAGGCGGCAATCAGCGCGCCCAGTTCCTGCTTGGCCTGCTGTTGCGTCAACCCGTGCAAATCGAGAAACAGCTCCGGGGAGTAATCGCCACGGCGCAGTTTTTTCAGCTCGAAATGGCTGACCCCTTCGCGCACGTATCTTACCGGCCCTTCGCTATTCAGCAGCGGTTGAAACTCGTCGGAGAAATAGTGGCTGTTGTCCACCTGCTCCTGAATCAGCCGCTTCACCGGCACTTCACTCACTTTCTTGCGTAACGGGCGATGGACGATGGTGTCTTGCTTAATTTTGCGCGTCCCCGTCATCAGTTGCTGAAACAGCGCCTGATCCTCCTCGCTAAGCGATGCTTTCTTTTTCATGGATTCTTCTCATCTGGCATTTCCGTTAGTTTACCTTCTGAATGCGGCGGTTGGCAGTGAAAACGGTTTTTTCCCCGGTCGCCTGCGCAAGAATGCTGATTTATCGGCGTCTTCGTGGCAAACTAGCCGCCGAATTTACCCCGACGCATGCCCTGGAGAATAATGTGGATAAGATTTTTGTCGATGAAGCGGTCAATGAGCTGCAAACCATTCAGGACATGCTGCGCTGGGCGGTAAGCCGTTTTAGCGCGGCCAACATCTGGTACGGCCACGGCACCGATAACCCGTGGGATGAAGCCGTACAGCTGGTTCTGCCTTCACTCT
>CAJYVI010000097.1 GCA_913778145.1 uncultured Pseudocitrobacter sp.
CACAGAACCCAGAGTGTGCTCCGGATAGACTAAAAGTGTTACCTATGTTCCCGGTCTGATCTGTCACCTATGTATCCGGTCATACAGCAGCGCCACCGGGCAAAAGGGCAGGGGGTAAAACTTAGTAGTAAGAGTGTTCGCCGCGCTGGTGTTCAGTCAGATCGCGAACCCCTTTCAGTTCCGGGAATTCAGCCAGCAGCTGCTTCTCGATCCCTTCTTTCAGCGTCACGTCTACCATCGAGCAACCGTTACAGCCGCCGCCGAATTGCAGAATCGCGTAGCCTTCGTCGGTGATTTCCATCAGCGTCACGCGGCCGCCGTGGCCTGCCAGCTGCGGGTTAACCTGCGCCTGAATCATATACTCAACGCGCTCCATCAGCGGCGCATCGTCAGACACTTTACGCATTTTGGCGTTTGGCGCTTTCAGGGTCAGCTGAGAACCCAGCTGATCGGTAACAAAATCAATTTCCGCATCTTCCAGATACGGTGCGCTCAGCTCATCGACATAGGCGGTGAGTTGTTCAAATTTCAGGGCAGTGTCACTTGCTTCCACCGCATCCGGCGGGCAATAAGAAACGCCACATTCTGCGTTTGGCGTGCCAGGATTGATAACAAATACGCGGATTTGTGTACCTTCTTCCTGATTTACCAGCAGTTTGGCAAAGTGCGCTTGTGCAGCATCGGAAATACGGATCATAGCTTTGGCCTAATAGTTGACTACTTTAGTTGGTTATAATACGCCCATCAGAGGGGGTCTACAAGGTGCGACACAGGCACCATACCTGAACGCTCGCCGCGCCGTTTCGCAAAAGCAGGCGGGAAATTTCGGCGACAGTGCTGCCCGTGGTGACGACATCATCCACAATCACCATATGGAGCCCCTTCACCGGTAATTCAAGCCGGAAGGCATTTTTCAGGTTGCGGGCGCGTAACCTCGCGCTGAGCTGGTGCTGAGTGGCGGTTTTCCGCACGCGCTTGAGCGCGAAGGGATGCCAGGCACAGCCAAGCCATTTCGCCAGCGCCTGACACAGCAGGTCGCTCTGATTAAACCCCCGTCGCCAGTGACGGCGTTGCCAGAGCGGCACGCTGATGAGCCGGTCTGGCCGGGGCAATCCCGATGTTTGCCGCGCCTTCAGCAGCATCAGCCGTGCCAGCATCGGGGCGAGCTCTGGTTTATCGCAGAATTTAAATTCATGAATCAAATGACTGAGCGGCGGGACATAATCATTCACCGCAATCAGTCGATTCCAGGGCGGTACTTTACGCAGACAGCGCCCGCAGACAACGTGCCCAACCGCCGCAGGAAGCCCGCATTGTGGGCAGCGCGGTTGGGCACTAAATAACGTTCGCGCGCAGCGGGAGCAGACGCCCCATCGTGAAATCGCCAGCGGCATTTGGCATAGCCAGCACAAGCTGTGGACTGTTAGCATATTGCACCTCGAAAGCCGGATGTGGGAACAATAACTGATGAACAACGTTTGGTGGCAAACCAAAGGTGAAGGAGATCGCCATCTTGTGCTGCTGCACGGATGGGGGCTGAACGCGCAGGTGTGGGATTGCATAACGCCGGAACTGAGCGCGCATTTCATGCTGCATCTTGTCGACCTGCCAGGCTTTGGCCGTAGCCGCGATTTCGGCGCAATGTCGCTGGATGCGATGGCGGAGCTTGTGCTGGAACAGGCGCCTGAACAGGCGATTTGGTTGGGCTGGAGCCTCGGCGGGCTGGTGGCGAGCCAGATTGCACTGACGCACCCGCAGCGTGTCCAGGCGCTGATTACCGTTGCATCATCGCCATGTTTCTGCGCGCAGGATAACTGGGCCGGCATCAAGCCCGAGATTCTGGCGGGCTTCCAGCAACAGCTGAGCGAAGATTTTCAGCGTACCGTTGAGCGTTTTCTCGCGTTGCAAACCCTGGGCACGGAAAGCGCCAGACAGGATGCGCGTGCGCTGAAAAGTACCGTGCTTTCGCTGCCGATGCCGACCGTCGATGCGCTCAACGGCGGGCTGGAGATCCTGAAAACCGCCGATTTGCGTCAGGCATTATCCTCGCTGGAAAAACCGTTCCTGCGGCTTTATGGCCGATTGGATGGCCTGGTGCCGCGTAAAATAGTGCCCCAACTCGATGCCCTGTGGCCGCAGAGTGAATCGTACCTTTTTGCCAAAGCCGCCCATGCGCCGTTTATCTCGCATCCGGATGAATTTTCTCAGGTTATTCGCGAGTTTGCTGACGCTAAAATTTAATTTTTGCGTCCACATGGAAAAAGTTTCGAAGCGGAATAATACTTATCCTGCCGGTACGCTTAGAGCCTATCCCATTAGGCTCTTACTGCGTTGATAGCCGTTGCGTACCGTATATAAAACAAAAACTTATATAGGGATAACGTTATGAAACTTGTTACAGGTATTGTCGCGACTCTGGTTATGGGCTCGCTCTCTTTTGGTGCGCTGGCGGCGAAAGAGATTCAGAAAGAAGACGTCGCGAAGATGAATCTCACCAAAATTGGTGAAATCACCACTTCGCGCACTACTTCGCCGATGGATGCGAAGCGCGATTTGTCGAAAAAAGCGGATGAGCTGGGCGGGAAGTACTATGTGATTATTGCCGGTTCAAAGAATGAGAAAACCGTGCACGGTAATGCAGACGTTTATAAGTGATTAAAAAAGCGGGTCTTCGGACCCGCTTGAGACTGATGACGAACGCAATATTGCCTGATGCGCTACGCTTATCAGGCCTACAAGGTTTGTGCAATGTATTGAATTTGCACTATTTTGTAGGCCGGATAAGGCGTTTACGCCGCATCCGGCAAGAACAAAGCGCACTTTGTTATCAGCACAGCACCCACCATTCGCTCAGGCAGGCGCGCCCCTCCGGGCACTGCTTACAGCTTCCTGACAGACAACCATCCGCGTCTTCCTGCACGCGACGCACTTTGCCCATCGCTTCAAGCCGCTCAAGCATGGCATCGATCATCGGCTGCGGCGTGTGTAACTGCGCGCTGAGCTGTGATGCGCCCATGCGTCCTTGCAGTGCCAGCATATCGCGAACCTCAATTAACGATGCCATCACCTCTCCTTAGTGGCAGCTGCCAGACGTTTCGTGAGCGTGAACGGTTTTGCGCGTCGCCAGCAGATTCACATCCACGCGGCTGCGTGCCCGGCGCAGCGCGCCAATCACCACCACGTTAAACAGAACCACCGCCAGAATGCACACCAGGCTGTACTGCGGATGCTGTTTAAAGCTGGTGACCTGATAGAACAGCGTCGACAGCGAGTAAGCGATGTTCAGCCCCCACAGCACCGAGAAGCCCATCCAGCCGCGGCTGGACTCACGGGCAATCGCACCCATCACGGAGATGCACGGAATGTAGAGTAGAACGAAAATCAGGTAGCTGTAGGCCGCCGCCGCGCTGCCGAATTTGCTGCTCATCACGCCCATCGCGCCGGTCGCCATTTCCCCGTCGCCTTTACTGGCTTCGATTGGGTTCGCCAGCACGCTCAGGCTGAAGGTGTCTTTCAGGCTCTGCCAGGTTTCATCGGCTGCGCTCAGCAGTTCATCGGTCAGGCTAAAGGTGGCCGGGTCGAACTCTTCTTCCTGGATATTTTCGGCGGTGTAGAGCGTGTTCAGCGTACCGACCACCACTTCTTTGGCCATCGCCCCGGTAAACAGGCCAACCGCGGCCTGCCAGTTGTCTTCATGCACGCCAATTGGTTTCAGCAGCGGCGTAAGCTGACGACTGACAGAGGCGAGGGCGGAGTCGTTGATGTTATCGACCGCCTGGCCGCTCAGCGAGAAGCTGTTCAGCGCGCTCAGGAAAATACTGACGATAACGATAACTTTACCCGCGCGAACCACAAAGCCTTTCAGGCGTTGCCAGGTCTGGATCAACAGGCTTTTCACATGCGGAACATGGTAAACCGGCAGCTCCATCACAAACGGTGACGCTTCGCCGCGCATGATGGTGTATTTGAGCATCAAACCGGTAAGAATCGCCATCACGATGCCCAGCACGTAAAGCGAGAAGACCGCCAGCGCGCCCTGTTGACCAAAGAAGGCCGCCGCGAAGACGGCGAAGATCGCCAGGCGTGCGCCACAGGACATAAACGGCGCCATCATGATGGTCATCAGACGCTCACGCGGTGCGTCCAGCGTACGTGCGCCCATCACCGACGGTACGTTACAGCCGAAACCGACGATCAGCGGCACAAAGGATTTACCCGGCAGGCCGAGCGACTGCATCAGACGGTCCATAACAAACGCCGCACGCGCCATGTAGCCGGAGTCCTCAAGGAAGGAGAGGAACAGGTACATCATGCCGATTTGCGGTACCAGCGGCAGCACGGTGTTGATCCCGCCTCCAATCCCCTGGGCGAGGAAAATCGTCAGCCATTCCGGGAAGTGCAGTGTTGCGCCAACCCACTGAATGCCATGAATAAAGATAGCGACCGAGCCGCCGTCGAAAATAGGCTGCAATGCGCCGCCGATGTTAATCGCCAGCAGGAACATCAGGTACATGACAAACAGGAAGATCGGCAGCCCCAGCACGCGGTTGAGTACGATTTTATCCACGGCAGCGGTGAAGCGGCTTGGCTCGGCGGTGAGCGTGTTACTGACGCTATCGCAAATGGCCGAGATGCTCTGATAACGCGCATCGGCGATATGCAGCGCCGGGTCGTCCAGTTCGTCGCTCAGGTTAGCCAGCGCGATAGTGAGTTTGTCCGCCGCATCGCCTGCGTAGGCGCGGCTGTAGATGTCGCCTTCCAGCATCTGCATGCCGAGCCAGTGGCGCTGTTTCTCCGGAATCGCTTCCGGCATCGTGCGCGCCAGATTCTCTGCTTCACGCAGCAGTGGTGCGGCGTAGTGCACCAGCTCGATGTTGTCGTTGCTTTGATAGCGGTCGACCGCCAGTTTCAGCGCATCAATCCCCCGGCCACGCGTGGAAACCAGCGGAACCACCGGGCAACCCAGGCGTGCAGAGAGGGCGTCGATATCAATGCGGATGTGCTGTTTTTCCGCGATATCGAGCATGTTGAGCGCCACGATGCAGGGAATGCCCAGCTCAAGCAGTTGCAGCGTCAGGTAGAGATTGCGCTCAAGGTTAGAGGCATCGACGACGTTAATCAGAAGGTCGGCGTCGCCGCTCAAAATATAGTGGCAGGCGATTTGCTCATCGAGCGAGGTCTGCGAGGAGATGGTGGTCAGGGAGTAAGTCCCTGGCAGATCGACCAGCGTGACGCTGTGGTCGGTCGTTGAAAACGTCCCTTCTTTACGCTCGACCGTCACCCCGGACCAGTTCCCTACGCGCTGACGTGCGCCGGTTAATTGGTTAAATAACGTTGTTTTACCGGAATTAGGGTTACCAATTAAGCCAATGGTAAGTTTTTTCATTTTTTGTGAACTCTTTAACAGCTAAACCGGATTAACGGGAAACAGATTCGAGATCGAGAAATTCCAAATCTTTTTTGCGTAGGACTAAACTGACTCGACGCGTTTCAATATGGATGGGATCGCCTAATGGCGCGACACGCACAACCTGGAAAGAGGAGCCGGGCAGCATGCCGAGCGACAGCAGTTTCTGACGCCAGGCCGGGCTGATTTCACGGGAGAAGCCAGTAATTTTCCACGCACTATCAGGAGTAAATTGCATAGGGCCTACTTATTTCATCGCGAGTCACTGTCGCGCGGGTTCACAGAAACGAACGGAAAGGCGCGCGAACAGGAGAGAGGTTAATTAATCTACAATACGATGATAATGAGAATGGTTTGTATCTTCAATAGATAAAATGTGACCGGATGTTCTTTCTGAGAATAAAGTGGCGCAAAGTTGATTTGGCTCAAAACAATTCGGGTAAACCGTATGTTTGTTTATTTCGACGAATGTTAATGCGGTGATAATAATGCTAAATATAAAAACAATTAATATATTTCCGAAATAAAAAGCCCGATAACGTTTATCGGGCCCACAGACGTTTTATATTTTGTAGGCCGGGTAAGCGCAGCGCCCCCGGCAACACAAACCGCACGCGTTAGCGTTTTTTCCCCATCGCCGCCGCCAGCGCATCCATCATCGCGCTGTTACCCGCGGGCTGCGCATCGCGACCGCGTGGTTTCGCTGCTTTGGCTGCCGGGCGATTGCCCTGGTTGCGTTCATTGCTGCTACCGCCGCGACGGGCGTTGGTTTCACCCGGCTGCTCGTCCAGACGCATGGTCAATGCAATACGTTTACGCGGCAGATCCACTTCCAGCACTTTCACTTTCACGATATCGCCGGCTTTCACCACCGTGTGTGGGTCTTCCACAAACTTATCCGCCAGCGACGAGATGTGAACCAGGCCATCCTGATGCACGCCGATATCCACAAACGCACCAAAGTTGGTGACGTTGGTGACCGCGCCTTCCAGAATCATTCCCGGCAGCAGGTCGTTCATGGTCTCAACGCCATCGGCGAACTTCGCGGTTTTAAACTCAGGGCGCGGGTCACGGCCCGGTTTTTCCAGCTCTTTAATGATATCGGTGACGGTCGGCACGCCGAAGCGCTCGTCGGTGAATTCAGAGGCTTTCAGGTTACGCAGCTCGCTGCTGTTGCCCATCAGGTCTTTCAGCGCCTGCTGAGTCCGCGCCAGGATACGCTCGACCACTGGATACGCTTCCGGGTGCACCGTAGAGGCATCCAATGGGTTGTCGCCGTGGTTAATACGCAGGAAGCCCGCGCACTGTTCAAAGGCTTTTGGCCCCAAACGGCTGACTTTCAGCAGTTGCTGACGGTTCTGGAACTGACCGTTCTCATCGCGCCAGCTGACAATATTCTGCGCCATCATGCGTGTCAGACCCGCCACGCGAGTTAGCAGCGGAACGGAAGCAGTATTCAGGTCTACGCCGACGGCGTTTACGCAGTCTTCCACTACCGCATCCAGCTTACGCGCCAGCGAGGTCTGGCTGACGTCGTGCTGATACTGGCCGACGCCGATGGATTTCGGGTCGATTTTCACCAGCTCGGCGAGTGGGTCCTGCAAACGGCGGGCGATAGAGACCGCCCCGCGCAGGGAAACGTCGAGGTCCGGGAATTCCTGTGCCGCCAGTTCAGACGCCGAGTAAACGGATGCCCCCGCTTCGCTGACGATCACTTTCTGCGCCGTCACTTTCGGGAACTGTTTCTGTACGTCGAGGAAGAAACGTTCCGTTTCGCGCGAGGCCGTACCGTTACCGATAGCGACCAGCTCAACGTTATGTTTCTCGCACAGCGCCGCAACCGCAACGGCTGCTTTCGCCGCCTGACCGGTATGCGGGTAGATGGTGTCGGTAGCCACCAGTTTGCCGGTCGCGTCGACCACGGCCACTTTCACGCCGGTGCGTAGGCCCGGATCGAGGCCCATCGTCGCGCGCAGGCCAGCAGGAGCGGCCATCAGCAGATCGTGCAGGTTACGGGCGAAGACGTTAATTGCTTCGTCTTCCGCACGTTCGCGCACGGTGCCCATCAGTTCGGTTTCCAGGTGCATCAACACTTTGATGCGCCACGTCCAGCTCACCACGCCTTTGCGCCAGCTATCCGCCGGGGCGTTGTTCAGGTGCAGGCCAAGGTGGTCGATAATAATCTGTTCGCCGTGGCTCTCTTTCGGCGGCTCGTCGAACTGCGGGTCGGCATTAAGCGACAGTTGCAGGATGCCTTCGTTGCGGCCACGGAACATCGCCAGCGCGCGGTGAGACGGCACGGTAGAAATCGGTTCGTGATGGTCGAAGTAGTCGCGGAATTTCGCGCCTTCTTCCTCTTTGCCTGCCACCACGGTCGCCACGATGTGGGCGTTTTTCCACAGATAATCACGCACTTTCGCCAGCAGGCCCGCGTCTTCAGCAAAACGCTCCATCAGGATATAGCGTGCGCCATCCAGCGCGGCTTTGGTATCCGCCACGCCTTTGTCGGCATCGATAAATTTGGCGGCTTCCGTTTCCGGGTCATGCGACGGTTCGTTCCACAGCAGCTCAGCCAGCGGTTCCAGCCCGGCTTCAATGGCGATTTGCCCGCGCGTGCGACGTTTTTGTTTATACGGAAGGTAAAGATCTTCAAGCTCGGTTTTACTGAGGGTGCCGTTGATGGCTTTTTCCAGCGACTCGGTGAGTTTCCCCTGTTCGCTGATGGACTTAAGAATGGTCTGGCGACGATCTTCCAGTTCACGCAAATAGCCCAGTCGGGATTCCAGATTACGCAGCTGCGTGTCATCCAGACCGCCGGTGACTTCCTTACGATAACGTGCAATAAACGGCACGGTATTCCCATCATCAAGCAGGCGAACGGCGGCTTCCACCTGTTCTGCGCGTGCCTGAAGTTCACCCGCAATAATGCGGCAGAGCGAATCATTCATCATGGTGTTGTCATCTGTTGGGTCGAAAAAATCAGGGGATAGTTATACGGATTGACCGGCAAAAATGCCAGTCGCGACCGTATTGTCTCGGATTGTTCCAGGCGCGCTACTTCACATATTCGATCTCATTGATGTACCAGCTCGCTTCACCGGCGGGCGTTTGCACTACGGCCAGGTCGCCAACCTCTTTTTTCAGCAGGCCGCGCGCCATTGGCGAATCAATCGAGATGTAGTCGTTCCGGCCAAAGATTTCATCGTAGCCGACAATACGAAAGCGCTTCACATCGCCGTCGTCGTTTTCAATTTCCACCCACGCGCCAAAGAAGACTTTGCCTTCCTGCTGCGGTGAATAATCGACAATCTTCAGGTTTTCCAGGCATTTGGTAAGATAACGCACGCGGCGGTCGATTTCACGCAGGCGCTTTTTGTTGTACTGGTAATCGGCGTTTTCACTGCGATCGCCCAAACTTGCAGCCCAGGTCACTTTTTTGGTGACTTCCGGGCGTTCCTCGCGCCAGAGGTAATCCATCTCTTTTTTCAGTTTTTCATACCCTTCACGGGTAATTAAAGGCGTTTTCATCCGCGTTTCCTGCCTTCTGCTGGCCTGTTGGAAAGCACAAAAGAGTCCAACAGGATGAATAATGTGTCTTATGATTAAATGTATACTTAAGCCGCTGTAAAATATGCTTTGTAACAATTTAGCCTGGAATTTATACCAGATTTAACTGGTTCCCGGCTTACGCTTTTTTAAGAATACGCACTGATAATTGTTGCGAACCTTTGGGAGTAAAAACAATGCAAGAGAATTATAAGATTCTGGTGGTCGATGACGACATGCGCCTGCGTGCGCTGCTTGAACGTTATCTGACCGAGCAGGGTTTCCAGGTTCGAAGTGTAGCCAACGCCGAACAGATGGATCGCCTGTTAACCCGCGAATCCTTCCATCTTATGGTACTGGATCTAATGCTGCCAGGCGAAGACGGTTTGTCTATCTGCCGCCGTCTGCGTAGCCAAAGCAACCCGATGCCGATCATCATGGTGACGGCGAAGGGCGAAGAAGTTGACCGTATCGTTGGGCTGGAAATCGGCGCTGACGACTATATTCCTAAACCGTTCAACCCGCGTGAACTGCTGGCCCGTATTCGTGCGGTGCTGCGCCGTCAGGCAAACGAACTGCCGGGCGCGCCTTCTCAGGAAGAGGCGGTGATTGCCTTCGGTAAGTTCAAGCTGAATCTCGGTACGCGTGAAATGTTCCGCGAAGATGAACCTATGCCGCTGACCAGCGGGGAATTCGCGGTACTGAAAGCGCTGGTAAGCCACCCGCGTGAACCGCTCTCCCGCGATAAACTGATGAACCTGGCGCGCGGTCGCGAGTACTCCGCGATGGAACGTTCCATCGACGTCCAGATCTCCCGTCTGCGTCGTATGGTGGAAGAAGATCCGGCCCATCCACGCTATATCCAGACCGTTTGGGGCCTGGGTTACGTCTTTGTCCCGGACGGTTCTAAGGCATGAGGCGATTGCGCTTCTCACCGCGAAGTTCGTTTGCCCGCACGTTATTACTGATTGTCACCTTGCTGTTTGTCAGCCTGGTGACAACCTACCTTGTGGTGCTGAACTTCGCTATCCTGCCAAGCCTCCAGCAGTTTAATAAGGTCCTCGCTTACGAAGTGCGTATGCTGATGACCGATAAACTTGAGCTGGAGGACGGCACGCAGCTGGTGGTGCCGCCTGCGTTCCGCCGCGAAATTTACCGCGAACTTGGTATCTCGCTCTATTCTGATGAAGCGGCGGAAGAGGCGGGGCTGCGCTGGGCGCAGCATTATGAATTTTTAAGCCAGCAGATGGCGACGCAATTGGGTGGCCCGACGGAAGTGCGCGTCGAGGTTAACAAAAGCTCACCGGTCGTTTGGCTGAAAACCTGGTTATCGCCCAACATCTGGGTGCGCGTTCCCCTTACTGAAATCCATCAGGGCGACTTCTCGCCGCTGTTCCGATACACACTCGCGATCATGCTGCTGGCGATAGGCGGCGCGTGGCTGTTTATTCGTATCCAGAACCGACCCTTAGTTGACCTCGAACATGCAGCGCTACAGGTTGGTAAAGGCATGATCCCGCCGCCACTGCGCGAATATGGCGCGTCGGAGGTGCGTTCGGTAACCCGTGCCTTTAACCATATGGCCGCGGGCGTGAAACAGCTGGCCGATGACCGTACCTTGCTGATGGCGGGCGTCAGTCACGACCTGCGCACGCCGCTCACCCGTATTCGTCTGGCGACGGAGATGATGGGCGAGCAGGACGGGTACCTGGCGGAATCGATCAATAAAGATATCGAAGAGTGCAACGCGATCATCGAACAGTTCATCGATTACCTGCGCACCGGGCAGGAGATGCCGATGGAAATGGCGGATCTCAATGCCGTGCTTGGCGAAGTGATCGCCGCCGAAAGTGGTTACGAGCGAGAGATTGAAACGGATTTGCAGGCTGGCGAAATTCTGCTGCGAATGCATCCGCTTTCCATCAAGCGCGCGCTGGCCAATATGGTGGTGAACGCTGCGCGCTACGGCAACGGCTGGATCAAAGTCAGCAGCGGCAGCGAACTCAATCGCGCCTGGTTCCAGGTGGAAGATAACGGTCCTGGGATTAAACCCGAGCAGCGCAAGCATCTGTTCCAGCCGTTTGTTCGCGGCGACAGCGCGCGCAGCACCAGCGGCACGGGGCTTGGTCTGGCGATTGTGCAGCGTATTATCGACAACCATAACGGCCTGCTGGAAATCGACACCAGCGAACGCGGTGGCCTGCTGATCCGCGCCTGGCTCCCGGTTCCGGTGGCGCATGTGCATGGGCCGGTGAAAGAGAGTTAGCGCTGACGGCATTGCCTGATGGCGCTTCGCTTATCAGGCCTACAAAAAGCGTGTAGGTAGGCCGGGCAAGCGCAGCGCCCCCGGCAACCGGCGGGCACAATCGCTGAACCCTACCCAAAAAAAATCCCCCAACCTCACGGAAGGGGGATCACAACGTTTAACCTACCCGATTACAGCTTTGGCCCAGCGCTTACCAGCGCGGCACCCGCCGGAGTATCGGTATATTTCTCGAAGTTCTCGATGAACAGTTTCGCCAGCGCGGTGGCTTTTTCCTGCCACTGTTCCGGGGAGCCGTAGGTGTTACGCGGGTCAAGAATATGTGTATCCACGCCCGGCAGCTCGGTAGGAATCTGCAAATTGAACATCGGCAGGGTGAAGGTTTCGGCGTTATCCAGCGAACCGTTCAGGATGGCGTCGATAATGGCGCGGGTATCTTTAATCGAGATACGCTTGCCGGTGCCGTTCCAGCCGGTGTTGACCAGGTACGCCTGCGCGCCAGAAGCTTTCATGCGTTTCACCAGCACTTCTGCGTACTGCGTTGGGTGCAGCGACAGGAATGCCGCACCGAAGCAGGAAGAGAAGGTTGGGGTTGGTTCGTTCACGCCGCGCTCGGTACCGGCCAGTTTGGCGGTGAAGCCAGACAGGAAGTGATACTGAGTCTGGTCAGCGGTCAGACGAGAAACAGGCGGCAGCACGCCAAACGCATCCGCCGTCAGGAAGATAACTTTGGTCGCGTGGCCCGCTTTGGAAATCGGCTTCACGATATTATCGATGTGATAAATCGGGTAGGAGACGCGGGTGTTCTCGGTTTTCGAGTTGTCGTCGAAATCGATGGTGCCGTCTGCGCGCACCACTACGTTTTCCAGCAGCGCATCGCGGCGAATCGCGTTGTAGATTTCCGGTTCCGCTTCTTTGGAAAGCTTGATGGTTTTCGCGTAGCAGCCGCCTTCAAAGTTGAAGACGCCATCGTCATCCCAGCCGTGCTCGTCATCGCCAATCAGACGACGTTTCGGGTCGGTGGACAGCGTGGTTTTGCCGGTGCCGGAAAGACCAAAGAAGACCGCCACATCGCCTTTCTCGCCGACGTTTGCGGAGCAGTGCATCGACGCGATGCCTTTCAGCGGCAGCAGGTAGTTCATGATAGAGAACATCCCTTTCTTCATTTCGCCGCCGTACCAGGTGCCGCCAATCAGCTGAATGCGCTCGGTCAGGTTAAAGGCAATGAAGTTCTCAGAGTTCAGACCCTGCTCTTTCCACTGCGGGTTGGTGCATTTCGCGCCGTTCATCACGATAAAGTCTGGTTTAAAAGTTGCCAGTTCTTCTTCGGTTGGGCGAATAAACATGTTTTTGACAAAGTGTGCCTGCCAGGCCACTTCAGTGATGAAGCGCACGGAAAGACGGGTATCTTCGTTCGCGCCACAGAAAGCGTCGATAATAAACAGACGCTTGCCAGAAAGTTGTTTTGAGACGAGTCCTTTCAGGTGCTGCCAGGTTTCCTGAGAGAGCGGTTTGTTGTCGTTCTTTCCTTTGCCTTTATCAGACCACCAAACGGTATCACGGGTAGTGTCGTCACGGACGATGTATTTATCTTTCGGGGAACGGCCGGTGAAGATACCGGTGTCTACGTTGATAGCACCAAGATTGGTCAGGACGCCGCGCTCGTAACCTTCCAGGTTAGGATCAAGTTCTTCCTGATACAGCGTGTCGTAATCCGGATTGTAGACAATCTCCTGTGCGTCGTTGATACCATAAGCCTTGAGATCCTGCGGAGTTAAACCATTGCGCATTTCACTGCTCCTTAGCCAATTGTATTGCTACAAATTCTATGGGTATTTTAGGGGTGTTGACCGCGACCAGGCTCATAGATTTACGTATCCCGACAAAACGTCTACTTACGAATTCATTGTGACTCCTGTCACGAAGCGGCACCGATTATGGCAGGAAAATGACTTGAATTGGGGTAAATGTTCTTAATTGGTTAAAAAATGGTTTAAAATACGATGTTTATGTGAATGTAATCGCATTTCTGAAAGAAAATTACGTAACCCTTTCATCGAAAAAATCGATTCACCTCGCTGAGCCCTTTTCCGAATTTCCACACTTTTCAACCGTGATATCAGGCGTAATGCGATAATCGCGCTTACTGCTAATTTGTGGATACCGACATGGATAACGTTGAACTTTCCCGCCCTACGCGCTGGGGAATGATGGCCACTGGGTTAATCCTGGGGCTGGTGTGCTATCTGTTATCAAATAGCCTTACACTCAGAATAAGCGGCTGGTTTTTCTACGGGCTACCCGCAACCATCGCGCTTTCTTCGATACTGCTGTTTACCGTGGTGTCGTTTAAGCAGATACGGCTGTGGATCTGGCTGGCGCTGGTATTTGTTGCCGTGCTGGGAATGGGGGGCTGGCTCAAGTGGCAAATAATTGGTCTGAATTACTGGGAACAAAATCGACAGTTCGCGGATTTCGGCTACTACCTTCTGCTGATGGTAATGCTGGTGCTGCCCTGGATACAGCAGAACCTTAACCCTCAACCAGCAATCACATGTTATGCGCGTTTTTACCTTCTCACCTGGCATAACATCCTGACGCTACTACTGATATTGATCGCCTACGGTTTAACGGGGGGGCTGCTGATATTGTGGAGCGAACTCTTTAAGCTGGTGGGTATCCGTTATTTCAATACTCTCTTTTTCAATACCGACTGGTTTAGGTATATGGCGATGGCTTTGATTACGACGCAGACGGTGATTCTGGTTCGTACTCAGTCGCGGTTGATTTCGTCCCTTCAAAAACTCTTTACGCTTATCGCCACCGGCCTGCTGCCGCTGGTGGCGCTATTAACGCTGCTGTTTATCGTCACGCTGCCGTTTACTGGCCTGAGCGCCATTTCCCGCCATGTTTCGGTGGCGAATTTGCTTTCATCGCTGGCGTTTCTGCTGCTACTGCTGATGGCGATTGTCCGCGATCCGCAGAAAACGTCACTACCCTATACCGTCGTGCTGCGCTGTCTGATTAAAACCGCGCTGCTGATTGCGCCTGTCTATGTGTTGATTTCTGCCTGGGCGCTGTGGCTGCGGATAAATCAATACGGCTGGACGCCAGAGCGTCTGCACGGTGTGCTGGCGGTAGGGGTGTTGATGGTGTGGTCGCTGGGGTATTTTGTCAGCATCATGCGCATAAAAGGGCTCAATCCTCTCGCTGTTCAGGGCAGAGTCAACCTCGGCGTATCATTGCTGGCACTAGTGATAACGGTGCTGCTTAATACTCCAGTGCTGGATAGTTGGCGTATTAGCGTGGACAGCCATATGGGACGTTATTACAGCGGAAAAATTGAGCCTGATCAGGTGAGCGTCATTATGCTCACTCATAGTGGCCGCCCCGGACGTGAGGCGATGGCGTCGCTAAAGAACGATGCGAAGTATATGAAGGATGCGCAGCGTAAGTGGGATTTGTTGTTGGAGTTGGAGGAGAATAGCAGTCGGCTATTCGAAAAAGCACTGGCAGATAATGTTGCCATAGCGCCAGGCACACCTCAACCAGATGACGCTTTTTGGAAGGTGGTGAAT
This sequence comes from uncultured Pseudocitrobacter sp., assembly GCA_913778145.1. Lineage (GTDB taxonomy): Bacteria > Pseudomonadota > Gammaproteobacteria > Enterobacterales > Enterobacteriaceae > Pseudocitrobacter. The sequence continues at coordinate 14,795 of CAJYVI010000097.1, forward strand.
AAAACGCGCTATGGGCAAACGTCTTGTGCTAAAAAAAATGCCTGCTTACTGATCAGTCAGGATTTGAATGAGGATAATCAGCCAGAACGTGTACTTTTTATCTTCGAAGCCAACGCGAGCCTGATTTACACGTATGATCCTGCAAAAAAAGTGTGGTCTAAAAAAGGTGAAATAGGATTGCTAAAAAGCATGACGAAAGAGCAGGTTTTGCGTGCGATAGGTGAAGGGAAAATCGGGGCTAAACCAAAACCATGGCGCGACTTAACGATTAATGATGAAACACTGGAAGTGGAATACAACAACTGACAGGTCAAAAAATGCCCGGTGGCGCTACGCTTACCGGGCCTACAAATGGCATTTTTCAACGCCGGATAATTAATGCACCAGCGGGTCCGCCGGAGAGGCGTTATTGCGGATTTCCGCAATATCCATGGCGTTGAAAACGTAATGGCTACCGCAGTAATCGCAGTGCATATCGATTTCACCTTCGTCGGCCAGGATGCTGTCAATTTCTTCATCCGGCAGCGTTTTCAGCGCGCCAGCGCATCGCTCGCGGGAGCAGGTGCACTTGAACTCCACGTCCTGCGGGTCGTAAATCGTCACTTCTTCTTCGTGATACAGACGCCACAGCACATCGTTCGCCGGCAGGGTGAACAGCTCTTCGCCTTTAATGGTCTCGGTCAGCGCCGCCAGGTGATCGAAATCATCACGCTGCGCGTCCTGTGCTGGCATTACCTGCAACAGCATACCGCCCGCCGCAGGCTTGCCGTTCGCTTCGCCAGTGCGGATGAACAGACGCGTCGGCAGCTGTTCAGAACGCTGGAAGTAATCTTCCAGGCACTCCGCCAGCGTATCGCCTTCCAGACCCACCACGCCCTGATAGCGCTCGCCTTCTTCCGGGGTAATGGTGATAACCAGATAGCCATTGCCCACCAGCGCTTTCAGGTCGGCATCGGCGGGAATATCGCCCTGCACGCGCGCCACGCCGCGTAACTGCTGCTGGTTGTTGCCGTTGATCACCGCCAGCGTCATCGGGCCATCGCCCTGCAACTGAACGGTAATATCGCCAGCGAACTTCAGCGTTGCGGTCAGCAGGCTGGTGGCAACCAGCAGCTCGGCCAGCACATTTTTCACCGGCTGCGGGTAGTCGTGGTTCGCCAGGATCTGTTCGAGGGTGTCTGAGACGGTGACCAGTTCGCCGCGCACGGCATAGTTTTCAAACAGATAGCGATGTAATTGATCGTGTTGAGTCATAATTTTCTCTCTTGAGGCGCCAGTCACTCACTGTCGCCATATTTAAATCTCATCAGGTCGCGGCGCTCTTTTTTATCCGGGCGTCGGTCCGGATGCGGCATCGTCAGCGCGTTGAGTTTACGTGCCAGCGCGACTTTCTCGCGCTTCTCAATGCTTTCGGCTGTCTCTTCATAAAGCAGCATGGCTTCACTTGCCGGGCGGCGCTGTTCGGTGATGCTTTTCACCACCACCACCCGTTCATCGTTGCCCTGGCGTAAGGTTATCTGTGCGTTGAGTTCGACTATCTTGCTGGGCTTGCTGCGCTGCCCGTTATAGTGAACCTTGCCGCCGTCAACCATCTCCCTCGCCAGCGCCCGTGTTTTATAGAAACGCGCGGCCCATAACCATTTATCCAGCCGAACGCCCGCTACGGACTTCTCTTTCATGGTCACTCCTTCACTTGAGTGAGGGGATCAGACGACGGTAATCATTCAGGGCGGGATGACGTAAATAGCTTTTTTCCGCCAGACCGGAATCCGGGTTAGTGACGCCTAAACAGTAGCGAATACCAAATGTCGCTGCCGCGTCCAGAATCGCTTCGCTATCGTCGATAAACAGCGTGCGATCCGCTTTCAGCCCTGTATGTTCCGCTACCGCCTGCCACAACCGCTGATCCTCTTTCGGATAACCAAATGTGTGGGTGGAAAGTAATAAATCAAGGTGTGCATCAAGACCGGTGTGTTCCAGCTTGACGGAAAGGTTGTATGGATGCGCGTTGGTTAGCAGGATGCGCCGCTTACCACTCGCCTGTAAGGCATTGAGAAAAGGCACAGTATCCTCGCGTAGCGCCGCACGCGGCCCCTGTTCACGAGTCATCGCACAAATATCCAAACCCAGCCGGTCGCTCCAGTAATCAAGACAGTACCAGTTTAGCGTATGCTGCACATCGTGGTACTCCTGGCGCAGGGCATCACGCGCTTGCTGTGGCGTCAGGCCCTTCAGGCTGCCGTAGGTCTCAGGCACCAGCGTTTGCCAGAAGTAGTTGTCGAATGCGAGGTCGAGCAGCGTACCATCCATATCCAGCAGAACGGTATCGACGTCCTGCCAGGCGATGTCAAAATGCATGGGGAGCCTCCAGCCATATAATTGCGCGACAGGTTAGCACAACCTGCCGCGTTGCTTCATGCCGGATGGGATCAATGATGCGGCATATTCTGCTCATAATCCTCTGGGTTTGAGAGCAAAACAGGATTGGTACAGCTTTCGTAATATTTCTGAATTTCGGCCAAACGTTCACGATGACGCTGATAGCGGCGCAGCGCCTGCACGCCGTTGTAGAGAGTACAGATAATCATCGTAATCATCAGCAGAGTGGTCGCCAGATAGCGCCACAGGCCACTGCTGTCCGGCATGCGATGCAGATTAACGTGCTGTGTGCCGTTGGCATCGGTAACGATATTGGTGACGATGCCTTCCGCGTGGAATGGGGTGTGCATCAGCATGCCCGCCAGACGCTGGAACTCACTCCATTGCTGATGCGCCGGGAAGTCATACAGGCTCATCGCGGGGTAGGGTTGGGTGACGAGATCGCTGCCTTCATCGCTGGTGATAAGAAAACCACCGGGCGCCGGGCTGTTCAGCGCCTGTGCCGCGCGCGCGGTTTCCCGCAGAATAAACGGCGCGGTGGAGGTATCGACCAGGTTATCGAGCGACTCGGCGCTAACCGGGCGCAGCAGAACGTTCACGCCGTCCAGACGGCCCGAATTGGCACGCTTAACCAGCGTTTCCCAATCGCGCGTGTTGCCGAGGTTAACCAGTGCATTTTTGAGGCGCGAACATTCGTCCGCCGCCGAGCACAGATCTTTAGTTTTCAGCACGATATCGGCAAAGTCATCCAGCAGTACCATGCCTGATTTTTGAATCGCCGAGCGCAGCGTCGGGCTGACGCGTGAACTGTCATCCGGCGTTGGGTGTAGCTGACGGTTCACCGCCTGCACCAGCGCCGTGGCTTTATTGACGATATCGGATTCCGGCAGCGGCAGGCGCGGCGCGTTGTTCCAGATAATTTGCGAGCAGTCAAACGGCAGGAATGGCGAGTTCTCCTGGGCCGTCCAGGTACCCGCCGAGTGGATATTACACATCCCGGTACCCCGGAGCTGCAGCGTATCGCCCACGCGCACGCCCGCTTTGGCGAGCTGATCGACCGTTGTGGCTTCAATCACCTGCGCGCCTTTCAGCCAGGAAAGTGTAAATTTAAACGGCATGTTGAGCGGCACGCTCACCCACAGCATCACCACCACCAGCAGCGCGCCACCGGCGATAACGGCGCTACGCAGCCAGTGCTGAAGTGGAAAGTTTTTGACCTCATCGTGCAGCGACAGAAAGCGCCCCTGACGTACCACGTGACGGTCGAGATAGATATCAATGTCGGTTTGCTGACCGAGATCCTGCGCGACAAACGGCTGCCAGTGACGCGGATAAATGAGATCGATAATGCCCAACGAAATATTATTGATGTGTTCCTGGTCGTTTTCGCCAAACAACCCCCAGCGTTTTGGCGTGCCGCGCAGGCAGTGGATCTCACGCAGCGAGGCCCTGGTCGGCGGCGCAAACAGGCCCCACAGGCCTGCCAGCAGCAGCAGCACCGCACCGCCCAGCAGCCACGGTGTAAAGACGCCTGGCAGAACCAGGCAGCAATAGAAAAGAATGAACGCGCCAACGATCAGCAGCGCTTCCCGCAGCCCGTCCGGGCGGCTTAACGCGTACTCTTCATGCGTTTCCTGACGAATATTGAGCAGCTCAATTTGTTCGCTCTCTTCACCACGAATTGACGCCTGCGTTGAGGTTGGCGATTCCAGCGCCTTACGCTGGCCTTCAAGGGTGTACTCTTTCAATGAATGGCCGTTCAGCGCGATAACCAGCGGAATATCATCGGTGACGATCAGCTCAATACTGTTTTCGTCGTTGATGTGCTGTTCCCAGAATGGCGGCAAATGAACTTCGATAGAGTCGAGGAAATAGCGCCATTTGTTCGGGTCGTCGGTCGTGATGCCGTAGCGGGTAATGGAGCGGGTCAGCGTGAAAACGGTGTTGCTTTGCGCGTTCAACGAGATAAGTGCCGGGGCAACCGTAGAACCTGACGCCGGGAGCTGCTGGCTTTGATTGAGATCTTCAAGATAGTTCTCAATGCCGCGACGTTCTTCGTCAGTTAACTTGCGCGTGGTCGCGCCAGGGAATGCATGCAGCCAGGGTAAACGGCGTCGCTTTGCGCGCAGGCGAATATACCAGCCCGCCACCAGGGCACAGACCAGTATCGCAGCGGTAAAGAGAGTCAATGTGCCCATGGTATAGCCATTATCCTTGATGTGTAGGTCGCTTCATTCGCCGTTATAATTATTCACTCTTAATACGAATGACTCAGGTCTTAAAAGATTTGTTGCACACTATCTTAACTCGCGAGGATAACAAACCCCTCACGCTGCGAATATCAGCAAATTCTCAAATTTGTTTCAACTTCTTGACTTTTTGGAACAAATAAGGGTTGCCAAAAACATTAGTTACGAAAATGTAAATAACGGCCATTTTAAATTGCCGGAACGCGCCTCCTGGCTCACAATGACAACAGTCATCACAGCAAAGAACGGTCCAATGAGTAAACCATTACAAAAACCCACGATTCTCCATGTTGAAACGGTCGCACGCTCCCGTTTGTTTAATGTTGAAAGCGTGGATCTGGAGTTTAGTAACGGAGTACGCCGCGTTTATGAACGCATGAAACCGTCGTCGCGTGAAGCCGTCATGATCGTGCCGGTGGTTGACGATCATCTCATCCTCATCCGCGAATATGCCGTGGGCACCGAGTCCTACGAACTGGGGTTCTCTAAAGGGCTCATCGACCCGGGTGAAACTGTGTTTGAAGCCGCGAACCGCGAGCTGAAAGAAGAGGTAGGATTCGGGGCCAACAACCTAACCTTCCTCAAACAGCTCAGCATGGCACCGTCTTACTTCTCCAGTAAGATGAACATCGTGGTGGCGGAAGACCTGTATCCTGAATCGCTGGAAGGCGATGAACCGGAACCCCTGCCGCAGGTGCGCTGGCCTATTGCCAATATGATGGAACTGCTCGACGAACCGGATTTCAGTGAAGCGCGTAACGTGAGCGCACTGTTTTTGGTGCGGGAGTGGTTGAAGGCGCAGGGCAGGTTTTAAAGCTTTGCCGGGTGGCGCTAGCGCTTACCCGGCCTACAATTCATGCAACTTGTAGGCCTGATAAGCGAAGCGCATCAGGCAATTTTGCTCTGCTGTCAGAACAATTCCTGCGATTCCCCGTTATCAATAATCTCCGTTCCCACCTCGCGAATCGATTGATGCGTCGGTTGGGTGCCCTCAATGAAGTACTCAGCACGGCTGTTACCGCCGCTGGCCAACTGGCCGGTGCTGCGGTCGATATTGATGGTGACGATACCCGGCGGCGGCGTTAACGGCTGTTCCGGCACCCCGGCCAGAATGGCTTTCATAAACGCATCCCACGCAGGCTGGGCGCTTTTTGCACCGCCTTCGTAACCGGAAATCTGGTCTTTAATCGCGCCCGATGCTGACGTTCTGCCGAGATCGCGGCGATGATCGTCAAAGCCAATCCACACTGATGTCACCGCGCCCGGGCCATAGCCGGAGAACCACGCATCTTTCGAGCTGTTGGTGGTCCCGGTTTTACCGCCGATATCGTGGCGTTGCAGGTCACGGCCCGCACGCCAGCCAGTACCCTGCCAGCCCGGTTCGCCAAAGATGTTGGTATTCAGCGCGCTCTTAATCAGGAACGACAGCGGGGTGTTGATCACATGCGGCGCATATTCCTGCGCGCCGGTCTGCGCCACCAGAGACTGGTTAGCCTGCTCAAGCTGCGGCATCGGCACGCTGACATTCTGCGGCGTTTGCGAGGCGGCAACGTCTTCAACGTTTTTGTTTTCCAGCACGTCAGATTTCTGCGTTTCACCGTAGATCACCGGGATATTGCATTCCGGGCAGGCGACTTTCGGTTTCGCTTCAAAAATCACGCCGCCCTGATCGTTTTCAATCTTGCTGATAAAGTAAGGATCGACCAGGAAGCCGCCGTTCGCCATCACTGCATAGCCGCGCGCGACCTGAAGCGGGGTGAAGGACGGCGAGCCCAGCGCCAGCGATTCCGTGCGGACAATATTCTCAGACGGGAAGCCAAAACGCTGGAGATACTCCGCCGCATAATCGACGCCCATTGCGCGCATAGCGCGCACCATCACTACGTTTTTCGACTGACCCAAACCCTGACGCAGGCGAATCGGGCCGGCATATTCGTTCGGCGAGTTCTTAGGACGCCAGTCTGAACCGGCCCCGGCATCCCAGCGGGAAATCGGCACGTCGTTCAGGATGCTGGCGAGCGTTAAGCCTTTGTCCATCGCCGCCGTGTACAGGAACGGCTTGATATTGGAACCCACCTGACGCAGCGCCTGCGTGGCACGGTTAAACTTGCTCTGGTTGAAATCGAAACCGCCGACCAGCGCGATGATCGCGCCATTCTGCGGGTTGATGGAGACCAGCGCTGAGTTCACATCCGGCACCTGCGACAACCACCAGCTTTCGCCAACCTGACGCACCCAAATCTGCTGCCCGGCCTGCACGACTTCGCTAACGCGACGCGGGGTTGGCCCCTGTGCGGTGTCAGAACGCCAGGCGCGCGCCCAGCGAACGCCTTCCATTGTCAGAGAAACAGAGGTGCCATCGGCCAACTGTGCGGTTGCTTCCGTCGCGCTGGCTGACAACACCACCGCCGGACGCAGCGGCCCGTAGGTTGGCAGCGCTTTCAGCGAGTCAGTAATTTTTTTGCTATCCCACGGCGTTTCGCCCACTTTCCACAGCACATTAGATGGGCCGCGATAGCCGTGACGCATATCGTAATCCATCACGTTAGTCCGCACGGCCAACTGCGCGGCCTGCTGGTTCTTACGCGTGATGGTGGTGTAAACGCGATAGCCATCTTCGTACGCCTGCTCGCCGTAGCGTTTCACCATCTCCTGACGCACCATTTCGGTCAGATACGGGGCAGAGAAGGCGATCTCCGGTGCATGGTAGTCCGCATCAATCGGCTGGCTGCGCGCCTGATCGTACTGCGCCTGGGTGATATACCCTTCGTTCAGCATACGCGACAGCACCACGTTACGACGGGCGGTGGCGCGATCCATGGAATAGAGCGGGTTGAAGGTGGAAGGCGCTTTCGGTAAACCGGCGATCACCGCCATTTCGCTCAGGCTCAGCTGATCGATGGATTTACCAAAGTAAACATGCGCCGCAGCGCCCACGCCGTACGCGCGGTAGCCGAGGTAGATTTTGTTGAGGTAGAGTTCGAGGATCTCATCTTTGCTCAGCAACTGCTCAATGCGAATAGCCAGGAACACTTCCTTTATCTTACGCATCAACGTCTTTTCAGGGCTGAGGAAGAAGTTACGCGCCAGCTGCTGGGTGATGGTACTCGCCCCCTGCGACGCGTGGCCGGAGAACAGCGCGATGCTGGCGGCACGGAAAATCCCCACCGGGTCAACCCCGTGGTGCTCGTAGAAACGGCTGTCTTCCGTGGCAATAAACGCCTTCACCAGCTCAGGCGGCATTTGACTGAGAGTGACAGGAATACGCCGTTTTTCACCATATTGGGCGATCAGCTCACCGTCTGCGCTGTAAACCTGCATTGGAATTTGCAGACGCACGTCTCTGAGCGTCGCAACATCAGGAAGCTGTGGCTCAATATATTTGTAGAGGCCATAAACCGAGCCTGCTCCCAGCAGAATGCAACAGACTGCAAGGATTAATAAATACTTTACGAACTTCACCGGAGATTTCCCATTTAGTTTCATTTGGGCAGTTTATAAACAAACGCGCGGTAGTATAAAGGCAAGCCAGATGCATTGATATAGCCGTCACCATGATGGCGTTTAAGGGATATCACGAAATGGCTTTCGGATGCTGGCAAATAGGTCTTCACATTCAACAGGATAAAATCACGGCCCTTGCGCTCCAGCGCGTGCGCGGCGGCTGGGCGCTGCGTCGGTGGTGGCTTCTACCGCTTCCCGCTGATTTCTCCTCGCTTTCACCTTCACAAACGGAAAACGCGCTGGTGGCGGCCCTCTCGGCCTGGCGATGCGAGCTGCCGTGGCAGCATGCGGTTAGCCTGGCGTTTCCCGCGCACCGCACCTTGCAGAAAACGCTGCCGCAGGCGTCGATGACGCTGCGTGACAGCGAGCAGGCGCAGTGGATCGCCAGCGCCATGGCACAGCAGGTGGCGATGGAACCTTCTGCACTCTGCTTCGATTATCAGCCAGCCCCGCAGGTGGAAGGCTGGAGCGTGACTGCCGCTCAGCGCAAAGATGTCGAGCCGTTGCAGCGCGTCGCGCGTACGCTTCGCCTGCAAGTGACGGCGATTACGCCCGATGCCTGCGCGTTGCGTCACTTTCTCCACTTGCTCCCTCATAATGCAGGCGGGCTGGCGTGGCAGGATAGCCATCAGTGGCTATGGGCCAGTGCGGCAGGTTGGGGAAGCGTGCCGCTCACGGAGGCCCCTTCGTTGCAACAACTCAGTACGCGCTTGTCCCTGCCTGAACTGGTGCACTGTACCGCGCAATCTGATGACCTGCTTCACGTCGACCCATGGCGCGTTATTGGGCAGATTCAGCCGCCGCTGCCTGCGGACAGCGATGCCTTCGCTATCGCCATTGGCCTGGCGCTGGGAGCGCAGAGATGAGCGCGTCGGTTAACTTTCTGCCCTGGCGGCAATCCCGCCAGCGGAAACGGATCCGTCTTGCATGCCTCTGCGTATCGGGCGTCATGCTGACGCTTCTGGTGGCAGGGGGAAGCAGGCTGGCGGAGTCGCGCCTGCAGGAGACGCGGCTGGTGTGCCACGTGGAGGCTGAACGCCAGTTGATTCGTGCACTCACCCAGCGTGAAGAACAATTCAGGCTACGCCTGGCGGAACGGGCACAGCAGCAGCGTCAACAGGCCGCGCGGCGGCAAACCGCTGCCTGGCATGCGCGACTGGTGTCGCTTGCCGAACAGTTGCCCGCCCAGGCGTGGCTGACCGGACTGACCTACCAGAACGACGTCCTGTCACTTTCCGGCGTGCTGGTGCGTTTTTCTGCTCTGCACGATCTTGATGAACAAATGCAACGTATTGATGGTTTTCAGCCTGCCATTGCCGGAAAAATGGCGCGCGATAAAGATGGGCGCTGGCTGTTCAGCTATCAGATGAAAAGGAGAGCCGCCGATGCAGCGCCCTGAACGCTGGCATGCCGGGCTTGCCGGGCTGCTGTTGATGGCGGCGGGCGGCGTGGCATTCCTGCTGCAACCTGAACCAGCCTCGCAGAGCGTAGCGTGGAAGCAACAGCAAGTCGTGCGCATCGCCCGCTGGCAGAGTGTGATGCCGCTACGGGCGGCGCTAAACGTCGCCGCTGACGCCACTCTGGCGACGACGAAACCCTTTTCTCCGGTCGATTTTCAACGCCCTGGGGCGGAGCTGATGAGTTGGACGCCTGCCGGGCGGGGCGGTGAACTGGTGCTGGAAAGCATATGGGAGCAGGTGCCATCGGTGTTTACGCTTCTGGCGGAACGGGGAATGCGGGTAGTGGCGTTTTCTCTTCAGGCGGGTGAGACGCGGCATGTGCTGACGCTGCAACTGGAGGGCATCAATGCAGAGTAATGTACGCGGCGTGCTGATGTTGTTCCTTCCGTTGCTGCTGGGCATGCGCGACCCGTTTATCCCGGTAGACGACACTTGCCGAAACGCGCAGATCGGCCGGTGGCAGTACGCGGGCAGTGTGGATAGCGGACCGCGACAAATCGCCTTCTTGCGCGACGAAAAAGGAAAGTGGCGAAGGATAGCGCGAGAAGACGTCCTCATGTCTGGCTGGCGTATTACGGATATCACGTCGGAAAGCCTGACGATGGAGACGGACGAAGCCTGCGAGCCGTCGCAGTGGCGAATCATTAAAGGAGAAATCAAGCATGATAAAAAGGATAAGCCTGCTGGCGCTGTTACTGCTGCCGCTGCTGGCCGCCAGTAAAAATGTGTCACTGGTGGTGGATGAGGTGCCGGTGGCGCAGGTGCTGCAAAGCCTGGCCGATCTTGAGCAGCGCAATATGGTGATTGCGCCCGATGTGCAGGGTACGCTGTCGTTGCAGTTGAAAAATGTGCCGTGGAAGCAGGCGCTGCAAATTGTGTTAACCAGCAGCGGTTTGACCATGACTCAGGAAGGCAGCGTTATCGCCATTCATTCGCAGGCCTGGCAGGAAGCGCGTCAGCAGCGTGCTCAGGCCGAGCAGGAAAAACGCCAGCAGGCCTTACCGCTAAAAAGCCGCAGTATCGTGCTGTATCACGCCGATGCGACAGAACTCGCCAAAGCCGGGGAAAAGTTGCTGAGCCCACGTGGTACGCTCACCGTCGATAAACGCACCAATCGGCTTATTCTGCGCGATGATGCAAACCATCTGCCACTGTTTGAAAACTGGGCCAGCGAGATGGATATTCCCGTGGGGCAGGTTGAGCTGGCGGCGCACATCGTCACTATTAATGAAAAGAGCCTGCGTGAGCTTGGCGTGAAGTGGACGCTGGCGGATGCGGCCAGTCCGCCGGGGTTAGGCAAAGTCACTTCCCTCAGCAGCGACCTCTCTGTGGCGGATGCGACAACCCGCGCCGGGTTTAATATTGGCCGAATTAATGGTCGCCTGCTGGAGCTTGAGCTTTCAGCGCTGGAACAAAAACAGCAGCTGGAAATTATCGCCAGCCCGCGTCTGCTGGCTTCGCACCTGCAGCCTGCCAGCATCAAACAGGGAAGCGAGATCCCGTATCAGGTTTCCAGCGGCGAAAGCGGCGCGACCTCGGTGGAATTTAAAGAGGCGGTGCTGGGGATGGAAGTGACGCCCACGGTGCTACAGAAAAACCGCGTCCGCCTGAAGCTGCACATCAGCGAGAACATGCCGGGGCAGGTACTGCAACAGGCCGATGGCGAAGTGCTGGCCATCGATAAACAGGAAATTGAAACTCAGGTGGAAGTACAGAGTGGCGAAACGCTGGCGCTGGGTGGAATATTCTCGCAAAAAAACAAAACTGCGCGGGATGGTATACCTTTATTGGGCGATATCCCGCTATTGGGCCAACTTTTCCGCCACGATGGCAAAGATAACGAGCGACGGGAGCTGGTGGTGTTTATCACGCCACGGATCATTTCATCTCGCTAATCGCTGAAATTTCTTTACGAACTGGCGTCAGGTGTTTGACGTGAGGCAGGATTTAGCATACAAGGAGTACCGATTTGAGCGTCGGCGCACTCTCGCTGTCTCCTTCAAGACGGCAATTTAATCTGTTGCCAAACCAGCCGGAGTATTGAGATAATTTTCAGTCTGACTCTCGCAGTATCGCACAAGAGGTTTCAGTTCATGTCCGGCGACGCCAGAATGTTAGCGGCGCGGATTTATCATTAACGAATAGTCTTAGTAGTACCAAAAAAATGGCAGAGAAACGCAATATCTTTCTGGTTGGACCTATGGGTGCCGGCAAAAGCACTATTGGGCGCCAGTTAGCCCAACAGCTCAATATGGAATTTTACGATTCTGATCAAGAGATTGAGAAACGGACAGGCGCTGACGTGGGCTGGGTCTTTGATGTCGAAGGCGAAGAAGGTTTCCGTGACCGCGAAGAAAAGATCATCAACGAGCTGACCGAAAAGCAGGGCATTGTTCTGGCGACCGGCGGTGGCTCTGTTAAATCTCGCGAAACGCGCAATCGTCTCTCCGCCCGCGGCGTGGTGGTCTATCTCGAAACGACCATCGAAAAACAGCTTGCCCGCACGCAGCGCGATAAAAAACGTCCGCTGTTGCAGGTTGATGCACCGCAGCGCGAGGTCTTCGTGGCGTTGGCCGATGAGCGCAACCCGCTGTATGAAGAAATTGCCGATATCACTATCCGTACTGACGATCAGAGTGCAAAAGTGGTCGCGAACCAGATCATTCATATGCTGGAAAGCAACTGATACTGGGCAGCGAACACTGCGTCAGCGTAAAGCGTTTAAGCGAATAAAAGTAACCAAGGTGGACGTCGCGTTATGGAGAGGCTTACTGTAACTCTCGGGGAACGTAGTTACCCGATAACCATCGCGGCTGGTTTGTTTAACGATCCAGCTTCCTTCTTACCGCTCAAGTCTGGCTGCCAGGTTATGCTGGTGACCAACGAAACGCTGGCGCCGCTCTATCTTGATAACGTCCGTTCTGTGCTGGAACAGGCTGGCGTCAAGGTCGATAGCGTGATCCTTCCCGATGGCGAGAAGTACAAAAGCCTGGCGGTAATGGACACCGTCTTTACAGCACTACTGCAAAAACCGCACGGTCGCGATACGACCCTGGTAGCCCTTGGCGGCGGCGTCATTGGCGATTTAACCGGGTTTGCAGCGGCGAGCTATCAGCGCGGCGTGCGCTTTATTCAGGTTCCTACCACGCTGCTTTCGCAGGTAGATTCCTCGGTTGGCGGCAAAACAGCCGTAAACCATCCCCTTGGCAAGAATATGATCGGCGCGTTCTGGCAACCCGCTTCCGTGGTTGTTGATTTGAACTGCCTGAAAACCTTGCCTGCGCGAGAACTCTCTTCGGGTCTCGCTGAAGTCATCAAATATGGCATTATCCTCGACGCGCCGTTCTTCGACTGGCTGGAAGAGAACATCGATGCCCTGATGGCCCTTGATGAGAAAGCCATGGCGTACTGCATTCGTCGCTGCTGCGAATTAAAAGCAGAAGTTGTCGCTGCGGACGAGCGCGAAACCGGCTTACGTGCTTTACTCAATCTTGGACATACATTTGGGCATGCGATTGAAGCCGAGATGGGTTACGGTAACTGGCTTCACGGTGAAGCCGTTGCTGCTGGTATGGTCATGGCGGCGCATGCCTCTGAACGCTTAGGTCAGTTTAAGCCGGAAGAGACACAGCGTATTATTGCGCTGCTTAAACGCGCAAACCTGCCGGTCACAGGCCCGCAGGCGATGTCGGCGGAAGCTTATCTGCCGCACATGATGCGCGACAAAAAAGTTTTAGCCGGTGAGATGCGACTCGTCCTCCCGCTGGCCATCGGTAAAAGTGAAGTACGCGGCGGTGTGCCGCATGATGTGGTTCTTGGCGCTATCGCTGATACTCAGCGGGCGCAACAATAAGAAAGGTCAAGCCGCGTTCGCGCGGCGTTTTATCTTCAGGTGAAGTGCAATAGTTGTGGGCGTGAGCCTTTTAGTGGGGTGTTAAATGGATGAATTTAAACCAGAAGACGAGCTGAAACCCGATCCCAGCGATCGTCGTACTGGTCGCTCTCGTCAATCTTCCGATCGTGACAATGAGCCGCAGATCAATTTTGATGATGTGGAGCTGGAAGCGGATGAGCGCCGTCCGGCCCGTAGCCGCAAGGCACGTGAAGATGTCGAGCCCGAAGATGAGCTTTATGACGACGAAGATGATGCAGAGGCGGAAGAAGTCGTCGAGCGTCGTCCGCGTAAACGTAAATCCCCACCGCGTAAACCGGCTTCTCGCCAGTACATTATGATGGGTGTCGGGATTCTGGTGCTGCTGCTGCTGATCGTGGGCATTGGTTCGGCGCTGAAATCACCGTCTTCCTCTTCCAGCGACCAGAGCGCGTCGGCGGAAAAAAATATCGATCTCTCCGGTGATGCGGCCGATCAGGCAAATGGCACTCAGCCTGCGCCAGGCACCACTTCCGCAGAGCAGACCGCGGGCGCTAACCCGCAGCAGGACGTTTCCCTGCCGCCAATCTCGTCTACGCCGACTCAGGGTCAGCCAGCCGCAACGGCTGACGGCCAGCAGCGTGTGGAAGTGCAGGGCGATCTGAACAACGCACTGACTCAGCAGCAGGGTCAGGTCGATAACGTGGTCGTTAACTCCACGCTGCCAACCGAACCGGCGACCGTTGCGCCTGTCCGTAACGGGGCCTCTTCTCGCCCGGCGGCGACCGAAACGGCACCGCGTCAGCAGACGGCGGCCACGCGTCCTGAACGTAAACAGACCGTGATTGAACCGAAACCGCAGAGCAAACCGCAAACCACCGCGGCGGCGAAACCGGCTCCGGTGACTGCGCCTAAACCTGTTGCCCAGCAGCCGAAACACACCGAAACCGCTGCCACGAGCACGCCGGCGAAAACGCCTGCCAGCTCTACCGCGCCGGCAAAACCGGCAGCAACGGCAACCACCACGGCACCTGCAGCGACTTCAACGACTACCGCTCCGGCTGCCACTGCGGCAACCAGCGCTCCGGCAGCAAGCGGCGCGGCGAAATCCGCAGGTGATGTGAATTCACTTAAATCTGCACCTGGCGGTCATTACACGCTGCAGCTCAGCTCCTCTTCTAACTACGACAACCTGAACGGTTGGGCGAAGAAAGAGAATCTGAAAGACTACGTGGTGTATCAAACCACGCGTAACGGTCAGCCCTGGTATGTGCTGGTAACGGGTGTTTATGCGTCGAAAGATGATGCAAAACGCGCGGTGACCTCGCTGCCTGCCGATGTTCAGGCAAAAAATCCGTGGGCGAAACCGTTGCATCAGGTGCAATCTGACCTGAAGTAATGTGACGTGCTACAAGCGCAGGATGCTGTCGGAGCTTTCTCCACAGCCGGAGAAAGTGTAATTAGTTAGGCAGCATGAAAAAAAATCGCGCTTTTTTAAAATGGGCAGGGGGAAAATTCCCCCTGCTCGAAGATATTAGACATCACTTGCCATCAGGTGACTGCCTGGTGGAGCCTTTCGTGGGCGCCGGGTCGGTATTTCTTAATACCGACTTTTCACGTTATATCCTTGCTGATATCAACAGCGACCTGATCGAACTCTACAAGATTGTTAAAAATCAGCCTGACGATTATGTCGCCGAGGCGCGCAAGGTTTTTACGTCCGAAACGAATAACGCCGAGAGTTACTACGCGTTTCGTAGCGAATTTAACGCCAGCACGGATAAAATGCGCCGTGCGGTGTTGTTCCTCTATCTGAACCGCCATGGCTACAACGGCCTGTGCCGTTACAATTTGCGCGGCGAGTTCAACGTGCCTTTTGGCCGATACAAGAAGCCTTACTTCCCGGAAGCCGAGCTGTACCATTTTGCCGAAAAAGCGCAGAACGCGGAGTTCCACTGCGAGTCGTATGAAGTGTGTATGGACCGCGCGCAGCAGGCAAAGAAAGCGGTCGTCTATTGCGATCCGCCGTACGCGCCGCTTTCCGCCACGGCTAACTTTACCGCCTACCACACCAATAGCTTCAGCAGCGAACAGCAAAAGCTGCTGGCCGATAAAGCTGAAGAGCTGGTGGCGAAGCGTATTCCGGTACTGATTTCAAACCATCGCACACCTGAGACGGTGGCGTGGTATAACAACGCAGTACAGCACGTCGTTAAAGTACGACGCAGCATTAGCCGCAACGGCGGCACGCGTAATAAGGTGGATGAGCTGCTGGCGTTGTATCGCCCGGCAGATAAAAAATAGTTTTTAGGAGATGCGGATGAAACAGTTTTTGATTGCCCCCTCAATTCTGTCGGCTGATTTTGCCCGCCTGGGTGAAGACACCGCCAACGCACTGGCCGCCGGTGCGGATGTGGTTCATTTCGATGTTATGGATAACCACTATGTACCGAATCTGACCATCGGCCCGATGGTGCTGAAAGCCCTGCGCAAATACGGTATTACCGCGCCTATCGACGTTCACCTGATGGTGAAACCGGTCGACCGCATTGTTCCCGATTTCGCGGCGGCGGGCGCCAGCATTATTACCTTCCATCCTGAAGCGTCTGAGCATGTTGACCGCACGCTGCAACTGATTAAAGAGCATGGCTGTAAAGCGGGGCTGGTATTCAACCCGGCGACGCCGCTGAGCTACCTCGATTATGTGATGGATAAACTGGACGTGATCCTGTTGATGTCGGTGAACCCAGGCTTTGGCGGCCAGTCCTTCATTCCTCACACCCTCGACAAGCTGCGTGAAGTGCGCCGTCGCATTGACGAATCTGGCTACGATATCCGCCTGGAAGTGGACGGCGGGGTGAAGGTAAACAACATTGGTGAAATCGCCGCCGCCGGGGCTGATATGTTTGTCGCAGGCTCCGCGATTTTCGATAAGCCAGATTACAAAAAAGTGATTGATGAAATGCGCAGTGAACTGGCAAAGGTAAGTCATGGATAAATTGCAGAACCTCCGCGGCGTGGCCTTCGATCTCGACGGTACGCTGGTGGATAGCGCGCCGGGTCTGACTGCGGCGGTAGATAGCGCGCTTTATGCGCTGGAACTCCCGGTGGCGGGCGAAGAACGCGTGGTGACCTGGATTGGCAACGGAGCTGATGTTCTGATGGAGCGGGCGCTGGCCTGGTCTCGTCAGGAGCGTGCGACTCAACGTGCCGCCCAGGGGAAACCTTCCGTTGACCATGCGGACATCCCCCAGGATGAACAGTTACGCGTGCTGCGTCGCCTGTTTGACCGCTACTACGCCGAGTTTGCCGAAGAGGGCAGTTTCCTTTTCCCGCACGTTGAACAAACGCTGGCGGCGCTGCATGACAAAGGCCTGCCACTGGCGCTGGTGACCAATAAGCCGACGCCGTTTGTCGCGCCGCTGCTTGAGTCGCTGGGCATTGCACGCTTCTTTAGCGTGGTGATTGGCGGTGATGACGTGCAGAACAAGAAACCGCACCCGGAACCGCTGCTGCTGGTGGCGAAGCGTCTGGAAATTGAACCGGCTGAACTGCTTTTTGTGGGCGATTCACGCAACGATATTCAGGCGGCACAGGCGGCGGGTTGCTGCTCCGTGGGGCTGACCTATGGCTACAACTATGGCGAATCTATCGCGCTCAGCTCGCCCGATTATATCTTCGACCAGTTTAACGAACTCTTGCCCGCGCTCGGGCTTCCGCACAGTGAAAATCAGGAATTAGAACATGACTAAGCCCATCGTTTTTAGTGGCGCACAGCCGTCAGGTGAATTGACCATTGGCAACTACATGGGTGCGCTGCGTCAGTGGGTAAACATGCAGGATGACTACCATTGCATCTACTGCATCGTTGACCAGCACGCGATCACCGTGCGTCAGGACCCGCAGGCGCTGCGCAAAGCAACGTTAGATACCCTGGCGCTCTATCTGGCCTGTGGCATCGACCCGGAAAAAAGCACCATCTTCGTACAGTCTCACGTGCCGGAACACGCACAGCTGAGCTGGGCGCTGAACTGCTACACCTACTTCGGTGAACTGAGCCGTATGACCCAGTTCAAAGATAAATCGGCACGCTATGCGGAAAACATCAACGCCGGTCTGTTTGACTACCCGGTACTGATGGCGGCAGATATCCTGCTGTATCAAACCAACCAGGTTCCGGTGGGCGAAGATCAGAAACAGCACCTGGAACTGAGCCGCGATATCGCCCAGCGCTTTAACGCTATTTACGGCGATATCTTTAAAGTGCCAGAGCCGTTTATTCCGAAATCCGGCGCGCGCGTGATGTCGCTGCTGGAGCCGACCAAGAAGATGTCCAAATCGGATGACAACCGTAACAACGTCATCGGCCTGCTGGAAGATCCGAAATCCGTGGTGAAGAAAATCAAACGCGCGATGACCGACTCGGAAGAGCCGCCGGTGGTGCGTTATGACGTTAAAGAGAAAGCGGGCGTTTCCAACCTGCTGGATATTCTCTCTGCGGTTACAGGCCAGAGCATTCCTGAGCTGGAAAAACACTTCGAAGGCAAAATGTACGGCCACCTGAAAGGCGAAGTGGCGGAGGCCGTTTCCGGCATGCTGACCGAGCTTCAGGAACGTTATCATCGTTTCCGCAACGATGAAGCGCTGCTCAACAAAATTATGAAAGAGGGCGCGGACAAAGCCAGCGCACGCGCGGGGCAAACACTGAAAGCTGTTTACGAAGCGATTGGGTTTGTGGGCAAGCCTTTATAATAAATCGATGAAGCCGGGAAATTTCCCGGCTTCAGATTGCTGACAACGTGCGCGTTGTTCTTGCCGGATGCGGCGTGTACGCCTTATCCGGCCTACTAAGATGTGCAACGTTGATAAACGGCGATAGGCCGTAGGCCCGATAAGCTTGCGCATCGGGCGCTTTTAAGCCGGGAAATTTCCCGGCTTTTTTATATTATTTAAATTATTGTTCTGTCGCTGGGCCACAGCCGCCAATAATTTTAGAAATTGAAATGGCCGGATGCAGTAAATAATCGTAAGAGCAGGTTTTGTTTTTATTTTCAATGTGCCCGGTGCAGGCGGTGAGAGTAGAGAGTGCCAGCACGACGGCGGCGGCTTTGAGCATGCTTTTCATAGAATCATCCCTTGAATCGATAGGTGTTATTAAATCCTTGTACTTATCGCCGGTGAGGCCGGAATAAGTTGTCTTTATTTAACGCCATGCGATGCGAAATGAATAATTCGATTAACTTAAAAAAGTATTAAATATTTATAATAATCGTAGAAGTCATGCGTTTGTATTATGTGTGGGCGCGGTAATGCTACCGCGCCCGAAGGGGATTAATGATTTGAGAACCAGTTCAGCTTCTCGCGCAGCCCAACCACCCGGCCCACGATAATCAGCGCCGGGCTTGCCATTTGCTGTGCCAGTGCGCCTAACTCTTCCAGCGTGCCGTCAACGACGCGCTGTTTAATCGCTGTACCGTTTTCCACAATCGCCACCGGCATCGTGGCGGACATGCCGTGCTCAATCAGTTTTTCCTGGATCGTCGCCGCCTGATTCAGCCCCATGTAGAACACCAGCGTTTGTTTCTCTGCCGCCAGATTTTCCCAGTCCAGCTCGCCGCCGGTTTTCAAGTGGCCGGTGACCAGGCGCACGCTTTGCGCGTAGTCGCGGTGAGTGAGCGGGATCCCGGAATACGCCGAGCAACCGGATGCCGCCGTGATACCCGGCACAACGGAGAAAGGAATACCCGCATCGCACAGCGTTTCCAGCTCTTCGCCGCCGCGCCCGAAGATAAACGGATCGCCGCCTTTCAGTCGCACCACGCGTTTACCCTGTTGCGCTTCACGCAGCAGGATCTGATTGATCTCATCCTGCGGCACACAGTGATAACCGGCGCGTTTACCCACGAAAACACGGTCTGCGTCGCGGCGCACCAGATTCATAATGTCATCAGAGACCAGACGGTCATAAACCACCACGTCGGCCTGCTGGATTTGTTGTAGCCCCTTAAGGGTCAACAGGCCCGCATCGCCCGGCCCGGCGCCAACCAGTACCACTTCACCGCGATGGTCCAGCGGCTCGGTGAGCAGATGTTCGGTGACTTGTTCAATGGCGACCTTGTCCTGATTCGCCAGCGACTGGGCTAAACGGTCATGGGTGAACAGTTTTTCCCAGAAACGACGACGTTCGGCAAGGGTGGCGAACTGCTTTTTCACCCGTGAACGCAACTGGCCTGCGTAGTGCGCCACTTGCCCAAGATGCAACGGCAGCAGCGACTCCAGCTTTTCACGCAGCAGACGCGCCAGCACCGGCGATGTGCCGCCGGAAGAGACCGCCACCATTAGTGGTGAGCGGTCAATAATCGACGGCATGATAAAACTGGCGGCTTTCGGCGCATCCACCACGTTGCAGAAAATACGTCGCGCTTGCGCCGCTTCACTGACCTGCTGATTTACCGCGTCGTTATCCGTGGCGGCGATCGCCAGCCAGCAGGTATCAAGCAGCGTGGGATTAAACTCGCCCTCGGCCAACGTCAGCATGCCGGCGTCTTCCCATATTCTGAACTGAGGAACGTACTCCAGCGCGTTGACCGTCAGACGGGCGCCAGCATCAAGCAGCAGACGCGCCTTGCGTTCAGCAACATCACCACCGCCGACCAGTAAACAGTCACGATCGCGCAGCTGACAGAAGATAGGTAAGTGATCCACGGTGTAGCCTCAAAGATGGACAGAATCAGGGGAAATTGGGCGGGTAGAATAACAGCAGAAGCCGTATGAAACATACGACTTTTCCTGCTGTTATCGCGAACAACCCCCTGTATTTAACAGGGGGTTATCTCGTCAGGCTTTAAGCTGCACCTGACCATCTTTAACGCGAGCTTCAAAATGGGGGACGGAGTGGCACTCGTCCTCCATGCACAGCCCATCGCGCAGACGGAAACGCTGTTTTTTCAGCGGGCTGGCAACCCATAAATCACCCTGATGTTCTGCAATCAGGCCGCGTGACAGCACGCTGGATTCAAAGAACGGGTCGATATTACTGATAGCGAAAACCTGGTCATCAGCGTACGGGCGGAAAATCGCCACCTGCTGGTCGCCCAGCAGTGCGCAAACGCCGGTTGCCGGCAAAATAGCGTCAATTTTGCAGATGTTTACCCACTGGCTCATGCGTTTTCCTCCACCATGGTGACCGGGATGCGTTCGTACGGCGTGGCCGGGCGATGCTGTTCACGTTCAGGCACAACCTGTACGTTCGGGTCACGCTGCTCGCTGTTGATAAAGTGTTTGAAACGAACCTGCGCCGCCGGGTTGTTGACGGTTTCTGTCCACTCGCAGGCGAAGGCCGCACGCAGACGCGCAATTTCAGATTCCAGATGTTCGTTCAGTCCCAGTTTGTCGTCGATGATCACGGCACGCAGGTAGTCGATCCCGCCTTCCAGATTATCAAGCCACGGCGCGGTACGCGTCAGCTTATCGGCGGTGCGGATGTAGAACATCATAAAGCGGTCGAGATATTTCACCAGCGTATCGCGATCGAGGTCCGCTGCCAGCAAATCTGCGTGACGCGGTTTCATCCCGCCGTTGCCGCAGACGTACAGGTTCCAGCCTTTCTCGGTGGCGATGATACCCACGTCTTTACCCTGCGCTTCTGCACATTCACGGGTACAGCCGGAGACGCCAAATTTCATTTTGTGCGGTGTACGAATACCTTTGTAGCGGTTCTCCAGCTCAACGCCGAACCCTACGCTGTCGCCCACGCCGTAGCGGCACCAGGTGCTACCTACGCAGGTTTTTGCCATACGCAATGCTTTCGCGTATGCGTGACCGGTTTCGAAGCCGGCATCAATCAGCTGACGCCAGATTTCCGGCAGGTCATCTTTTTGTGCGCCAAACAGGCCGATACGCTGGGAACCGGTGATTTTGGTGTACAGGTTAAATTCACGTGCGATACGACCCACGGCGACCAGCCCTTCCGGGGTGATTTCACCGCCCGCGGAGCGCGGAATAACGGAGTAGGTTCCGTCTTTCTGCATGTTCGCCAGGAAGTTATCGTTGGTATCCTGCAGCGGCGTATGTTCTGGTTTGAGGATGTACTCATTCCAGCAGGAGGCCAGCAGAGAACCTACGGTCGGTTTACAGACTTCGCAACCGTAGCCTTTGCCGTATTTTTGCAGCAGTTCGTCGAAGGATTTAATCCCTTCCACGCGGATCAGGTGATACAGCTCCTGACGGGTAAAGGCGAAGTGTTCACACAGATTGTTGTTAACTTCGATACCCTGTTTCGACAGTTCCGCATTCAGCACTTGCGTTACCAGCGGGATACAACCGCCGCAGCCGGTGCCGGCTTTCGTTTCCGCTTTCAGCGCCGCGACGGTGTGACAGCCACGGTTAATCGCCGCAACCAGATCGCCTTTGGTGACGTCGAAGCAGGAGCAGATTTGCGCGCTGTCCGGCAGTTTATCGACACCGATAGACGGTTTACCGCTGCCCGCGTGCGCCGGAAGAATTAAGGCATCCGGGTTTTCCGGCAGCTCAATCTTGTTCATCTCCATTTGCAACAGGTTGCCGTAGTCGCTGGTGTCGCCCACCAGCACCGCGCCGAGCAGGTATTTGTTGTCTTCGCTGACGATGAGGCGTTTATAGACTTCTTTGCTTTCGTCGAGGTAAACGTAGCTACGTGCGCCCGGTGTACGACCGTGCGCATCACCGATACCGCCGACGTCAACGCCCAGCAATTTCAGTTTGGCGCTGAGATCAGCGCCCTGGAACGCATTCTGCGTACCGAGGATATGGTCAACGGCGACCTGCGCCATTTTGTAGCCAGGGGCAACCAGCCCGTATACACGGTTGTTCCAGCTGGCGCATTCGCCGATGGCATAGATATCCGGGTCAGAGGTCTGGCAGGTGTCGTTAATCACAATACCGCCGCGCTGCGCCACGGCCAGACCACATTGGGTCGCCAGTTTGTCGCGTGGGCGGATACCGGTAGAGAAGACGATAAAGTCGACTTCTAAATCGCTGCCGTCGGCAAAGCGCATGGTTTTACGCGCGTCTTTGCCTTCCTGAACGATCTCTTTGGTATTTTTGCTGGTGTGCACACGCACACCCATGCTTTCAATCTTACGACGAAGCTGCTCACCGCCCATTTGATCGAGCTGTTCAGCCATCAGCATTGGCGCGAATTCAATGACGTGTGTTTCGACACCGAGGTTTTTCAGTGCGCCAGCCGCTTCCAGCCCAAGCAATCCGCCGCCGACGACCGCGCCGCGTTTACTGCGACGTGCGCAGGATTCAATAGCGTTGAGATCTTCGATGGTACGATAAACAAAGCAGTCCTGCGTGTCGGAGCCTTTAATCGGTGGGATCCACGGATACGAACCGGTCGCCATGATCAGTTTGTCGTAAAAGACCGTGCGCCCGGCGCTGGAGTGAATCACTTTCTCCTGACGATTAATGGTAATGGCGCGTTCGCCAATCAGAACATTAACGCCGTGTTTTTCGTAATAGCCTTCACGCACCAGCGACAGCTCTTCTGCGGTATGATGAGAGAAGTAGGAAGAAAGGTGCACGCGGTCATAGGCTTTACGCGGTTCTTCACAGAACACGGTGATGTCGTAAAGGCTGGCGTCGGACTTATCGAGAAGGTCCTCGATAAAGCGGTGGCCGACCATGCCGTTACCGATAATTGCGAGTCTGACTTTGCTCATTATTGCCTCGATTTCTTTTCTATTACTGCCTACCTTAACGATTCAGCTATGGCGATTATTGATACAAATCAAATACACCTTTGCCTACTACTTAATAGGTATATCACTGATTTGTCAGTATTTTTATAAGTCACGGAAAAGACACGCTTTTCCGGAGTGCTCTTTTTGTGTACAAAATGGTGGTAGATGATCATTTTGTGCTGGTGAAAAAACAGCGGCCAAATGGGGAACAGGAATGACACTACTACCGCTTCGCTTAATCCAGAATGTGCGTTTGCCGAATCAGGAAGGATGTTGGCAAATCGCGATTGAAAATGGCCAGTTTGGCGAGATTACCCCCATGGAGGTGGTACAGGCTGGCGACCCGCAGGTGCTTGACGCTGAGGGCGGCTTAGCGCTGCCGCCATTTATTGAGCCGCATATTCACCTCGATACCACGCAAACGGCGGGTGAACCGAACTGGAATCAGTCCGGTACGTTGTTTGAAGGTATTGAGCGCTGGGCCGAGCGCAAAGCGCTGCTGAGTCATGATGATGTGAAAGCTCGAGCGTGGAAAACCCTGAAGTGGCAGATGGCGAATGGCATTCAGTATGTGCGTACCCATGTGGATGTTTCCGACCCGTCGCTCACGGCATTGAAAGCCATGCTGGAAGTGAAGCAGGAAGTTGCACCGTGGGTTGATTTGCAAATTGTGGCTTTCCCGCAGGAAGGGGTTCTGTCGTACCCTAACGGCGAAGCGTTACTGGAAGAGGCGCTGAAGCTCGGCGCAGACGTGGTTGGCGCTATCCCGCACTTTGAGTTTACCCGCGAGTATGGTGTGGAATCGCTGCATATCGCGTTTCGCCTGGCGCAGAAGTATGACCGTCCGCTGGATATTCACTGTGATGAAATCGACGACGAGCAGTCGCGCTTTGTTGAAACCGTGGCAGCGCTGGCGCTGAAAGAGGGCATTGGCGCGCGGGTGACGGCGAGCCACACCACGGCGATGCACTCCTATAACGGCGCGTATACCTCGCGGTTATTCCGCCTGCTGAAGATGTCGGGCATTAACTTTGTCGCTAACCCGCTGGTGAACATTCATCTTCAGGGGCGTTTTGATGATTATCCTAAACGTCGCGGCATCACCCGTGTGAAAGAGCTGCTGGCAGCAGAGATTAACGTCTGCTTCGGGCATGATGATGTGTTCGACCCGTGGTATCCGCTCGGCACCGGAAATATGTTGCAGGTGCTGCATATGGGGCTGCACGTTTGCCAGTTGATGGGGTATCAGCAAATCAACGACGGGCTAAAGCTGATTACCCATCATAGCGCACGGACGTTTGGCGTGACGGATTACGGCCTCGCACCGGGGAATACGGCTAACCTGATAATTTTACCGGCTGAGAATGGCTTTGAGGCGGTGCGCCGTCAGGTGCCGGTGCGCTGGTCGATAAGAGAAGGGAGGGTGATTGCGCAAACGCAGCCTGCACAGACCTGGGTGAGGGGAGAGCGCGTTGATTTCGCGCGAAACACCTGAGGCGATGAAATGCCGGATGGCGGCGTAAACGCCTTATCCGGCCTACAATTTTATTAAATATCAATAAATTGCGAATTTTCTGTAGGCCCGGTAAGCGCCAGCGCCACCGGGCACAACAACAATCGTCTTAGTGAGACGCCGCGCCGTGCTGGCGATGGCGGCTTACGAAGCCAAGAATCACGCACATCACGAAGACCACAGCGTAAAGGCCGTTAGCGGTGATCAGCGCCGCCTGCGGGCCGCTGTGGGCCACAATCGGGCCGGTGACCACGAAGGTCAGCATGGTGCCGATGGTGCCGCAGGTCAGAACGAAGTTAACCAGTTTCGGCGAGGCCACTTTGGTTTGCAGTGAACCCAGCGTAATGATGGAGGTGTAAATCGCGCTGGAGAAGAAGCCCAGCGTCAGAATAAACCACGCCAGGTGCTGTGGTTCGCCGTGAATGAAGAAGTACATCAGCACGGTCGCCAGGCCAGCCAGCACGGTCAGAATACGTTGCAGGTCGAAGAAGCGCAGAATGAAGCTGAACGCCCACATGCCGAACATATAAGACATCCAGAAATCGCTGACCAGTTTGCCCGCGTCGTTCAGACTCATGCCGAGGCCTTTAGCGTATTCCGGTACCCAGGAGATAAACCCGAGCTGGCCGAGGATGTAGCACAGTGCGGCAATCGACAGGAACAGTACGCCGATCCCCCATTTTTCTTTCACCACAGGCTGTGCATCGGGCGCGGCTTTATTGCCAAGAACCGGGAAGTCGCAGCCGAAGGTCAGGATAAAAATAGCCACGTAGACCAGACCAATGCAGGCATACACCCAGTACCATTCAATGCTGCGCGCCAGCAGAACCGCGGCGACCATCGGGAATATCATCCCTGCCATACTGAAGAAAGAGTCGGTAAACAGCAGACGCGCACCGCGCTGGCGGCCTTCATACATGTGGGTTATCAGGAACGTACCGATCGACATGGTGATACCGCTTACCAGACCGAGCACGAACATCGCGGCAGAAAACAGTGCCAGGCTGTGCGTGGTCATCAGACCGGCAACCGCCAGCACCATCAGCACAAAGCCGAATCGAAGCTGCGTTTTCAGCGGCACAATTTCCATCAGCCACGCGTTCAGGAAGATAGAAATCAGGATCCCAGCGTTCAGGAAGGTGAAGGTGTTACTCATGCTGGAAACGGGCAGATTAAAGTAATCGGCGATATTTCCCATCACCATCCCGGTGACAATCACCAACGCACCGGTAAGGGCGTAGGAGAAGAAGCTGATCCATGTGAGCTTGATACGGTTGCTGTTAGTCATGACTGGCCTGTATGAATAGAAACGTAAAACGCGTTGACACCCCGCCGGGTGCGCAGATTTTATTCATTAAAGTGATGCATTCATAGTTTTATTGCACCAATGTTATTTATTGCACTGACTAACGTGATTTGCATCACATTAAAAATGCGTAGAACTCCGTGCCGGGCTGGTTACATCTGTTTCAACTAAGTAAACTTAAGTAAAAGTCTGGCCTGGGGTGCAAACCCTCTTTAGAATCAAGCCACTTGCCTTCTTTACTGCACCCGTTAAGGAATTCTCATGCTCAAATCAACTCTGGCGGCCATGACGGCTGTTTTTGCACTCTCGGCGATTTCCCCGGCGGCTCTGGCAGCAACGGGCGATCCGCATGTGCTGCTGACGACTTCTGCAGGGAATATTGAGCTGGAGCTGAACAGCCAGAAAGCGCCGGTTTCCGTGGAAAACTTCGTCAGCTACGTCAACAGTGGTTTCTATAACAACACCACCTTCCACCGCGTGATCCCTGGTTTTATGGTGCAGGGCGGCGGTTTTAACGAGCAGATGCAGCAGAAACAACCGAACCCGCCTATCAAGAACGAAGCGGACAACGGCCTGCGTAACACCCGAGGCACCATCGCGATGGCGCGCACTGCTGATAAAGATAGCGCAACCAGCCAGTTCTTCATCAACGTCGCGGATAATGCCTTCCTCGATCACGGTCAGCGTGATTTTGGTTACGCTGTATTTGGTAAGGTTGTCAAAGGGATGGATGTCGCCGATAAGATTTCACAGGTTCAGACTCACAATGTCGGCCCGTATCAGAATGTGCCGTCGAAGCCGGTTGTTATCCTCTCCGCGAAAGTCCTGCCGTAAATTCTGCTGCGCGCGGGCGATGCCGTTCGCGCGTTTTTGCCTTTCTGCACAACCTGAAATTGCTGCTTATACTTGTGGCAAACGGGAATTGTTCAGGGAGGCTGCATGAAAAAACTTACCGATAAGCAAAAAGCCCAGCTCTGGGAAAAGACACGCAACGAGAATTTTCAGGCCAGCCGCCGTCTGGAAGGGGCTGATATCCCGCTGGTCACCCTGAGTAGCGAAGACGCGCTGACGCGTATTGAAGAACTGCGGGGGCACTATGAGCGATAAATTCGGGAATGACCGTGACCCCTATCTGTTCCCTGGTTTAAACGTAATGCGTAATAAGCTGGGCATCCATGAAGCGACCCGCCTTGAACAGGCCGCGCTGGAACTCACCTCATTACGCGCCGCGACCCTCGGCCTTGGCCCACAAATACGCGGGCTTCCCTGGCTGTGCGCCATCCATTATCAGCTCTATCAGGATGTATTTGACTGGGCGGGGAAGTATCGGGAAATCAACATCTACCACGGCGATACGCCGTTCTGCCATTTCACGCGCATTGAGAAAGAGGGCAATGCGCTGATGCAGGAGCTGGAAGATGAGGACTGGCTGACGGGGCTGGAGAAAGCGGCATTTATCGAGCGGCTAACGTGGTACTACTGCGAAATCAACGTGCTGCATCCGTTTCGCATTGGCAGTGGCCTGGCGCAGCGTATTTTCTTCGAACAACTGGCGATTCACGCGGGCTACACGCTGGACTGGCGGGAGATTGAACCGCTGCGCTGGAACGATGCTAACCAGCAGGGGGCGATGGGAGATTTGAAGCCGCTGCTGGCGCTGTTTACTAAGGTGGTGAGGGAAGGGAGTGTTTGATATTGGCGCAGCGTGTTTCCCCTCACCCTAACCCTCTCCCGCAGGGAGAGG
>CAJYVI010000098.1 GCA_913778145.1 uncultured Pseudocitrobacter sp.
CACGACGCTCTTCCGATCTCGCGCATCTCACCAGGCACAATTAAACGGCCAATAATATCGGCGAATAGCAGCAGGGAAGGGGTTGCCAGCAGGGTAACCGGTAGCGATCGCCGGTGATCGGCCCCTACCAGCCAACGTGAAATATGCGGCATCATCAGGCCAATAAAGGCGATCGGGCCTACAACCGCCGTGGCGCTGCCGCACAGCACGGTGATGATCAGCAGGCCGAAAATTTGCGTGCGCGCCACTTTGCTGCCCAGCGCGGTGGCGGTGTCGGTGCCGAGGCTCAGGCTGTTCAGCGCCCGGCTGAGCATCAGCGCCGCAATACCGGCAATGAGTACGGGGGCCAGCACGACTTTCAGCGTGGTAAAGGTGCGGATATCCAGCGAACCGGCCTGCCAGAAGCGCAGTTGATCGTAAACGTCGGGGTTGAGCAGGGCGATGCCGCTGGTTAAGCCTTCCAGCACTGCCGCCAGCGCGACGCCCGCCAGTGTCAGGCGAATGGGGCTCAACTGGCCGCCGCCCTGGCTGCCGGTAAAGGCCACAATCAATGACGCCGCAAATGCACCGCAAAAGGCCATTAACAGTTGCTGTTCCGGTGAGGCGATACCGAGCAGCGCCGCGCCCAGTACGATGGCAAAACTGGCGCCGGCGTTGACGCCGAGCAGGCCAGGGTCGGCCAGCGGGTTACGGGTGAGAGTTTGCATCAACGCCCCGGCAAGGCCCAGCGCACCGCCTACCAGCAATCCGGCCAGCGTTCGGGGAAGTCGGGCATCGAGCACGATAGTGCAGTCCGCACTCTGACAGGTTCCGCTAAAGGCATCGACAACCACGGAGACCGGAAGCGCTTTTGCGCCGATAAGTAAGCTGAGCGTCACTGCGAGGAGTAGCAGCAAAAACAAACCGGGTAGCGCAACGGCGCGCAACGCGGAAGTGGAAAACGACATAACACATCCCTGAAGTTGATAATGATAGTAATTATCGTTATCTATCTTATTCGTTTATGTTAGCATGTGCGCCCACGAAAATGGTATGAAAAAAAAGCATCAAGGCGCTGTAATGAATCGACAATCCTGGCTGCTGAACCTTAGCCTGCTCAAAACGCATCCGGCCTTTCGTGCCGTCTTTATCGCCCGATTTATCTCTATTCTCTCCCTGGGGCTCCTCGGCGTTGCCGTCCCGGTCCAGATCCAAATGATGACCCATTCCACCTGGCAGGTGGGGCTTTCCGTCACGCTTACCGGCGGGGCGATGTTTATCGGCCTGATGGTCGGCGGCGTGCTGGCCGACCGGTACGAGCGCCGCAAGCTGATTCTGCTGGCACGCGGCACCTGCGGAATCGGTTTTATCGGCCTGTGGCTAAATGCCCTGCTGCCGGAACCGTCGCTGATTGCCATCTATCTGCTGGGATTGTGGGATGGCTTCTTTGCCTCACTGGGTGTCACGGCGTTACTGGCGGCGACGCCGGTGCTGGTCGGGCGTGAAAACTTAATGCAGGCCGGGGCGATCACCATGCTGACGGTGCGTCTGGGCTCGGTGATTTCACCGATGGTTGGCGGCCTGCTGCTGGCGTCCGGCGGCGTTTCCTGGAACTACCTGCTGGCGGCGTTGGGCACCTTTATTACCACGCTCACCCTGTTGCGTCTGCCGCAGCTTCCCCCTCCGCCGCAGCAGCGTGAACATCCGCTGGCCTCGCTGGTAGCGGGTTTTCGCTTTTTGCTTGCCAGCCCATTGATTGGTGGCATTGCTCTGCTGGGCGGTTTGCTGACCATGGCGAGTGCGGTGCGCGTGCTTTATCCGGCGCTGGCGTTGAACTGGCAGATGTCGGCGGCGCAGATAGGCCTGCTGTATGCGGCAATCCCGTTGGGTGCAGCGTTTGGTGCACTGACCAGCGGTAATCTGGCACGCCATGAGCGACCGGGGCGCATCATGCTGCTCTCTACCGTGGCGGCGTTTGTGGCGATTGGCCTGTTCGCGTTAATGCCTATGTGGGCGATGGGCGTGGTGTGTCTGGCGCTGTTCGGTTGGCTGAGCGCGATAAGCTCGCTGTTGCAGTACACCTTGATTCAGACGCAAACGCCGGAAGCAATGCTCGGGCGTATCAACGGCTTATGGACGGCGCAGAACGTGACGGGCGATGCCATTGGCGCAGCGCTGCTTGGCGGATTAGGGGCCATTCTGACGCCGGTGGCGTCGGCCAGCGCCAGCGGTTGGGCACTGGCGATTGTCGGCGTTATCCTGGTAGGCCTGTTGACCGAGCTGCGGCGTTTCCGCCAGCAGCCGGTGGTTGTTGAAGGGTAAAGCATCCCGTGGCGATTGCCCGGTGGCGCTGCGCTTACCGGGCCTACGAGATGCTGATGCGGTCGGTAATCCCCGCGCATGTCAGTAGGCCGGATAAGGCGCAACGCGCCGCCATCCGGCAAAACGTTACTTCGCGCTAAACAGCGCAGACAACCGGTCCAGCACCAGCATCGCGCTGTAGTAATCCAGGCGGAAGGTTTCGGTGCCTAAAGCATACACATGCTTTTGCTGTACCGCAGGCAAATGGGAAAGCAGCGGGTTGGCATAGATAGCATCGCTGTCTTTCTGGTCGCCCGCGAACAAGAACAGGCTTTTGCCGGTCAGACCCGTTGCCAGGTTTTCCCCGCCAAGTTGAATAATATCGTGACGTTTTCCCTGACTCTGGCTGGCGTGTAGCCCTTCGGGCAGCGCCGCCAGTTTAAAGCCCAGTTGTTCCAGCAACTTGCCCTGCGCGGACTCCGGCGTCCACAGGTTGGCGCTGTGCGCGGCGGCGGTATAAACCATCGCGCTCACCGGCTGTGGCGGCAGGGTGATGTGCTGTTTCACCTCGGCGAGTTTTTTATCAAAGCTCGCAATACGCGCGCTCGCCTCTTTTTCCTGGCCGGTGATGTGCCCAAGCTGCGTCAGCAGTTCCTGCCAGCTTTTATCGTCATAGTTGATGATAAGCGTGGGCGCGATAGGGGAAAGTTGATCGTAAAGCGCTAACGCCGAGTCGCCACCGGTGGCGCTGATCAGAATTAAATCTGGCATTTGTGCAGCGACCGCTTCGGCGCTGGGTTCGCCAATATAGAGGCGCGCCAGCTTGCGCTGTTTCGCCACCTCGCTCCACTGGCGCAGGAAACCCTGACCGTCGGCCACACGGTTGTTCGGCGTGGTGGCCCCGCTGGCAATCACTGGCGCATCAATCGCCAGCAATGAACCGGTCAGCGTGACGCTGGTGGAGACAATTCGTTCTGGCTTGTGCTCAAGCGTGAGTGTGCCACGGCTGTCGCTGACCTGGCGCGGCCAGTCGGCGGCGGTGGCTGAGGATAGTCCTAAAAGGCTGACAAAGCACAACAGCAACGTTTTGTGGTGCAGGGAGGAAAAGTTCACAACGCGGTATCCTGTTTATAGTGTGGTGAATGCTTCTCATTTTCAATCATTGTGCCTGCTGGATGCAAGTCCATGAAGAAATACCGCAAAAAGCGCGAGGTTTTGCGCACTTACGCTGCATAGCCATCTATTAAGCACAACTTACTACCCCTTGCTGTTGACATACGAAGCATTTACTTTTAGGTTACCGACCGAAAATATAAATGATAATTATTCGTAATATCTTTATCGTTTTTTGGAGGATGATATGGAAACGTCACTGGCTGTGGATACGAACGAGCAGCAAGAAACACTCTGCGCGGATAACTTCTTCTTTATGTCGCCTTACCGGAGCTTCACCGCCTCCGGTTGTTTTCGTCGTTTTTCCTGCCCGGCGGCAGGTGGCGATGCCCTGAACAGTCCTTTCCAGCAACAACTTACCGCCGCATTTGCCGAGGCGAAAGCGGCGGGGATTGAAAAGCCGGTGATGGTCGGCGCGATCCCCTTTGATACCAACCAACCTTCTTCACTCTTTATCCCTAAATGCTGGCAATCCTTCTCGCGTACCGGGAAGCAGCACTCTGCGCGCTATATCGCATCGGCCTCGCCGGTTGGTGTAACCGATCGCCGTGAAATTCCGCAGCAGCCGGTCTTTATGGAGATGGTCGCACGCGCTGCGACACTGACCGCCACGCCGCAGGTCGATAAGGTCGTGCTCTCACGCCTGATTGAAATCGCCACCGATCGCCCGCTGGATAGCGGCGTACTGCTGGAGCGCCTGGTCGCGCAAAACCCGGCGAGCTTTAACTTCCATGTGCCGCTGGAGAACGGCGGCGTGCTGCTGGGGGCCAGCCCCGAATTGCTGCTGCGCAAAGAGGGGAGCCATTTCAGCTCGCTGCCGCTGGCCGGTTCTGCGCGTCGTCAGCCGGATGACGTGCTGGACAGAGAAGCGGGAAACAAGCTGCTGGCGTCGGAAAAAGATCGTCACGAGCACGAACTGGTGACTCAGGCGATGAAAGCCACGCTGGCCCCGCGCAGCCGATCGCTGTCGCTGCCGGAAACTCCGCAGTTGATTACCACGCCAACCCTCTGGCATCTGGCGACGCCGATTGAAGGCGAGGCGAATCCGTCGGAAAACGCGCTGTCTCTGGCGTGCCTGCTGCACCCGACGCCTGCCCTGAGCGGTTTCCCGCATCTGGCGGCGAAACAAATCATCGCCGAGCTGGAGCCTTTCGAACGCGACCTCTTCGGCGGCATTGTGGGCTGGTGTGATGCCGAGGGTAACGGCGAGTGGGTGGTCACTATCCGCTGCGCCGAAGTGAATGCGAACAAAGTGCGTCTGTTTGCCGGCGCTGGCATTGTGCCGGCTTCTTCTCCCGAAGCGGAGTGGCGTGAAACGGGCGTGAAACTTTCCACCATGTTGAACGTTTTTGGTTTGCAGTAAGGAGCAACGATGTCTGTGGAATTTACCCGCTGGCCAGCGGATCTGGCGGCACGCTACCGCGAAAAAGGCTACTGGCAGGATCTGCCGCTGACCGATATTTTGACCCGCCACGCGAACAGCGATGCCGTTGCGGTCATTGATGGCGAGCGTGAAATCAGCTATCGCCAGCTTAACCAGGCGGTCGATAACCTGGCGTCGGCGCTTCAGCGACAGGGGCTGAAGCAGGGCGAAACGGCGCTGGTGCAGCTTGGCAATATCGTCGAGTTTTATATGACGCTGTTTGCGCTGCTGCGGATTGGGGTCGCGCCGGTGAACGCGTTGTTCAGCCATCAGCGAACCGAGCTGAATGCCTATGCCGATCAAATCGAACCGTCGCTGCTGATTGCCGATCGCGACCATGCGTTATTCGCCGATGACAGCTTCCTGAATACTTTTATTGAAAACCATCCGTCGCTACGCGTGGTGTTGCTGCGTGGGGGTGAAGGTGAGCACTCACTCGATGCCGCGCTGAACCAGGCGGCGGATAACTTTATCGCCACGCCAACGCCTGCCGACGAAGTGGCGTTCTTCCAGCTTTCGGGCGGAAGCACCGGTACGCCAAAACTGATTCCACGTACGCACAATGATTACTACTACAGCATTCGCCGCAGTAATGAAATCTGTCACTTCACCCCGGAAACCCGCTTCTTATGCGCGATTCCATCGGCGCACAACTATGTGATGAGCTCGCCGGGCGCGCTGGGCGTGTTCCTGGCCGAAGGCACCGTGGTGCTGGCCGCCGACCCGAGCGCCACGCTCTGTTTCCCGCTGATTGAAAAACATCAGGTGAACGTGGCGGCGCTGGTGCCGCCCGCCGTAAGCCTGTGGTTACAGGCCATCGTCGAGTGGGGCAGCAATGCCCCGCTGCGTTCGCTGAAGCTGTTGCAAGTGGGCGGGGCGCGGCTTTCCGCGACGCTTGCTGCGCGCATTCCGGCAGAAATTGGCTGCCAGCTACAGCAGGTCTTTGGTATGGCGGAAGGGCTGGTGAACTACACCCGGCTGGATGATTCCCTGGAACGCATCATCAATACCCAGGGCCGCCCGATGTGCCCTGACGATGAAGTGTGGGTAGCCGATGAAAACGGCGAACCGCTGCCGCGTGGCGAAGTGGGGCGACTGATGACGCGCGGGCCGTATACCTTCCGCGGCTACTACAAAAGCCCGCAGCACAACGCCAGCGCTTTTGATGCCAACGGTTTCTATGGTTCCGGCGATCTCATCTCTATTGATGAAGAGGGTTACATTACCGTCCAGGGGCGCGAGAAAGATCAGATCAACCGTGGCGGAGAGAAGATAGCCGCTGAAGAGATAGAAAACCTGCTGCTCAAGCATGAGTCGGTTGTCCACGCCGCGCTGGTCAGCATGGAAGACGATCTGATGGGCGAAAAAAGTTGCGCGTATCTGGTGGTGAAAGAACCCCTGCGCGCCGTTCAGGTTCGTCGCTTCCTGCGCGAGCAGGGCGTTGCTGATTTTAAACTGCCGGATCGCGTCGAGTGTGTAGATGAACTGCCGCTGACTCACGTCGGTAAAGTCGATAAAAAACAACTGCGTCAGTGGCTGGCTTCCCGCGCGCTGGGCTGAAGGAGAGAAGAAAATGGCTATTCCAAAATTAAAGGGTTACGCACTGCCGACGGCAATGGATCTGCCGGATAACAAAGTGAGCTGGGCGTTTGAACCTGAACGCGCGGCGCTGCTTATCCATGATATGCAGGAATATTTCCTCAACTTCTGGGGCGATAACAGCGAAATGATGGAAACCGTGGTGGCGAATATCGCCGCGCTGCGTGACTTCTGCAAAAAGAATAATATTCCGGTCTACTACACCGCCCAGCCGAAAGAGCAGAGCGATGAAGATCGCGCCCTGCTGAATGATATGTGGGGGCCGGGCCTGACCCGTTCACCTGAGCAGCAGAAGATTGTCGCCGCGTTGACACCAGACGAAGCAGATACGGTGCTGGTGAAGTGGCGCTACAGCGCGTTCCACCGCTCGCCGCTGGAGCTGATGCTCAAAGAGACAGGCCGTAATCAACTGATCATTACCGGCGTGTATGCGCACATTGGCTGCATGACCACCGCGACCGACGCGTTTATGCGTGATATCAAGCCGTTCTTTGTCGCCGATGCGCTGGCGGACTTCAGCCGCGATGAGCATTTAATGTCGCTGAACTATGTCGCCGGGCGCAGTGGCCGCGTGGTGATGACCGATGAACTGTTGCCGTCCGTTCCGGCCAGCAAAGCCGCACTTCGCGCGCTGGTGCTGCCGCTGCTGGATGAATCCGACGAGCCGATGGATGATGAGAACCTGATCGACTACGGCCTGGATTCTGTGCGCATGATGGCGCTGGCGGCACGCTGGCGTAAAGTGTACGGCGATATCGATTTTGTGATGCTGGCGAAGAACCCGACGATTGACGCCTGGTGGGCGTTGCTTTCCCGCGAGGTGAAGTAATGAGCGGTTTCGATTTCAGCGGCAAAACGGTGTGGGTCACCGGCGCGGGCAGAGGCATTGGTTTTGCCACCGCGCAGGCGTTTGTCGACGCCGGTGCAACGGTGGTGGGTTTCGATCTCACTTTTGCCGACGAGGCGTATCCCTTCACCACGCAGGTGCTGGATGTTGCCGACGCGCGTCAGGTGGCGCAGGTGTGTGAGCGCCTGCTCGCCACCACGCCGCGTCTCGACGTGCTGGTGAACGCTGCCGGTATTCTGCGTATGGGCGCGACGGATGCGCTGAGCATTGACGACTGGCAGCAGACCTTTGCGGTCAACGTCGGTGGGGCATTCAACTTTTTCCAGCAGACCATGGCGACCTTCCGCAAACAGCAGGGCGGGGCGATTGTTACCGTGGCGTCCGACGCTGCGCATACGCCGCGTATTGGCATGAGCGCCTATGGCGCATCGAAAGCGGCGCTGAAAAGCCTGGCGCTCACGGTGGGCCTGGAACTGGCGGGTTCCGGCGTGCGCTGTAACCTGGTTTCACCGGGGTCGACGGATACCGATATGCAGCGCGGAATGTGGCAAAGCGATGACGCGGAGCAGCAGCGTATTCGCGGTTTTGGCGAGCAGTTTAAGCTCGGTATTCCGCTGGGGAAAATCGCAAAACCGCAGGAAATTGCTAATACAGTACTGTTCCTTGCCTCTGATTGCGCCAGCCACATCACGTTGCAGGATATCGTGGTTGACGGCGGCTCGACGCTGGGAGCGTAAGATGATCTGGAAACGTCACTTATCGCTCGAAGAACTCAATGCGACCAGCCTGAATACGATGGTGGCGCACCTGGGGATTGTCTACACCCATCTTGGGGATGACATTCTCGAAGCGGAAATGCCGGTTGACGCGCGCACCCATCAGCCGTTCGGCCTGCTGCACGGTGGGGCCTCGGCGGCGCTGGCTGAAACGCTCGGATCAATGGCGGGTTTTATGATGACCCGCGACGGGCAGTGTGTGGTGGGAACCGAGCTTAACGCCTCGCATCACCGCCCGGTCTCTCAGGGTAAAGTGCGCGGCGTTTGCCGCCCGCTGCATTTAGGTCGCCAGAGCCAAAGCTGGGAAATCGTCGTGTTCGATGAACAAGGGCGACGCTGCTGCACCTGCCGTCTGGGGACGGCGGTGATCGGCTAGATTAACGCCCAATTGCCCGATGGCGCTGCGCTTATCGGGCCTACGGATCGTGAAAATGCGTAGGCCGGGTAAGCGAAAGCGCCACCCGGCAAAGCAGCGACCCACTTCACTCATCCTGCCTGTTTTTACACTTCTTTTCGCCACTTAAGTGATCCCGTTAACAATGTGATGTAAATACGTAGTGTTCTTGTTGTACTTATTGGTTTCTGAGTTGTTAAATCAATTCTGGTGATACAGAAATAAAATGTAACATTCTCAGCGACTCACACGGACAACATCTATGAACAATTCAGGGAAATACCTTACATGGGCATTGCTCTCCATTGTCGGAGCGTTTGCCCTGGGCTACATCGCCCTCAATCGTGGTGAACAGATTAACGCCCTTTGGATAGTGGTAGCGTCAGTCTGTATCTATTTGATTGCTTATCGTTTTTATGGCCGCTATATCGCCAAAAATGTACTGGCGGTTGACCCTTCGCGTATGACGCCTGCCGTGCGTCATAACGATGGGCTGGATTACGTACCAACCGACAAGAAAGTGCTGTTCGGTCACCATTTTGCGGCGATTGCCGGGGCGGGGCCGCTGGTGGGCCCGGTGCTGGCGGCGCAGATGGGCTATTTGCCTGGCATGATCTGGATCCTCGCGGGCGTGGTGCTTGCCGGGGCGGTGCAGGACTTTATGGTGCTCTTTGTCTCTACTCGCCGCGACGGTCGTTCGCTGGGTGAGTTGGTGAAAGAGGAGATGGGGCCAACCGCAGGGGTTATCGCGCTGATTGCCACCTTTATGATCATGGTGATCATTCTGGCGGTGCTGGCGATGATTGTGGTGAAAGCCCTGACGCACAGCCCATGGGGAACCTACACCGTCGCGTTTACCATTCCGCTGGCGCTGTTTATGGGGATCTACATTCGTTATCTGCGCCCGGGTCGTATTGGGGAAGTCTCCGTCATCGGCCTGTTCTTCCTGATTTTTGCCATTATTTCTGGCGGTTGGGTGGCGGAAAGCGAAACCTGGGCGCCATGGTTTGACTTCACGGGCGTACAGCTGACCTGGATGCTGGTGGGCTATGGCTTCGTGGCGGCGGTGTTGCCGGTCTGGCTGCTGCTGGCGCCGCGCGATTACCTCTCCACCTTCCTGAAAATCGGTACCATCGTTGGGCTTGCCGTTGGCATTCTGATCATGCGCCCGACGCTGACCATGCCAGCGCTGACCAAATTTGTCGATGGCACTGGCCCGGTGTGGACCGGCAACCTATTCCCTTTCCTGTTTATCACCATCGCCTGTGGCGCGGTATCGGGCTTCCATGCGCTGATTGCTTCAGGCACGACGCCGAAGATGCTGGCGAATGAAGGACAGGCGTGCCTGATTGGTTATGGCGGGATGCTGATGGAATCGTTCGTCGCTATTATGGCGCTGGTTTCTGCCTGCATTATCGACCCAGGCGTGTACTTTGCGATGAACAGCCCAATGGCGATGCTGGCACCGGCGGGCACCGTCGATGTGGTGGCTTCTGCCGCGCAGGTGGTGAGCAGTTGGGGCTTTACGGTAACGCCGGAAACCCTGAATCACATTGCTAACGAAGTAGGCGAGCAGTCGATTATCTCGCGTGCGGGCGGTGCGCCGACGCTGGCGGTGGGCATGGCGTACATTCTGCACGGCGCGCTCGGCGGCCTGATGGATGTGTCGTTCTGGTATCACTTCGCCATTCTGTTTGAAGCGCTGTTTATCCTGACGGCGGTCGATGCGGGTACGCGTGCGGCGAGATTTATGCTTCAGGATCTGCTGGGCGTCATTAACCCGAATCTGAAGAGAACTGACTCGCTGCCCGCGAACCTGCTGGCGACGGCACTTTGCGTACTGGCGTGGGGCTATTTCCTGCATCAGGGCGTGGTGGACCCGCTTGGCGGTATTAACACCCTGTGGCCGCTGTTTGGTATTGCTAACCAGATGCTGGCGGGTATGGCGCTGATGCTGTGTGCGGTGGTACTGTTTAAGATGAAACGCCAACGTTACGCGTGGGTGGCGCTGGTGCCAACGGCCTGGCTGCTGGTGTGTACGCTGACGGCTGGCTGGCAGAAAGCGTTCAGCCCGGACGTTCGCGTGGGCTTCCTCGCTATCGCCAATAAATTCCAGGCGATGATTGATAGTGGAGCGATCCCTCCGCAGTATACGGAATCCCAGTTGGCGCAGCTGGTGTTTAACAACCGTCTGGATGCGGGCCTGACCATCTTCTTTATGGTGGTGGTCGTGGTGCTGGCGCTGTTCTCGATTAAGACCGCGCTCGCGGCGCTGAAAGAGGACAAACCGACGGCGAAAGAAACGCCTTATGAGCCGATGCCGGAAAACCTGGAAGAGATTGTAACCCAGGCGAAAGGGGCGCATTGATAGATGCCCTCACCCTAACCCTCTCCCACAGGGAGAGGGGACCGA
>CAJYVI010000099.1 GCA_913778145.1 uncultured Pseudocitrobacter sp.
CCCACCCCACTAGCTGCCACACTCTTTCCCTACACGACGCTCTTCCGATCTTGCAGCGCAGGAAGGAGAGATCAAACGCGCCCTGATGTGTCTGACCGTCAGCGCCATCGCACCGGTTTGTGCAAGATCGGCCCCCACGCTCGGCCCGACGAACTCGATACGTTTCACCGCCGCGTTCTGATTGGTCGATTCGTTAATCACCTTCAGAACCTGGCTTCCCAGCACCTGGCCGCCATTTTCGCCTTCAGTCGGCGGCATGCGGACCATAATGTCGTGGCTGCTACCGAAGTTCTGCAGCTGCGGCTCTTCAAAGCCCGCCTTCTGCAGCGCATCACGCATCACGTCAATTTCAGCCGGTTTTTCCAGCGTAATTTCGATAACCGTACCACCGGTGAAATCGAGCCCCCAGTTAAAGCCGCGCACGCCCATAATGACAATGGACACGATCAGCAGTAAGCCGGAGATGCCGAAAGCCCAGTAGTCCCAGCGCATAAAGTCCCAGACTTTACGGCCATGGTTCAATTGTTCAACAGTATATTCCTGTGCCACAACGCACTCCTCAGATTGACAGCTTGTTGATGCGTTTGCCGCCATACAACAGGTTTACGATGGCACGCGTACCGACAATTGCGGTAAACATCGACGTTGCCACACCGATACCGGTGGTAATAGCAAAGCCTTTGATTGCCCCGGTGCCGACTGCATACAGGATCAGAACTTTAATCAGCGTGGTGATGTTCGCATCAAAGATGGAACTGAATGCGCCCGCATAACCTTCGTTGATTGCCTGCTGCACCGAGCGCCCGTTGCTCAACTCTTCTTTAATACGTTCGTTGATCAGTACGTTGGCGTCGACCGCCACCGCAAGGGTTAGCACGATACCCGCAATACCCGGCATACTCAGCGTGGCCCCTGGCAGCAGCGACATGATACCGACGATCAGTACCAGGTTTGCAATCAGCGCGCTGGTCGCAATCAGACCAAATTTCTTGTAGAAGAAAATCATAAACAGAATGGAGACAGCCAGGCCAGCCAGACACGCTTCCAGACCCTGTTTAATGTTCTGCATACCCAGAGTTGGGCCGATGGTACGTTCTTCAACAATCTGAATTGGTGCAATCAGCGCACCGGCACGCAGCAGCAGAGAGAGCTGACGCGCTTCGTTCGGGTTGTTGATACCGGTGATACGGAAGCTGTTACCCAGGCGAGACTGGATGTTGGCGATGTTAATCACCTCTTCCTGTTTCACCAGCACGGCACGGCCGTTCGCATCTTTCTTACCGCTGTCTTTATACTCCACGAACAGGGTCGCCATCGGTTTACCGATGTTGTCCTTGGTGAAGTTAGACATGGTGTTACCACCTGCGCTATCCAGCGAGATATTAACCTGCGGCTGGTTGTATTCGTCCTGGCTGGAAGTGGAGTCGGTGATATGGTCACCGGTCAGGATCACGCGTTTGTACAGCACAACCG
The DNA here is from genome assembly GCA_913778145.1 of uncultured Pseudocitrobacter sp. Classification (GTDB taxonomy): domain Bacteria; phylum Pseudomonadota; class Gammaproteobacteria; order Enterobacterales; family Enterobacteriaceae; genus Pseudocitrobacter. The sequence continues at coordinate 1,474 of CAJYVI010000099.1, forward strand.
GCTGACCTTCGCGGGTCTGTTTCACTTCGGAGTCGCCCGGTACACGGCCAGAGGCGGCAGCGGACTGGTCAACGTTGGTGTTCACCAGACGGAATTCCAGCGTCGCGGTAGCGCCGAGAATTTCTTTCGCGCGCGCGGTATCCTGAATACCCGGCAGTTCAACGACGATGCGGTCCGCACCCTGACGCTGTACCACAGGCTCAGCCACACCCAGTTGGTTCACACGGTTACGCAGGATGTTGATGTTCTGCTGCACCGCATATTCACGCGCTTCGCTCAGACGTGCATCGCTCATTACCGCGCGCAGCTGGTTGCTGCCCTGATTAGTGATAACCAGATCACGGTGACGGGATGTGAGATACGTATTTGCCTGATCGCGCGCCGCGCTATCGCGGAACTGAATCGTCAAACCATAGTTCTCAGACTTACGAATATTGGAATACGGAATGTTTTTCTCGCGCAGGTCGCTGCGCAGACTGTCGATATTTTGTTCCTGAAGCTTACCGAGCGCCGTGTCCATATCCACTTCCATCAGGAAGTGAACACCACCACGCAGGTCAAGACCCAGCTTCATCGGTTCGGCTTTAATGGCCGCTAACCAACGCGGGGTCGCAGGAGCAAGGTTAAGCGCCACGACGTATTTATCACCCAACACGCTCAGCAGCGCTTCACGAGCACGCAGCTGGACGTCGGTGGAGTCGAAGCGCGCAAGAATAGCGCCCTCTTCCAGTGCCACAGACTTCGCGGTGATTTTTTCTTGTTGTAAAGTATTCTGGACCTGGATCAGCGTTTGCTCACTGGCGGCGACTCCGCGCGCACCAGTGATCTGAACAGCCGGATCCTCACCATACAGGTTGGGAAGTGCGTAAAGCAGGCCGACGATAATCACGACGACCAGCATGATGTACTTCCACAAAGGATAACGGTTTAACACGGCAGTTCCCTTTGGGAAAACAGTAAATTACAGCGCCTTCATGGTGCCTTTCGGCAGAACGGCAGCTACGAAGTCACGTTTGATAACCACTTCAGTGGTGTCGTTCAGCGCGATAGCAATGTAGCCAGTTTCAGCTACTTTGGTTACGCGGCCAACCAGACCACCGTTAGTCAGCACTTCATCACCTTTCGCGATGGAGTCCATCAGCTTTTTGTGCTCTTTGGTGCGTTTCTGCTGTGGGCGCAGGATCATGAAGTAAAAAATCAGACCGAACACTACCAGCATCAGAATCAGAGACATCGGGCTGCCCTGTGCTGCGCCACCCGGTGCTGCTATCGCATCAGAAATAAAAAAGCTCATTAAAATTCCCTCATTATTAATATTAATCAACGTTCAAAGCTGGAACTTCGCGCCCCTGACGTTGGTAAAAATCGGTCACGAAGCTCTCTAATTTACCCTCTTCGATAGCCTTACGTAAACCAGCCATTAAACGCTGATAGTAACGAAGGTTATGAATGGTGTTGAGACGTGCGCCCAGTATTTCGTTGCAACGGTCTAAATGATGCAAGTACGCACGTGAATAATTGCGACATGTATAGCAATCACACTCAGCGTCGAGCGGGCTGGTATCGCTCTTATGCTTCGCATTACGGATTTTCACCACGCCATCGGTCACGAAAAGGTGACCATTGCGCGCGTTACGCGTGGGCATAACGCAGTCAAACATATCGATACCACGGCGCACGCCTTCAACCAGATCCTCTGGTTTACCGACGCCCATCAGGTAACGTGGTTTGTCAGCAGGAATTTGCGGGCAAACGTGCTCCAGGATGCGGTGCATGTCTGCTTTCGGTTCCCCTACTGCCAGGCCGCCGACAGCGTAGCCATCAAAACCGATATCTACCAGACCTTTAACGGAGATATCACGTAAATCTTCGTAAACACTGCCCTGAATGATGCCAAACAGCGCATTTTTATTACCGAGGCCGTCAAAACGCTCGCGGCTACGCTTCGCCCAGCGCAGAGACATTTCCATGGAACGTTTCGCGTAATCCCAGTCTGCCGGGTACGGTGTACATTCGTCGAAGATCATCACGATATCGGAACCGAGATCGTATTGAATCTCCATCGATTTTTCCGGATCGAGGAAAATAGGATCGCCGTTGATCGGGTTACGGAAGTGTACGCCCTGTTCGGTAATCTTACGAATATCGCCCAGGCTGAAAACCTGGAAGCCGCCAGAGTCGGTGAGGATGGGGCCTTTCCACTGCATGAAGTCGTGCAGGTCGCCGTGCAGTTTCATGATTTCCTGGCCTGGGCGCAGCCACAGGTGGAAGGTGTTGCCGAGGATAATCTGTGCGCCGGTGGCTTCAACTTCTTCCGGCGTCATGCCTTTTACGGTGCCGTAGGTACCAACGGGCATAAAAGCAGGCGTTTCCACTACGCCACGATCGAAGACCAGGCGGCCACGGCGTGCGCGTCCGTCGGTGGTGTCCAGTTCAAATTTCACGCTATTCTCCTGCATCAGAGAGACAGTCTGATGGTTAATGTTGCGAGGTGAGGTTCACCCTCACCCCGGCCCTCTCCCTGAGGGAGAGGGGGAAAAACACGCCCCTATCAGGGACGTTCGTTAATGGCCTGCGGATTGTACGTGATAAACATCGCATCACCGTAACTAAAAAAGCGATATTCCGCTTTTACCGCTTCATGATAGGCGTGCAGAGTGTTTTTATAGCCCGCAAACGCGGAAACCAGCATAATCAACGTCGATTCCGGCAGGTGGAAGTTGGTCACCAGCGCATCAATCACTTTGTACTGATAGCCCGGATAGATAAAGATTTGCGTATCGCCGAAGAACGGTTCAATCAGGTCGTTTTTCGCCGCCTGCGCTGCGCTTTCCAGCGAACGCACAGAGGTAGTGCCGACAGCAATCACGCGGTTACCGCGCGCTTTCGCCGCCAGCACCGCATCAACCACGTCCTGCGGCACTTCCGCATATTCGGAGTGCATGGTGTGCTCTTCAATGCTCTCAACGCGTACCGGCTTGAAAGTGCCTGCGCCCACATGCAGGGTCACAAAGGCCATATCAATGCCTTTCTCACGCAGTTTTGCCAGCAGTGGGTCATCGAAGTGCAGACCAGCAGTAGGGGCTGCGACAGCGCCAGGGCGGCTGCTATAAACGGTTTGATACAATTCGCGATCGGCGTCTTCATCCGGGCGGTCGATGTACGGCGGCAGCGGCATGTGGCCGATGCTGTTAAGAATGTCTAGTACCGGACGCTCATCATTAAACTGCACTTCAAACAGCGCGTCGTGGCGTGCGACCATGGTCGCATTGATGCTTTCGTCATCGCCCAGCAGCAGTTCCGCACCCGGCTTCGGCGCTTTAGAAGCGCGAATATGTGCCAGAATACGATTATCATCGAGCATACGCTCAACCAGCACTTCAATCTTGCCGCCGCTGGCCTTGCGACCGAACAGACGCGCAGGAATGACGCGGGTATTATTAAAGACCAGAAGATCGCCAGGGTTGAGCTTATCGAGCAGATCGGTGAAAGTACCGTGCGTCAGCGCGCCTGTCGGCCCGTCCAGCGACAGCAAGCGGCACCCGCTGCGCTCAGGCTGTGGATAATGGGCAATCAGGGATTCAGGTAATTCAAAGGAAAAATCGGCAAGGCGCATGACTCTAAGACTCTGGACTTAATAATGAGGCGGGTAGTCTAGTGCCGGGGCGTTCTCCCTGCAACCCTATCCCCCTCTGGATAGATAATAATCGATGAATTTTTTAGCTCACCTGCATCTCGCGTACCTCGCCGACAGCTCGTTGTCCGGCAATCTGCTGGCCGATTTTGTACGCGGTAACCCGGATGATCGCTACCCGGCGGAGATAGTCGACGGGATTTACATGCATCGACGCATCGACGTGATGACCGATAACCTGCCCGAGGTAAAGCAAGCGCTGGAGTGGTTCCGCCCGCAAACACGGCGCGTCGCGCCTATTACGCTCGATGTGATGTGGGATCATTTTCTCTCGCGCCACTGGTCGCAGCTTTCGCCACAGATGCCGCTGCCTGAATTTGTTGCCCACGCCCATGAGCAGGTGTCGCTGATTCTGCCCGACTCGCCGCCGCGCTTCGTGAATCTGAACGATTATCTGTGGTCAGAACGCTGGCTGGAGCGCTATCGCGAGATGGAATTTATTCAACGTGTGCTAAACGGCATGGCCAGCCGACGCCCGAAACTGGACGCTTTGCGCGACTCCTGGCACGATTTAGACCAGCACTACGCGCAACTCGAAAAACAGTTTTGGCAGTTTTATCCGCAGATGATGGCGCAGGCCAAAGCGCGCGAGCTTTAACCATAACCTGAGGCTCGCGCAGGCGAGCCTCAGATTGCTGACAAAGTGCGCATTGTTCATGCCGGATGCGGCGTAAACGCCTTATCCGGCCTACAAAATCTCGCAAATTCAATATATTGCACAAACCTTGTAGGCCTGATAAGCGTAGCGCATCAGGCAATTTTGCGTTTGTCATCAGTCTCGGGCTCGCGCAGGCGAGCCTTTTCGTTTTTTAGCGCCGGGCTTCTCGCCAGATTCGCCACGCCACCATCAGCAGCGCCCCCACGCCGACGATAAGCACGGCCCACACGGCGAGGGCTATCCACAGTTTCTGTTGCTCACCTGCGCTGACCGCCTGCAACCGCGCGTCACCGCCCAGTTTGACGGCTTCAAGCGGCTGCGCCCAGGGCAGCGTATCAATGTTTTTGCTCGCCGGGAGCGATTCAGGAATTAACTGATTCAGACTCAATGCGACATTTTCCGCCGCCTTATTTCCCCAGGCCAGCATATACGGCCCCTTACCCTGCGCGTTAAAGACCAGCACTTTAGCTTCACGCGCGCCGGTTACACGCGGCAGCGTTTGCGGCAAATGGGCATCCACCGTGGTAATACGAATGGCCTCCACAACATGCTCAGAGAGCGGAAACGCCTCCTGCGTTTGATCGTTGACGTTAAACAACACGCTTTTTGTCAGTGGCCGCCACGCGCTTTTTTCATCGCTTCGCCAGGCGATATCAACCGGCAATACCCCTTCCTCCATCAGCGTGATGGAAAGCGTGCTTAACGGTTGCGGTTGATCCCATCGCCAGATGGCCTCGGAAGGGGTGGTATAGGCGACCCTCGCCGGAAGCTGGATACGTTCAGTGACCGGCTCTGGCGATTGCGCCACGGCCGTTACGCCTTTTAGCTCCGGCATAGAGGTTTGTGGGTCAAGAACCAGCAGCAGGTAACGTCTGCCTTTAGGTGACAGCGTCAGTTCGGCGGCCACGGTGTTCATTTTCAGCCGATCGCCATCGCGGGAAAGATCCATCAGCGGCGCATTTTCCTGAACGTGCTGCCAGTGGCTGAGATCCCGGCTGGCATAGATCGCGGCTTTTCCCTGCCAGCTTGTATTGGAATCCGCCCAGTCGAGCCGCAGTTGCGTCAGGTGTAGCGACGCTTCCCGGCTCTCCGGCAAGGTGAGTAAATAGCTCTGACCCAGCGATTTCACCTCGTCGCTCTGCAAATTAATTTCCACGCCATTGGCCGCTTTCAGGCGAATCGTTTGTGGCGCGCTGGCCTCCGTCGCGGCGATTGGCGAAGCCGCTAACGGAAACAGGCGCAAGGCAACGGAGTCCGTCGCGACAGGCGGCGTTGGCTTGCTGATTAAGGAGAAGGGAACGCGCTCGCCCTGTTGATTAAATACCCGAACGTCGCGCAGATCGGGCCAGGCGCTGTGTTGGTAGACTTCTCGCGGCAACGCTACGCGATACCACGGTGATGACGAAGACGTTTCCAGCGTCATGCCCGTTGCATAGTCACGCGGGGATTCCGCCGCAAAGGCGGATGTACTGCCCACCAGAAGCAGGCTGCAAACCATCGCTTTTATCCGTTTCATTTTTGCTCTCCTGCTTTGGGTGGCAACGGCGAGAAATAACCGACAATCAAGACCAGTATCGCCACACCGATAAACGCTACCGCCCGCGCCAGACCACCGCCGCCTGCGCTGTCGACCAGCATCAGTTTGATGATAACCACGCCTAATAGCACGGCACCACACAGCCACATTTTGCGCGAGACGTTACGCGTCGCGCGAATCATAATAATGAGCGCTATCAGCATCCAGAACAGTGCAAAGGTGGTCTGAATAAGCCGCGACTGCCAGAGCAGGCTGAAGTCCCAGGCAACATTGCCATACCACGCCAGTGCGCGCATCAGCATGCCGTTCAGCCACCAGAAAGCCAGCCCGGCGACGGACGCGCGCCACGCCGACGGCAGATGACGCCGAACTGCGCGTTCCGCCACATAAAGCCCGAGCAGCGCAAAAGCCGCGCCCTCTTCCAGCGGGTTAATCAACGGCAGATAGAGCTGACGATAAACCACGCCGCTTTGCAAGTTGGTCATGACCAGCAAACCGAGCAGCAGGGCCGCCACGGGGGCAATTGCCACGCCGCTATACATTTCCGGCCAGCGGCAGAACGGCCACCAGGCCCGGCGAAGCGCGGCGTGGATCAGCAGAATAGTAATGCCACCCGCCGCCATCAGCAGCCCGCTTTGCCAGGCGCCCATGCCCCACGGCAGCGCCTGCACAAACCACAACAGTTCTGCCCCAAATGCGAGCATCAGCATCCATAACAACGCGAGATGCAGCCCCTGCGAAAGGCGTGCAGGTACCGTGCTGTCATCACAATAAAGCAGTCTTAGCGCAGACGGCAGCGCAATCACCCACGCCAGATTATGCCAGCCTGCGGCGAAAATTTGCTGCTGATGAATTTGCTCGCACAGCATCAACAGCATGGCGGGCCACACCAGCCACTGTGCAAAGCCGAGTTCAGCCCATGCCAGACGCTGGCGCATAAAACGCCAGACCCAGGCCGAGAGCGCCATCAAGGCAAGCACAACGAAGCCTGTCGCCGAGTCCTGAATGGTGATGAGTTGTGCCGCACCCATAAGGGCAATCACCCAGAATGCGACGCCGCCGATTAACAGCGCCTGGCTCAGACGCGCGATGTCGCCACGCCACAGCCAGGCGGCGGCGAGCCAGCACAGGCTGAGCACGGCAAAAATCATCATAATGGAGAGCGGCGTGGTTTCGTCCGCCAGCGCCCAGACGCCGCTGCCCAGCGCCAGCAGTAACAGGGCGGTGCCGCTAAAACTCATGCGCCGCTGCTGTTGCTGCATGCCTAACCACAGCACGCCCACGCCTTCCAGCGCCCAGGCCATCGCCGTCCAGCGTGCGGAAAGTGCCAGCGGAATGGCGAGCGTAGTGAAAGCACCGCCCAGCGCCAGCGCAGCCAGCACCAGGGTACGTTCTGCCGAGGGGAATCGACGCAGCACCAGCCACGCCAGCGCCAGATAAAACGCGCCGTAGCCCAGCGCGCTGATCGCCGGGCCGTAAGTCATATGCTGCGTCATGACGTACTGCATCCCAAAACCAATCAGCGGCGGCGCGAAGAGCAATACGCCGTCGACCACGCGTTTACCCTTCTCCTGTGCCCGCCAGGAGAGCAGCACGCTCAGGACGCCGAAAATCAGGATATTGGCGATAAGGAACAGCTGACAGTTAAGCCAGTATTCAGGGCGATAATCATTCATGCCCCACAATCCGCCCACGCCAAAAGTGAAAAGCAGCCCTAACAGGTTCAGTTCGCGCCAGTGTTGCCGCGCGCTAATCGCCAGAATGCCAATGGAGAGAAGCAGGTAGAAAGAGAACAGCGCAATGTAGTTGCCGCTTCCCGTAGAGAGAAGCACTGGCGCAAGGTAGCCGCCGAGGCTCGCCAGCATCGCCAGACTCAAAGCATTTTGCAGCACCGCCAGGCCCACGCTCGCCGCGCAAATTAGCACCAGCAGCGCAAAGGCCAGCGTCATCGGCAACATTTGCCACAGGCGAAATGCGCCGAATACGGTGAGATACAGCACGCCCGTAGCGCCACCTTGCAGGATCAACGCATAGACACGCTGCTTATGGCGTAATCGCCAGCCGATAGCCAGCAGTACCACGGCGCACAGCGAGGTCGCCACAAGCCGCAATTCGAGCGGAAACAACGCGTGCTCGACCGTATAGCGCAACAGGAAAGAGAGCCCAAGAAACAGCAGCAGAATACCCAGTTTAGCCAGCGGGTTACCCTGCATAAACCAGCGGAGTAGCGAGGTGAAAACGCCGCCAAATGCCGACGGCGTTGTGCGCTCGGGCGGTGATTCCTGCGCTTCTTGTTCAATAGGCGGCCAGGGAATGGCTGGCGCAGATTGAACGGGCGCAACGGGGATCGCCGGTTCAACTGCCACAACCGGTTTTGGCTCCGGCGCATCATGCACACCGCGTTGCTCCAGTTCCTCGAGCCGACGGCGAAGCAACCCCACTTCATAGCGCATGGCGGAAGTACGATTAATGGCGACAATCGCCAGGATGGGGACCACCACCAGCGCAAAGAAAAGTACGATACAGCCAAGGATTACCAGCTCGTCCATGTTTCCACCTTTAGCCAGCACGAATAAAAGCAGATTGACACAAATGGTTGCATTTACGCCATTAATCTTTGCAAAGATGAGGGATTTTCAGAAGATAACAATAAAAAACCGGATGGGTGGCCCCATCCGGTTAGCAATAGCATCAGAACGCGAAGCAGGAACAGCCCAGCACGCCCCAGAATGCCTGTTCATCGGAGACAGGAATCGACGATTTCCGCGCGATATCATGCTGATGGCCGTGAACGCCGCAGCTACCGCAGCACTGGTGCATTTGCACCACTGCGCCCATTTTCCCGGCAACCGGCGGCGCAGAACGATAATGGCCCGGCACTTTCACCACCGGTGACCAGTCTGGCACCACCGGAATCGCAGGCGGCGCCAGCGGAGTGAAGTGACCGGCGGCATAAACCACTTTGCCATCCACGATAGTCATCACCGATTCAATACCTTTAATCTCTTCTTCCGGCACGCTGAAGTAGTCTTTCGACAACACCACCAGGTCGGCAAGCTGATCTTTCTCGATGCGCCCTTTTTTACCCTGCTCGCTGGAGAACCACGCGCTGCCTGCGGTCCACAGTTCCAGCGCCACCTCGCGCGGCAGACGGTTTTCATCGTCATACATCGCCATGCCGCCAACGGTGCGGCCAGAAACCAGCCAGTAAAGCGCGGTCCACGGGTTGTAGCTCGCGACACGAGTGGCATCCGTACCCAGGCCGACAGGCACATCGGCGGCCAGCATTTTGGCGACCGGCGGAGTATGTTTCACCGCTTCTTTGCCGTAACGCTCGATGAAGTATTCCCCCTGGAACGCCATGCGGTGCTGCACCGCAATCCCGCCGCCCAGCGCTTTAACCCGTTCGATATTGCGTTCAGTGATGGTTTCTGAGTGGTCAAAGAACCAGTGCAGGCCGTTAAACGGAATGTCTCGGTTCACTTTTTCGAACACATCCAGCATGCGGCTGATCGATTCGTCGTAGGTAGCGTGCAGACGGAACGGCCAGCGATGTTCTACCAGATGGCGCACCACGCGCTCCAGTTCATCTTCCATCCCTTCCGGCAGGTCCGGGCGCGGCTGGAGGAAGTCTTCGAAATCCGCCGCCGAGAACACCAGCATCTCACCTGCACCGTTGGCGCGATAGAAATCGGTGCCCTGGCCAGGTTTGAGCATATCCGTCCAGCGTTCAAAATCTTCCAGTTCCTGTTTTGGCCGCTGGGTGAAAAGGTTGTAGGCGATACGAATCGTCATCTGCTCATTGGCGTGCAGCTGTTCGATGATTTCGTAATCTTCCGGGTAATTCTGGAAACCGCCCCCGGCATCAATGGCGCTGGTCAGCCCAAGGCGGTTCAGCTCGCGCATAAACTGGCGCGTCGAGTTAACCTGCATCTCCAGCGGCAGTTTTGGCCCTTTCGCCAGCGTCGAATAGAGGATCATCGCGTTAGGTTTGGCGATCAACATCCCGGTCGGGTTGCCGTTGTTGTCACGCACGATCTCGCCGCCTGCCGGATTTGGCGTCTCTTTGGTATAACCAACGGCTTTCAGCGCCGCGCGGTTGAGCAGCGCGCGATCGTACAGATGCAGCACAAAGACCGGGGTATCCGGCGCGGCCTCATTCAGCTCTTCAATGGTTGGCATGCGGCGTTCGGCAAACTGGAATTCACTCCAGCCGCCTACCACGCGCACCCATTGTGGCGACGGCGTGCGATCGGCCTGATCTTTCAGCATTCTCAGCGCGTCGGCCAGCGACGGTACACCTTCCCAGCGCAGCTCAAGGTTGTAGTTCAGGCCGCCACGAATCAGGTGCAGGTGGGAATCGTTCAGGCCAGGGATCACCGTGTGCCCTTTCAGATCGACAATCTGCGTGCCTTCGCCCGCGTACGACATAATTTGATCGTTGCTGCCTGTTGCCAGAATTTTACCGTTGGCAATCGCCACCGCTTCCGCCAGCGGATGCTGACGGTCAAGCGTGTGAATTCGACCCTGATTCAGGATCAGTGTGGCTTTTTGTGACATGTCACTCTCCTCAAACCGGATCAGGCTTTCTTAAGCCATCCGGTGAATAGTCGGGTTACGATGGGCATCCAGAGCCAGACAACCAGCGCAACCACACAGGCATCGTTAATGAAATGAAGCAGCAAGGAGCCCTGCAGGGCGGGGAACAACGCGCCGGTTACCCACGGCACCAGGTTGGTGCTGGGAAAAATCACCAGCAGCGTGATGAGAAACTGTTTCCACTGTTTTGGCTGACGTACGTGCGGTGACGGGGGTGTAAACCAGAACGCCGCTTCGGTACGCACTTCGGTGTGGTCGCCTTCAGCTAACAGCGGGGTGATTTCATCCACCAGCTGTTTGCGCGTTTCGGACTGCGTCCAGGCATAGAGGTGCTCCAGGGTATCGAAGCGAATGATGATATTCCAGGCACCCTGCCCATCCGCCGGGCGAATAACGTTGGCGCCGAGATGGCCGGGATACTCTGCGGCGACCGGCATAATTTTACCGAGCCAGGCTTCATACTGGTCCGCATCTTCCGGGCGCAGGGCATGCGTAATCACCAGCGTTACATGTTTTTGCGTCATGACGGTTTTCCTTGCTGTCGCACTCTGACGGAGAGCGAATCGCCCTCCGTCGTCGTCATTACGCTTTGCGTTCCGGCGCGCCGTGAACCAGGGTGTAAGCATAATCCACGCCCATACCATAGGCGCCGCTGTGCTCACGAACCAGATCCATTACCGCGTCGTAAGTTTCTTTACGTGACCAGTCACGCTGGTACTCCAGCAGCACCTGCTGCCAGGTTACCGGCACTGCGCCCGCCTGAACCATACGGTCGATGGAACGTTCGTGTGCATCCACAGAAGTACCGCCAGAAGTATCGGTCACCACATACACTTCAAAACCTTCTTCCAGCGCCATTAATGCCGGGAAGGTTAGACAAACCTCAGTCCACAGTGCGGAAATAATCAGCTTTTTACGTCCGGTGGCTTTTACCGCCTTCACGAAAGCTTCATCTTCCCAGGAGTTCATGGAAGTACGTTCAATCGGTTTAATATCCGGGTGAACCGCCAGCAGTTCCGGCCAGATATAACCGCTGAAGCTTTTGGTTTCAACGGAGGTATAGATAGTTGGGACGTTAAAAATTTTCCCGGCTTTCGCCAACGCGACGGTGTTATTTTTCAACGTCTGACGATCGATATTCGCCACGCCGAAGGACATCTGAGGTTGATGGTCGATAAAAATGAGGGTGGAGTTAGATGGATCGATCAGTTCCCGAATAGACATAAAAACACCTTCTTAAGCAATGAGTTAAGTGGAAATTTTAGGACTAAATGACAGGTGGATACTGAATGAGTTTGCAGGATGAGTATAGCGGGAAATTTTTAACGAGTTATTAAAGAAAATTTACGATACGATGATGATAAATATTATGTTATGAAATGAACGAGTTACCTTTGTTTTTCATTTAACCTATTGATTATCGAAAATTAATCAGTGGCATTACTCAGGATAACTTTGTTACAACTAATAAGATTTTTCTCCGGGTATCTTTAACGTTATGCGAATAAATCTGGACGTTTTACTTATTCTTGACGCGATTGACCGACACGGTAGTTTTGCCGCCGCCGCAGATTCGCTTTACAAAACGCCCGCCGCGCTCAGTTATATGGTGCAAAAGCTGGAGAGTGATTTAAATATCACGCTTCTGGACCGTTCAGGACATCGGGCCAAATTTACCGACACCGGCAGAATGATGCTTGAAAAAGGGCGGATGTTGCTCAGCGCCGCAAAAGACCTTGAAAAGCAAGCAATACAGGTCAATTCAGGCTGGGAAAAAGAGCTTTCCATCGCGCTGGATGACTCTTTCCCGTTCGCCGCACTGTTACCGCTCATCGAAGACTTTTACGCGCAAAATAAGCAAACTCGGCTGAATTTCAGTCATCATACGCTGGCGGGTTCCTGGGAAGAATTAACGCATAACGGCGCGGATATTATTCTGGGCGCAATTAACGATCCTCCCACCTCTGCCGCCTGGTCGTGGCAGATGCTCGGTATGCTGGATAACGCCTTTGTCATTGCACCGTCACATCCACTCGCGGAAGAAGTGGAGCCTATCAGTGCGGAAAGAATGGTTCAGTTCCGTGCGGTGGTGATTAGCGACAGCGCCCGTCAGTGCCGCCCCATCAGTTCCAATCTGATCGATGAGCAGGCACAAATTCGCGTCGATGATTTTCACTCTAAAGTCACGCTGCTGCGCGCCGGGTTAGGCTGCGGATTCCTGCCGCGGCATATTGCTCATCCCTGGATAGCATCCGGCGAGCTGGTTGAAAAATCGGTGGTGTCGTGTCGACAAAAAGATGTGGCTTACATCGCATGGCGCAACGGCCATGATGGGCTAGCACAGCAGTGGTGGCGCGAGGCGGTGATTAACCATAATCTGACCGCCCCGCTTTACCCCTGACCTATTCGCCAGACCAGACCGTTGCCGATCGTGCGGGTAGCGTCAGTACGCCATCCTGATTTTCGCCGCGGCCTTCCCGCTGCGTGAGCGAGTTAAAACTCAGCAGCGGCGTCTCTTCCAGCACCACTTCGCATGCCTCACCGCGATTGATGGCGATCAGCACTCGCTCGCGTTTCAGGACGCGCGCAAATACCACCACGTTATCTTCAGCGTACAGCACCTGGCAGCCGCCGCGTCGCAATGCTTCACTCTTTTTACGCAGCTTCGCCATCCGCTGATAAAGCGCGAGCAGCTCGCCGTCCTGCTGGCTTTTATTCCAGGGAAACGGCTTACGGCACATTGGATCGTTCGCGCCGTCCACGCCGACTTCATCACCATAATAGATACACGGCACGCCCGGCCAACTGAACAGCCACACCACGCCCAACCCTAAACGGTCGACATCTTTACCCAATAACGTTTTAAAACGCGCGGTGTCGTGGCTATCAAGCTGATTAAACATTCGCAGCTGCTGCTGATGCGACAGCCCCGCACGGTAGTCTTCCATCCACGCCATGCAGGTTTGCGCATCGATGTTTTGCGGATCGTAAGAGAGATCGGTATTGGCCAGAAACGCCCAAATGGGCAGCGTAAAGCCGCGGTAATTCATCGCCGCGTCTTCCGTATCGGCCTGCAACCACTGACGCGCATCGCCAAAGTGCTCACCAAAAACGTATGAGTCCGGGCGTGTCTCTTTCGCCGCCTGAGTTATTCCGGCGACATGCTTCAGGTTGTTATGCGCACCGCCGCCCTCACCAAGCATGTGCACCACATCCAGCCGCCAGCCGTCCATATTCCACGGCGCTTTCAGCCAGTGGCGCACGATACTCTCTTCCCCACGATAGATTTCATTGACCAGCGATTCAGATTGATAGTCGAGCTTTGGCAGACTCGGATAGCCCAGCCAGTCCAGCGCGCGGCCTTCCGGCGAGAAGCTGTACCAGTCGCGCCAGGGCGACGCCGCGTTATGGCACGCCCCGCTGTCAGCGTTATTCTGCCGATCAAACCAGGCATGCGTATCGCCGCTGTGGTTAAACACGCCGTCGAGAATCAGACGCATCCCTTCGCGCTGGGTATTTTCACGCAGGCGCAGCAGCGCCGCGTTACCGCCAAACTGCGGATCTACTTCGCGATAATCCTGCGTGTCATATTTATGCACGCTCGGCGCCCTGAATACCGGGTTCAGGTACAGCCCTGTCACGCCCAATTTTTTCAGATACGGTAGCTTTTCGCTGATACCGTCCAGGTCACCGCCGTAGAACGTCGAACCGCCCGCATCCGCCGTCAGCGGCGCATCCCACTCGCGCAGGATAATATCGTGCCCGGCGGCGTGGTGGTAATACACCTTGTCCTGCTCCGGCGTACGTATTTCGCTACGGGCGAAACGGTCAGGAAAGATTTGATAGAAGATTTGATCGGCCACCCACTGCGGGCCGCTGTCAGGCATATCGATCGCAAATAACTCAAGCTTTGCGGGCGGAATGCGGCTAAACCCTTTAGGCGCAAACCAGAGTTGGCTGTCCTGCCACAAAAGCTTAAAAGCGTAGCGGCGGCGAGGTTGCCCACTATCGAGCGGTATCTCACCGCGCCAGGCGGTCACGCCCGCTACAGGTGATTTGCTCAGGCGTTTCATCGCCACGACACACTCTTCATTGTCGATTTCCACACGCATCGAAATGCGCTGCGGCAGGTCGTTTCCTCGTAGCCACAAGGTAATCGACAAGCGTTCGTCGTTCGACTTAATAAAGGGTGCGACAGGCAGATGCCAGGCGTTCAACATCGTTTAATTCCCCTCAGTTAACAATGCGCCCACCTTGCCATAAGCCTTTTCAGCCCTACTCCTCTTTTCGTAGTTTTTAGGGGGAGGAGTTTGGGGGCGGAGTCAGATAAAAATTGCAAAAAATAGAAGTCTGAAAATAATAAATCAGCTCTCATTACACTATATTCCACGCAAACGGATGTAGCACTTTAACACTCTCCAGAATCCTTTATGAAAACGGCAGATTATTTCAATAGCAATAAACACCATTCCAAATATCAAAAAAAAGGAAAGTAAATCCTTGACATTATTCAGACCAATAAAAGAAACAAAAAAAACAACAATGACTATCAAAATCAAATCGACATTAAAAACATTAGCTTCTGTTAGTCTGTATGCTTTTTGAATACTAACCCCCCTCACATTTGCAACATTGATTAACCGCTGAATTGTAAGCATATCCAGACCTAACGCAATCAACTTGTCAATAAGGAGTGCATCATCTTTATTGTACATGTTATTCCCTACCTAACTCTTTCCAGTTCGTTTCATTTTCGCCAATAGATTTTTTAATGGAGAATACACTTGCTGCGTTACCCACTATTTCATTAAGCCATCCTGCAGCGCCTAATTGACTCCAGTTACGAATATAATCCTCTTGAATAAAATGAAACAATTTCCATGAATCTTCTTTCAGGGCAAATGATGATAAGGAACCTGCAGATAAAACAATATCTCCTGCAGAAAATGCGATATCTCCGCCTTTGTTATCTCCGCCAAGGAGCCTGGCTGCATAGCGGTAAGCCTCACGAACCGGGACTTTCTCTGGATCTGTATGGTAAATCAAGTAGTAGCCGTTCTCCCAAATATTCTCTGTACCCTGAATCATCAAAGGAAACCCATAAGCTTTACACGCTGCGCCAAGACTTACTTTGCAAATACCTGTGCCACCAATAACCTGCATAGCACCACTCACAAAGCCGACTCTTTTAAGAGTAATAGTGAGTGTAGAGTGCCTGTCTTTTTCACGCTCAGCAATTGCGTAAAGTTTAATACTTCCCATTTGTAGTTGACTTTGATTCTCGAGTAAGCGATGGTATTGTTTATTTAGTCCGTCCATCGCCTGCGCAAAACTTGTTCTCCCCGACACATAACCATCGATATAATCATCAGAAATCATATTTTCTGACACCATAAAATCAGAGCGTATCTTTATATCATTTAAGTAGTGAAATGCTATATCGAATACAAGCCTGTCTATATCTGCCTTGGTGTTTTTCAAACTCATCAAACCATAACTACTCATGATTAACTCCATTTAATCTCAAAAATAAATCACTAAATATCAACATGTATTTTGTATTTATCATTATCAGTGATAGATTATTGACGATATTAAATATTAACAATCATCACATTACACCTTTTCTAATAAGCCCCCTTGACAAGAATCAATGAAATTTATTTATAGGATCAATAGAAAAAAAAGCTCGATAACGTTCAGTTATCGAGCTTAGATTTAACTATTCTGCCTGATGGCGCTTCGCTTATCAGGCCGACAAATTGTGCATGTTAACGACGGCTACGGCGCGATTTAAACATCCAGCCAATCAGCAGCAGCACAATCCATGCGAAGCCGACGTACAGAGA
This sequence comes from uncultured Pseudocitrobacter sp., assembly GCA_913778145.1. Classification (GTDB taxonomy): domain Bacteria; phylum Pseudomonadota; class Gammaproteobacteria; order Enterobacterales; family Enterobacteriaceae; genus Pseudocitrobacter. The sequence continues at coordinate 17,811 of CAJYVI010000099.1, forward strand.
AATACGCGTATCCGGATGATAACCGATCAGGCCAATGATAAAGACGAGGAAAATCAGGCCAACAATGGTGGTAGTGACACCGCCAGGCACTTTGAATTTCAGCGCTTTCACCTCTTCCGGCGACAGGCGACGGCGGAAGGCAACCTGCGAGAGCAGGATCATAATCCACACCCACACGGTGGCGAAGGTTGCCAGCGAGGCGATCACAAGGAAGACGTTTTCCGGCATGATGTAGTTCAGATACACCGCAAACAGCAGCGCGATAGTCATCACCATCACGGTGACCCACGGAATACCGCGACGCGAGGTTTTGGCAAACACTTTCGGCGCGCTGCCCTGCTCGGCCATGCCGTGCAGCATACGACCTACGCCGAACACATCGCTGTTAATCGCTGAAAGCGAGGCCGTCAGTACCACAAAGTTCAGGATGCTGGCAGCGAACGTGATGCCCATATGCTGGAAAGTCAGCACGAACGGGCTACCATCGGTACCCACCTGGTTCCACGGGTAGATGGACATAATCACAAACAGCGTGCCGACATAGAACACCAGAATACGCATCGGTACAGAGTTGATAGCGCGTGGAATGGATTTTTCCGGGTCTTTCGCTTCACCTGCGGTGATACCGATAATTTCGATACCGCCGTAGGCGAACATCACCATTTGCAGCGACATCACCATGCCGAGCCAGCCGTTACTGAAGAAGCCGCCGTTGCTCCAGAGGTTATGTATGCCCGTCGGTTGCCCGCCGTTGCCGATCCCCCAGATGATAATGCCGAAGCCGGCGACAATCATGATGATAATGGTGGCGACTTTGAAGAAGGAGAACCAGAATTCCAGTTCGCCAAAAACCTTCACGCTCATCAGGTTAATCGCGCAGATAATTAACACGACGCTGAGCACCCAAATCCAGTGCGGCACCGCCGGGAACCAGACGCCCATATAGATACCGAACGCGGTGACGTCGGCAATTGCAACAATCAGGATTTCGAAGCAGTAGGTCCAGCCGGTGATGTAGCCTGCCAGTGGGCCGAGGTTTTCCTGCGCATAGCGCGAGAAGGAGCTGGCAGCCGGATTATGTACCGACATTTCACCCAGCGCGCGCATGATAATATAGGCCGCCACGCCACCGATAATATAGGCCAGCAGTACGCTCGGCCCGGCCATCTTGATTGCGTCAGCGGAACCATAAAACAGCCCGGTACCAATTGCTGACCCTAACGCCATGAAGCGAATGTGTCGGGTGCTTAGCCCGCGCTTCAGCTTGTTGTTTTCCATCGTGTCCAATGCCATTTCTTACCAAAAAACAAAAAACCACGGGACGCGAAGTCCCGTGGTTGAACATATTGTTATCGCGCGAAAATTAATGCGCGTTAGACGTTACCTGTCGGCCTGCCGCACGGTCCCAGATAATCGCCAGAACCGCCATCACCACCGTTGGCAGCAACCAGGCCAGGCCTTGCTCCGCCATCGGCAGACGCGCTGTCCAGCCAGGCAACACATCAGCGAAGGCCGATGCTTTGATGCCATCAAGGATACCAAACATCAGGCTAATAAACATCGCCGGGGCAATTACGCGGGTCGAATTATGCCACCAACCGCGGGTAAAGCTTAATACAACCAGTGCGATACACGGCGGATAGATCATCGTCAGCACCGGAATGGAGATCTGAATCAGGTGGCTCAGCCCCAGGTTGGAGACCGCCATTGAGAAGATACCCAGAATAAACACCAGCGTGCGATAAGAGAGCGGCAGGTACTGCGCGAAGAACTCCGCACATGCACAGGTCAGGCCAACCGCGGTAACCAGACAGGCGATAAAGATGAGTGCCGCCAGCAGGAAGCTACCCGCCCCGCCGAAAGTATGCTGCACATACGCATGCAGAATAGCCGCACCGTTTGCACTCTTATCGACCAGCAGCGCGCTATCGGAACCCAGACGGAACAGCGCCAGATACAGCAGCGTCAGGCCAACACCAGCCATCAGACCCGCCCAGATGGTATAGCGCGTCAGCAAGCGTGCTTCGGTAACGCCGCGAGAACGCGCCGCGTTCACGATAACGATACCGAATACCATCGCGCCCAGGGTATCCATGGTCAGGTAACCATTCACGAAACCATTAGAGAACGGCGCAGTTTTATAAGCGTCTAGCGCTTCGCTGATCGGGCCAGCCGGCCAGATAACCGCAGCGACAGAAAGGACCAGCAGCGCCAGAATTTTCATCGGTGCCAGGAAGTTGCCGACGGTATCCAGCAGTTTGCCCGGATACAGAGAAACCAGAATCACCAGCGCAAAATAGACCAGGCTGTAGATAAACAGCGGCATCGCGCCATCACCCGTCAGCGGGGCAATACCGATTTCAAAGGACACGGTCGCGGTACGCGGCGTCGCAAACAGCGGGCCTACGGCCAGATAGCAAACCGTCGCCAGCAGGACGCCTGCGACTTTACCAATTGGCGTGCTCAGGCTATCGACACCACCGCCGACTTTTGCCAGCGCGACAACGGTCAACACAGGCAGACCGACTGCGGTAATCAAAAAGCCGATAGCGGCGATCCAGACGTGCGGACCCGCCTGCAAACCGACCATAGGAGGGAAAATGATGTTGCCAGCGCCGACAAACAACGCAAAGGTCATAAAGCCCAGAGCGATGATGTCGCGTGTTTTTAACTGATGGGTCATATGTAACTACTGCCTGTGGGTGTGGTGTTGTACAAATAAAAAACTTTGTGCCCGCTCCAACGGAATCTTTCAGAGGAAACAAGCAACAAACTCAGCGGGATATGCTCCCTTCGTAGCGTGAGGAAGAATAGTTTTTTGATTTGCTACGTAAAAACAGTCTGATTCCTACTGCATTAGGCGCAATTTAAACGCTTATAACGTTTTAAAGCAATATGGGATCGTGAAACCAGACGATTATACTAATACTAAATCCAAACCTGGAACGATTGACCATATATAGGAAAAACACATGGCTGATCGTGCGAACAAAAAAGCGTCAGTTGTACATTAATTATGCAAAGGAAAATTGAGTGCAAAGTAAACAGACCAGCCGGGGCTGGTCTGTGGAAACTCATCGTGACAAGCGCCTGATCAGGCGCTTTTTTTGGCAATTAATCGTTCCGGCAGCAGGAAGCTAAAGCGTGTTCCTTTTCCAGGCTGGCTTTCGATATCAAGGCGGCTATCGTGATGATTCAATGCATGTTTCACAATCGCCAGCCCCAGTCCGCTACCGCCGGTCTGCCGGGAGCGGGCTTTATCCACCCGGTAAAAACGCTCGGTTAAACGCGGAAGATGTTCCGCCGCGATGCCAGGCCCGTTGTCCTCGACGCTGAACAGCGCGCCGTGCGGCGCATGCTGCCAGCGCACGGTGATGGTCGTGCCTGCGGGCGTATGATTCACCGCGTTGTAAACCAGGTTCGACACCGCACTGCGTAGCTGCTCTTCATTGCCCAGCACTTTCAGCGTGTCATCAATCTCAAAATGGAGTTCATGCTGTTGCTGACTGAGTGTCTGTGCTTCCCGCTCGACCACCCGCAGCATCATCGGCACATCCACCTTTTCATTGAGGGCAAGCGTCGGCGCGGCTTCAATTTTGGAGAGCGTCAGCAGTTGTTTCACCAGCCCTTCCATACGTTGCGTCTGTTCACGCATAGTATGCAGCGCCTTTTCGCGCGTCGCGCCTTCCAGCACCTGCTCCTGAAGCATTTCCAGATAGCCCTGCAACACCGTCAATGGCGTACGCAGTTCATGACTGACATTAGCAAAGAAGTTGCGCCGTGCGCCTTCCAGCTGGTGCATCTGCGTGACGTCGCGCGCCACCATCAGCAACTGCCGGTCGGTATAGGGCATGATACGGATTTCCAGATGACGCCCATTATTGAGCACCAGATGCAGCGGTTTAAGGAACTCTCGTTGCTTAAGATGCTGCGTAAATTCCGGATAACGCAGCAGGTTAAGAATATTTTGCCCGCTGTCGTCGGGCCAGCGCAGGCCAAGCAGCTGTTGCGCCAGGCCATTACACCAGAAGATGGCGCCCTCTTCGGTGGTCAACACCACCGCATCGGGCAGCGATTCAGCGCCGCTACGAAAGCGTTTAATCAGATTGCCCAGTTCGCGGCGGCGTTTTTTATTACGCAGCTGCATCTGGTTCAGGCCGTACAGCAGCGGTTCCCAGCTACCGCGCCCCGGCGGTGGCGTCATGCTGCGATCGACCCATAGCCACCAGGAAAGACGTAGAAGATTCCAGAAATGCCAAATTAACAGCCCGGTCACTGCCGCCAGCAGAAACCAGGGAAGATGGCCGATGACCAGCCCTAATATCAGGGCCGGGAGACAACACAAGAAAAGCTCAAAGGCGAGTCTTTTCCATGACAGCCGTTCCAGCACGCGTCACACTCCTGTCAACATTCAGAAACGAGCCGAAAAACGGTAGCCCGTGCCGCGAACGGTTTGCACCATACGATCGTGGCCGCTATGTTCCAACGCTTTACGCAGGCGGCGAATATGCACATCCACCGTGCGATCTTCCACATACACGTTAGTGCCCCAGACATGGTTCAACAGCTGCTCACGGCTGTAGACGCGTTCAGGATGCGTCATAAAGAAGTGCAGCAGCTTAAATTCAGTCGGGCCCATATCGAGCGGGTTTTCCCCGGTCATGACGCGATGCGAGGTAGGATCAAGGCTTAAGCCCTGCATCTCAATCACCTCTTCCACCGCCATTGGCGAGATGCGGCGCATAACCGCTTTGATGCGCGCCACTAGCTCTTTCGGGGAAAACGGTTTGGTAATGTAATCATCCGCGCCCGTTTCCAGACCGCGTACGCGATCCTCTTCTTCACCGCGCGCCGTCAGCATCATGACCGGGATATCACGCGTCAGCGCTTCACGCTTAAGATGTTTGATAAACTGTAGCCCTGAGCCGCCCGGTAGCATCCAGTCGAGCAGAATAAGATCGGGCCAGGGTTCATTGAGCTGATTCACCGCACTGTCATAATCTTCCGCCTCAATCGGCTGGAAACCATTTTGTTCCAGCACGAAACAGACCATTTCGCGGATGGGTGCTTCATCTTCAACGACCAGAATGCGTCTCGCCATTTTATGCCCTGTTTTTTTAGCCATCAGTATACATTTGGCGTCATTATGCGTCAGATTTATGACAGTTTTATGAAAAACATGACCGTAAAATGATGGTGCTTTACGGTTTATGACACTACCGGAATTCGCCCGTCGATCCTGCTGCCGGGGAATGTATAATCCCGGCTATGCTTTTTTCCCCACAGGGACGACGATGCGAATTCTTCATACTTCAGACTGGCACTTAGGCCAGAATTTTTACAGTAAAAGCCGTGCCGCAGAACACGATGCGTTTCTGAACTGGCTGCTGGAGACCGCGCAACGCGAACAGGTCGACGCCATTATTGTGGCGGGCGATATCTTTGATACCGGCTCGCCGCCAAGCTATGCGCGCGAACTCTACAACCGCTTTGTAGTGAATCTGCAACAAACCGGCTGTCATCTGGTGGTGCTCGCCGGCAATCATGACTCCGTCGCTACGCTGAATGAATCACGCGATATTTTATCGTTCCTGAATACCACGGTGATCGCCAGCGCCGGACATGAACCTTTTATCCTTAACCGCCGCGACGGCACGCCTGGCGCTGTTTTCTGCCCGGTGCCGTTTCTGCGCCCGCGCGATATCGTTCTCAGCCAGGCCGGGTTTTCCGGTGCGCAAAAACAGCAGCATTTACTGGAAACCATTACTGAATACTATCAGAACCAATATCAGCAGGCCTGTACACTGCGCGGCGACCGCCCGCTGCCAATCATCGCCAGCGGCCACCTGACCACCGTCGGTGCCAGTAAAAGTGATGCCGTACGTGACATCTATATTGGCACACTGGATGCGTTTCCGGCGCAAAACTTCCCACCCGCCGATTACGTCGCCCTGGGGCATATTCACCGTGCGCAGAAAATTGGCGGCAGCGAGCATATTCGCTACTGCGGATCGCCTATCCCGCTCAGCTTTGATGAAACGGGGAAACGTAAAAGCGTTAACCAGGTGACCTTTGTCGACGGCATGCTTCAGGATGTGACGCCGCTTGAGGTGCCCGCCACTCAACCGCTGGCGGTCATTAAGGGCGATTTTGACAGCATCAGCAGCCAACTGGCGCAATACCGTGAGGCCCCGGCAGAACCGCCAGTCTGGCTGGATATCGAAATCACCAGCGATGAGTATCTGCATGATATTCAGCGTAAAATTCAGGTCATCACCGATGACTTACCCGTTGATGTGCTGCTGGTCCGGCGCAGCCGCGAACAGCGCCAGCGCATTCTGGATAACAGCCTGCGCGAAACCTTGAGCGAGCTGGAAGTTGAAGAAGTTTTCCAGCGTCGTCTGGCGCTGGAAACATTAGAAGAACCCCAGCAGGCACGCCTGAAGGCGTTGTTTGATCTCACCGTTCACTCGCTTGATGAGGAGCCGCAGCCATGAAAATCCTCAGCCTGCGCCTGAAGAATCTCAACTCGCTGAAAGGCGAGTGGAAAATCGATTTCACCGCCGAACCGTTCGCCAGCAACGGTCTGTTTGCCATCACCGGGCCGACGGGCGCGGGGAAAACCACCCTGCTGGACGCGATCTGTCTCGCGCTGTATCACGAGACGCCGCGCCTCAACACGGTATCGCAATCGCAAAACGATCTGATGACCCGCGACACCGCCGAGTGTCTGGCGGAAGTTGAATTTGAAGTGCAGGGCGTGGCCTATCGCGCGTTCTGGAGCCAGAACCGCGCGCGCAATCAGCCGGACGGCAACCTGCAAGCGCCGCGCGTAGAGCTGGCACGGCGCGATGACGGCAAAATTCTGGCCGACAAAGTCAAAGACAAGCTCGAACTTATCGCGTCGTTGAGCGGGCTGGATTACGGCCGCTTTACCCGTTCGATGTTGCTGTCGCAGGGGCAGTTCGCCGCGTTCCTGAATGCGCGCCCGAAAGAGCGCGCCGAGCTGCTGGAAGAACTCACCGGCACGGAAATTTACGGGCGAATTTCTGCACAAGTATTTGAAAAACATAAACAGGCTCGTAGCGAGCTGGAGAAGCTTCAGGCGCAATCCTCCGGGATGGTGCTGCTGAGCGAAGAGCAGCAGCAGTCGCTGCTGGGAAGTTTGCAGGCGCTTACTCTCGAAGAGAAAGCCGCGCTGGAACAGCAGACGATCGCCCAACATCAGCAACAGTGGTTGCTGCGCCAGGCTGAACTGACGCGCGAAACGCATACCGTCCGGGAAGCGCTCACCGCCGCAGAACAGGCTCTGGCGGCCGCGCAACCCCAACTGGAAACGCTCCGCCGCGCCCAACCGGCGGAGCTACTGCGCCCGCGCTGGGCACACCTTCAGGAACAGGCGGCAACCCTCGCCAGAACCCAGCAGCAAACGCTGCAAGTAAATGCTCGCTTACATGAAGCAACCACGCACCGTAACTGCATTCGCGCCACGGCAGTAGAACAGTTGCGCGGGTTGCAGCAAACGCAAACTCAGCTTAATCAGTGGCTTGAGGAGCACGATCGTTTCAAACACTGGAGCAGCGAACTCACCGGCTGGCGTGCTGCATTTGCGTTACAGGCGCGTGAAAACACGCAGTTGCAGAACAACCAGCAGCGCCTGAGTACGCTGGAAAGACAGCTTGCCCAGCTACCGCCCTCCACGCTGACGCTGAATCTTGCCGAGGCCACCGACGCCATTAATGCACACAGCGCGGCGCGCCCTCTACGTCAGCAGCTCACTACACTGCATGCGCGTTTCCTGCCGCTGCAAAAACGGCGTCAGCAGCTGGCTGAAGCGCAGAACAATCGCCGTCAGCAGTTGGAAAAACTGACCACCGAGCTGACCGATCGCCGCCAGCGTTATAAAGAGCAAAACCAGCAACTAAGCGACGTTCGCGCGCTGTGTGAGATGGAAGCAACGATTGTGCGCCTGGAAGCCGAACGCGCCAGGCTGCAACCCGGTTGCGCCTGCCCGCTGTGCGGTGCGACCGAGCATCCAGCGATTGCGGAATATCAGGCGCTGACGCCGGGTGTGAATCAGGCGCGCCGCGATGCACTGGAGCGCGACGTCAAACGGCTGGCAGAAGAAGGTGCAACCCTGCGCGGCCAGCAGGATGCCCTGCAAAAACAGCAGCAGATTGAAGAAAGCGAGCTGGAGTCTCTTGCTCAGCAGGAGCAAGCACTTACCTCTCAATGGCAGAACGTCACCGCCGCGTTAGGTGTGACGCTTCGCGCCGAGGAAGCGATTAGCGAGTGGCTTGGCACTCAGGAAGAGCATGAGCAACAGCTTTATCAGCACAGTCAGCGGTTAAATCTACAGCAGCAGGTCACCGACCTTCAGCAGCAGATTACGCTTTCGCAGAACGAACTCACCCAGCGCCGCGAGGCATTGCAGGCTCAACTGGCGACGCTTTCGCTCACCGCACCGCTTGCCGGGGAAGAGAGCGCCTGGCTGACGGCGCGTGAAGAGGAAAATCGACTCTGGCAAAGTCAGCAGACGCAGCATGCTGAAACGCAGCATAAACTCGCCCAGCTTCAGCCGTTGCTGGACACGCTGCCGGCGTGTGAAATCGATGACGCGACGCCCGTTTCGCTGGAAGGATGGCAGCAGATTCATAACGATTGCATTTCGCTCGCCAGCCAGTGGCAAACCTTGTCGCAGCAGGAAACGCTGGAAAAAGAGCGCCTGCAACAGGCCGAGCGTGAATTCGACCACGCATTGGCGGAATCACAATTCAGCGATCGCGCGGCATTTCAGGCCGCATTGCTGGAACAACCTGAGCGCGAGCGCCTGGAGCAGCTTAAACAGTCGCTGGAGAGCAAGCTTCAGCAGTGCCGCACGCTGGATACTCAGGCGCAAGATGCCCTGCAACGTCACCAGGCTCAACGCCCGGCGACGCTCAGCGATGATGTTTCCCTTGAACAAGTACAAAGCCAGCTGGCGCTGATGGCCCAGCAATTACGGGAAAACAGCGCTCGTCAGGGTGAACTTCGCCAGCAGTTGAAACAGGATGAAGAGAACCGTCGCCAGCAGCAAAATCTGCTGCTGGAAATTGAGAAAGCCAGTGCGCAGGTAGAAGACTGGGCGCACCTGAACGCGCTGATTGGTTCCAAAGAGGGCGATAAATTCCGCAAATTCGCCCAGGGGCTGACGCTGGATAATCTGGTGTGGCTGGCAAATGACCAGCTTAGCCGCCTGCACGGGCGCTATCTGCTGCAACGTAAAGCCAGCGAAGCGCTGGAGCTGGAAGTGGTCGACACCTGGCAGGCGGATGCGGTGCGCGACACGCGAACCCTCTCCGGTGGCGAAAGTTTCCTCGTCAGCCTGGCACTGGCGCTGGCACTCTCCGACCTGGTAAGCCACAAAACGCGTATCGATTCGCTGTTCCTTGATGAAGGCTTTGGCACGCTGGATAGCGAAACCCTCGACACCGCGCTGGACGCACTGGATGCGCTCAACGCCAGCGGCAAAATCATTGGTGTGATAAGCCACGTTGAAGCGATGAAAGAGCGCATTCCGGTGCAGATAAAAGTGAAGAAAATTAACGGGCTGGGGTATAGCAGGCTGGATAAGGTGTTTGCGGTGGAGTGAAATGCCTGATGGCGATTCGCTTATCTGTCCTACAAAACCTGAGCCGTAGGCCGGGTAAGGCGAAGCCGCCACCCGGCAGTTTCGTTTGCACGATGCCTGATGGCGCTTCGCTTATCAGGCCTACGCCCTCAATTCCAACATTGCGCCAAAACGCCACCCGGCAATTTCATGGGCGCAATGCCGTAACCGTTAAAATGTTTATAACGGCCACAACCACGCAGCGCCGCGCACGCCGCTGGAATCACCGTGCACCGCTTTACGAATCGGCGTTTCGCATTCGCGGCCAAACACCCACGGCTTCACTAACTCCGGCACTGTTTTATACAGGCGATCGACGTTACTCATCCCGCCGCCCAGCACAATCACGTCCGGATCGAGAATATTCACCACGTTCGCCAGCGATTTCGCCAGCCGCTGCTCATAACGACTGAAGGCCTGCTCCGCCAGCGCATCCCCCTCTTCCACCAGCTGCATAATCTCGCGCCCTTTCAATGGCTTGCCGCTAAGCCGATGATAATCCGTCGCAAAGCCTGTGCCGGAAATAAAGGTCTCAATACACCCCTGTTTCCCGCAGTAGCACGGCACTTCTGCGCGATAGCGCAGCTCGTCGTCGTCCATCCACGGCAGCGAATTATGCCCCCATTCTCCCGCCGTGCCGTTACCGCCAATGTGCGAACGCCCATTAATCGCCACGCCCGCGCCGCAGCCGGTACCGATAATCACCGCAAACACCGTTTGCGCGCCCGCTGCCGCGCCATCAATGGCTTCAGATACCGCCAGGCAGTTGGCATCATTCGCCAGACGCACCTCGCGGCTCAGACGCTCGCTAAGGTCTTTATCAAACGGCTGCCCGTTCAGCCACGTGGAGTTGGCGTTTTTCACCACCCCGGTGTAGGGCGAAATCGAGCCGGGAATACCTATCCCAACCGTCCCCGTTTGCCCGGTGGCCTCTTCGGCCATTGCCACCAAATGAGCAATATTTTCAATCGTTTCCCGGTAGTCGCGCGGCGTCGGTAAGCGATGCCTGAACAGCTGCTCTCCCTTGTCGCTTAGCGCGATGACTTCCGTTTTTGTACCGCCCAGATCAATCCCAATACGCACAGAACGCTCCTTCTGAAATTCCCCGATTAACAATGCAAGCATAGAGACAATTCGTTATCATGCCCGCTGAATTTAACGATAAAGCCGTGGGAAATATCATGCTGTGGTTCAAAAATTTAATGGTTTATCGTCTCAGCCGCGACATTTCTTTGCGCGCCGAAGAGATGGAAAAACAGCTCGCTGAATGGACTTTCACCCCGTGCGGAAGCCAGGATATGGCGAAAACCGGTTGGGTTCCGCCGATGGGCTCGTCGCAGAGCGATGCGTTGACCCACACGGCCAACGGTCAGATTATTATTTGCGCCCGTAAAGAAGAGAAAATTCTGCCGTCTCCGGTGGTGAAACAGGCGCTGGAAGCGAAGATCCACAAGCTGGAAGCCGATCAGGGCCGTAAGCTGAAAAAAACCGAAAAAGATTCGCTGAAAGACGAAGTGCTGCATTCTCTGCTGCCGCGCGCCTTCAGCCGTTTCAGCCAGACGATGATGTGGATCGACACCGTGAACGATCTGATTATGGTCGACTGCGCCAGCGCGAAAAAAGCGGAAGACACCCTCGCCCTGCTGCGTAAAAGCCTGGGTTCACTGCCAGTTGTTCCGCTAACGATGGAAAACCCGATCGAGCTGACGCTGACCGAATGGGTACGTTCCGGTTCGGCAGCGCAAAGCTTCCAGATCCTCGACGAAGCAGAGCTGAAAGCGATCCTCGAAGATGGCGGCGTGATCCGCGCGAAGAAACAGGATCTGGTCTGCGATGAGATCGCCGTGCATATCGAAGCCGGTAAGCTGGTGACCAAACTGGCGCTCGACTGGCAGCAGCGCATTCAGTTCGTGATGTGCGACGACGGTTCAATTAAGCGTCTGAAGTTTAGCGATGAACTGCGTGACCAGAACGAAGATATCGACAGAGAAGATTACGCTGCGCGTTTTGATGCTGACTTTATCCTGATGACTGGGGAACTGGCTGCGCTGATTAAGAGCCTGGTGGAAGGGCTTGGCGGGGAAGCACAGCGTTAATGCTGCACATCTCCTTCCTGCCGCAACAGGAAGGAGACACACTTACAGATAACGGCAAAGATAAGACGTCGGTTCCGCAACTTCCAGATGGAACTCGCTGTTGCCGGGCACGTTGAACACTTCACCAGCGGTATACACTTGCCACTCGGTTGCACCCGGTAGCAACACATTCAGCGCACCACTGACTACCGTCATCTCTTCCGGCTGTGCGGTGCCGAAGGTGTACTCGCCTTCCGCCATCACGCCGACGCTCGCGCGCCCGGTGCTGCTGCTGGTAAAACCAATAGATTTCACTTTTCCGTCGAAGTATTCATTGCTTTGAAGCATAAACAGGCCCTTATTGTCTTGTGTTTAATGACTCAATATAGGGTTGCGAACAGAAGCCTGTCACGCGAAATCAGAGTGTTAAACCAATAATTCTGCCGCCAGCCTGGCGACCAGCACATTTGACAGTAAAACAGGGACATCCAGCGCTTTTTGTAACAAATCGCGGTGATGCTGATGGAAGCCTAAACAGTCCAGCACCAGTACGTCCGCGCCCTGCTCAATAAGTTTTTCCCCGGCCGTCACCAGATCGCGATCGGTGCCGTGAATCGGATTTGCCAGTTCGTAATAGGGTTCAGCGGGCAGGACCTGCCACTTCTCCTGCTGCGCGCGTAGGATCTCTTCGATGGGAACAATCACGCCAACCTGATGACCTTCGACGATAGATGCCACAAGCGGTGGAATGATCCGCTGCGGCTCGATCAGCATCGCATTGCGCGCAACCAGGTGCTCCAGCTTGAACGTATTCATCAGCATAATGACGTCATACTGCTGATTATCCAGCACTTCAATGATGGCTTGCAGGTCGCGTTCAATTTTAGAACGTGAGACTTCAGCCAGTTGATTATCGTTAAGCAACGCCAGGATTGTCTCTTCCCCCGGTTGCGCCCCATACTCCTTCATAACCTCCTCACGACTCAGATTCCCTAACAAACTCTTATGGGTAATCTGATCTTCCCTGATGTGCTCAGTGAGTAGTGGCAACACTTCTTTGACGGGTACAACCCCTACCGTCAGAATCGCCAACGTCGTATTCATGTTATGTACCTTCTTTACAACCACTGCCTGCACACGGCTCTTTTTACCACTTAGCCACCTGGATGGATGAAAAAACACCGTTCAGAAGCGTAGCAGCTCATTTATCAGGCGGAATGTAAAGGTTCCGGAGGATTCCGGCACGCTCCTGATATAACTTAACTTTAACCTTTTAATAACAGTTGCGATAAGTAAAAAGTGTGATTAAGGCCCGACATAACCACTTTAATTATAGGGCCTTATTAAGAGGGATTAGCTTTTGGAAGGGTCTTCATAGCGCTGTTTGGCGTCAAGCGCGTCCTGCTCTGTGGTGTGCTCGCTAATCAGCGTATCGGGTGTGGGGTGGTCTGCGCGTAATTGATACCAGGTGACCGTCTGGCCGGGCTGTCCTTTCTCGACAACTTCAATACGCGCTTCACGTGGATACGGGGGCTTGGTCGGCATCGCTCTTCCTTATGTTGGCTATCAGAGCGTTAAGTATAGGCAATGCCTGAATCAGGAGGCGCGAGCCAGACACAGTTCGGTCAGAATTTGTTCAACCACGTCGTCAGGACAGGCCGATGCATCAACGATATGATGGGCCGTCTGCCGATAGAGTGCATCACGCTGCGCCAGGATATCAGCCACTTCTTCACTGATCGGTTTCCCTGTTAACGTTGGACGCTGCGACGCTTCGGGAAACGCTTCAAGGCGGCCTGCCAGGACGGACACCGGCGCATTGAGGTAAATGACCACGCCATTTTTTCGCATAAATTCACGATTCACTTCCGCCAGCACAATTCCCCCTCCCGTCGCCACGACGGTTGCCGGCTGGGTAACGGATTGCAGCGTTTGCGTCTCGCGGGCGCGAAAACCAGCCCAGCCTTCTTGTACCACAATATCGGCGACCGTCATTCCGGCATGCTGTTGCAGCACCTGATCGGTATCGACAAAATGGAAATCACAGGCATGGGTAAGCCGTTGACCTATAGTTGTTTTTCCACAACCACGCGCGCCAATCAAAAAAATAGGCTGAGTCATGACCTGGCGTTCTCCCTGGAACCGTGAAGATGCGGGACGCATATCTGAATTAAGAATGATATCACCAAACTAGTACACAAGTAAGTGTAAATATAGAGTTACAGGCCCAGTCGTTGCTTAATCAATGTGGGTAAATTTACCTTACGACAGCGCATGTAATAGCGTAAAGAAAAAGTGTCACATGTTGTTTAGATAAATGTACACGAAAGCAGGCTTCGTTGACAAGCCAGCATACGCCGCCAACGGTAACACATTTTTGTGACGTTGTTCACATTAAGGATGTTTTGCCGCCAGCAGCCATTTATCCAGTTCCGCCGCAAACTGTTGTCTGTCGCGCTGGCTCAAGGTGCTCGGGCCGCCGGTTTGCACGCCGCTTGCGCGCATGGTCTCCATAAAATCGCGCATAGTTAAACGCTCGCGAATCGTCGCGTCGCTATAGCGCTCACCGCGGGGATTTAGCGCCGCCGCGCCTTTTTCCAGCACTTCCGCCGCCAGCGGGATGTCGGCGGTGACCACCAGATCGCCCGGTTCACACAAACGCACAATTTCGTTATCGGCAACGTCAAAACCTTTTGGCACCACCATCGCCCGAATAAAGCGGGACGGCGGCACGCGCAGATACTGGTTCGCCACCAGCGTTACCTGCGTTTGTGTGCGATCCGCCGCGCGGAACAGCACTTCTTTGATTACGTTCGGACACGCGTCCGCATCAACCCAAATTGTCATTGCCTCTCCTGATTTGGCAAAACGATACGCAATGATGACACGCCCGGCACGCGCTGTCGCGTAATGTTCAGGTTACTCGTCGCGACAACTCGCCGATAAAGGTACACTAATAAAAAAACACACAATGGGAGACATCATGGACAAGAAGATTGGCTTCATCGGCTGCGGGAATATGGGTAAAGCAATTCTTGGCGGCCTGATTGCCAGTGGTCAGGTGCTGCCGGGCCAGATTTGGGTCTATACCCCATCGCCGGATAAAGTGGCTGCCCTGCACGATCGGTTCGGTATTAATGCAGCTGAAAGCGCGCAGGAAGTCGCCCAGGTGGCGGATATCGTATTCGGTGCCGTGAAGCCAGGCATTATGATTAAAGTGCTGAGCGAAGTCGCCTCCAGCTTTAATAAAGATTCTTTGGTGGTCTCTATTGCCGCAGGCATCACGCTCGATCAGCTGGCGCGCGCGCTGGGTCACGATCGTAAAATCGTCCGCGCGATGCCAAACACGCCTTCGCTGGTGAACGCAGGAATGACCTCCGTCACGCCAAACGCGCTGGTCACGCCAGAAGATACCGCCGATGTGCTGAATATTTTCCGCTGTTTTGGTGAAGCCGAAATTATCGCCGAGCAGATGATTCACCCGGTCGTCGGCGTCAGCGGTTCCGCACCGGCGTATGTGTTCATGTTTATCGAAGCGATGGCCGATGCGGCCGTTGTGGGCGGAATGCCACGCGCGCAGGCCTATAAATTTGCCGCTCAGGCGGTGATGGGTTCCGCGAAAATGGTGCTGGAAACGGGTAAACATCCTGGCGAACTGAAAGATATGGTCTGCTCACCGGGCGGCACGACGATTGAAGCCGTTCGCGTGCTGGAAGAGAAAGGGTTCCGTTCTGCCGTCATCGAAGCCATGGCAGCCTGTATGGACAAATCAGAGAAAATGAGTAAAGCCTGATTCCCTAAATAAAAACGCCCGACTAAAATCTGCCGGGCGTTTTTCTTGCCATAAAAGAAATTACGTTAAGCGGATTTTTTCAGGCAGGCGCTCATAAATTTCTTACGGTCGTCGCCTTTTAATGACTGCTCGGTCGCTTTCGCATTACATTCGCGCATTTTCTGCTGCTGAGGCGTCACACCCTTCTCTTTCGCCGCATCCTGCCCTTTCAGGCATGCGCTCATATACGTTTTGCGCTCATCGCCTTTAATCGTTTTCGCCGTGGCCTGCGCATTACAATCACGCATGCGCTGCTGCTGCGGCGTTAATGTTTGATCTGCCGCGCCAGCGGTAGAGACAAAACAGAGACCAAAAACAAAAGCACCCAGTATTGCGAGTTTCATTGCACCATCCTTTTATAAGACAATCCTTATAATTCTGAACGCAGACGGGAATAAAACAAGCCGACAACGATATTTAGCTGTCGGCATGACTGGAAATATTACAGACCAAGCGCGGATTTCATGGTGTAGTAAAGATCGGTCTGATCGGTTAACCCCACGACGTTCGCCGCATGCGGGCCATAAGCAGCGATACGCACCTGGGTGCCGGTATGCTCCATCGATTCCTCTTCCGAGTTGCCGTAACTGATAACCATCACCGCGCCATCTTTGGTATTCAGTGCCTGGGTCAGACCCGGCGCTTTGGTTTCAGGTGCAACAATCTGGCTGGCATGCGCGTGGTCCGCGGTGACGATCACCAGCGTATTCCCGTCTTTCTGCGCGAACGCCAACGCTTTTTGTACGGCCTCGTCCAGATCCACCGTTTCACCAATTTGCCCGCACGGATTCGCCGCGTGATCCTGTTTGTCGATCGACGCGCCTTCCACCTGCAGGAAGAAGCCTTTTTCGTTGCTGCTCAGCAGCGTAATGGCTTTTTCAGTCATCTGCGCAAGCGTCGGCACGCTATCGTCACGTTTCGGGTTCGGCGTACAGGTTACCGCAGGCTTATCAATGTTGCCGTGATAAGACGCTTTCGGCCCTTCCCAGCGCACCGGCATATTACCGTCAGAAAACAGCCCCAGCAGCGGTTTGTCTTGATTCGCCACGGTAATGCTCGCCAGCCCACCGGCATCGCTTATCAGTTGATAACCGCGCGCCTGCGCCTGCTCACGCAGGGTTTTGCCCTGCCATTCGCCAGCCGTAGCGGTTTCAGCAAAGGTTTTCGCGCCGCCGCCTAAGGTGACGTCTGCACGCGCGTTCAGTAACTGCTCGGTAATTGAGCCTTTACCGCCTTTTTCCAGCGCGTTTGTCGGGCATTTTTCCGTCGTTACGCTCGGCCCGTAGCATTTACGCGACGTGACGTGCGAAATCTGTGCCGCAGGCGTCGCATCCTGCAATTCAGCGGTAGAGACGTTACCGGTTGCAAGGCCCGCCGATTTCGCCAGCTCAAGCAGCGTTTGATGCGGCTGCTCGTGAATATCCACGCCCAGCGCGCCGTTGTAGGTTTTCACCCCGGTGCTCCATGCGGTGGCGGAGGCGGCGGAATCGGTGACGTAGTCGGGTTTGCCGGTTTTTTTATCCAGCGCATAGTGAGTGTACTGGCCCGTTAATGGCAGTGCATCAATGCCTTTAAAGAAGCCGCCCGCGCCCAGCGCGTAGTTGCGTGCGGCGGTAATTTCGGAATCACCCATGCCATCGCCAATCAGCAAAATAATGTTTTTGGCCGGTTTATCAATGATTGACGCGCGAAGCGCCGCCGACTGGTCGCCGCTCAGGCGACGCGCCCCGCCGGGGGTGGTGATGTCACCCTGCGCCGCGCGGCTATCAAGCATCGGCGCAGCCGTGGTTTCGGCATGAATAACAGGGGTTCCCAGCAAAGGTAATAACGCGGCAAAGAGTGCGCTGTATTTCATTATTCTCATCTCCATGAAAACGCTAAATAAATAAAATCGAAGCGACTGTATAAAAGCGAGATGACAGTGAGATGACACTATTTTTACATTTTTATCATGGTTGCAATTCCCTGGTGCAGGAGGATAAAAACGTGAGCCATGATGGAAAATGGAAGATATCCTCATCAACAATAAAATAAATTTTACCGCTCAGGCTGTCATCAAAACGTAATCCTCCTTTCAGATCACATTTTTTGAAAATATTTTTACAGCTGTCACATTTTTGTCTGTTTTTCACCCTCTTGCCGCCGCCCGGCATCACGCCGCAATATAAAACAATGTTTTATTTCAACGCAGAACAGGAGTCTCATTATGCGATACCGTACCAGAGCACTGAGTCTGGCAATTTTATTTTCGCTTTCACACACCGCCGTCGCGGAAGAACTTAATGTGTGGATTCGTGCCAGCAATGATTCGAAAGTCATTTATCAAAAACTGGCCGATACGTTTAAACAGCAAACCGGTATTTCAATTAACTATTTCAATGCGGTGACCGATTTTGATCAGCGACTGGCGCGCGCGGCAACCGGAAATGCATTACCGGATGTCGTATTTAACGACGCCATTATTGTTGGGCAAATGGTACAACTGGGAATAGTCGATGAAGTCGACCCGACAAAACTGAAACACGGCGCAGATGTTTACGAGGCGGCGTGGAAATCAACGCAGCTTCCCGACGGTAAATACTACGGCGTGCCGACCTCTGCACATACTTATGCGCTGTTTATCCGCCAGGATTGGCTGAATAAACTCGGTATGAAAGCCCCAACCAACTGGGATGAACTGAAAAAAGTCGCGCACGCTTTTACCTTCAACGACCCGGATGGCAACGGTAAAAACGACACCTATGGCTTTGTGATGCCGCTCGCCACCACGCGCGGCTACGCCAGTTCGTTCTCCTCTTCTTATCTCTGGCAGGCGGGCGGCAATTATCTGGTGGCGACGCAGCCAGGCAAATTCAAAGGCGTGCTCGACAGCAAAGAAGCCGTCACGGCGATGACATTTATGCGCAGCATGGTTTGTGAGGGCGTATCACAGCCGGGCGCAATTAATCAGACCACCGCCGACGCTAATATCTCTTATCGCTCAGGCCAGAGCGGAATGTACTCCTCCGGCCCGTATCACATCGCCCTGTTTGATAAAGATCCGGGGAAAACGGCATACACCGTAGTACCGCCGCCAGCCGGGCCGGGCGGAACGACATCCATGGCGGAAGGCACTACAGCCTTCCTGATGAAAACCAGCCAACATAAAGCGGCGGCGATGAAGTTTCTCGAGTTTATGATTTCACCTGAGGGACAGGAAATCGGCATGGCGGTACAAAGCAGCTCGATGCCGGTCGTCAGATTGCCGGTGAACAAGAAACTGGCGATCGCGGATTATCATCCCGATCCGAAGTGGGCGGTATTCGCGGAAACTTACGCCAAAGATGGGCGCTATATGCCGCAAATTCCGAACTGGATCCCGGTGCGTCAGATTACGGCGGATGGGTTTAATAAAATTTACGCCGACTGTAACAGCGATATTCCAGGGTTATTGAAAGAGATTAACGGCAAGGTCAATGAGGAACTGAAGCGCCAGAATGCGTGGGCGGAGTAGTTCGACGTCTTCCCCCCCTCACCCTAACCCTCTCCCTCAGGGAGAGGGAACTGGCCGTGCCAGTACTTACATATGATGCGGTTTTTCACCTCACAGCGTATCACCATAGTAAATCTGATAACCCACGTTCACGCTTTCCGGCACATCTTTGCCCGCCAGTCGTTTAAGCAGCAGTTCGCTGGCGACCTGACCTATCTCGAAGCGCGGCGTGACCACGCTGGCAACTTTTTGCAGGCGTGCACGCCCTATCTCCAGCCCATGGAAACCAGCGATCGCCAGCTCGCCCGGCACGCTGATATTCTGCGCCTGGCACTCCAGCAACACGCCGACCGCGAGGTCATCGTTGGTGCAGAATACCGCGTCAATATCCGGGCGCTGCTGGCGCATTTGCTGAAACATGTGACGCCCCAGCGAAACCGAAGAGATGGTTTTCGGCGCCAGATGGTACGGCTCCAGGCCGTGCGCCGCCAGCGCATTTTGCGTGCCGCGGTAACGGCTGAGATCGCGCGGATCGTCCATTGAGCCAAAGAAGGCGATATGTCGTTTGCCGCTGTCGAGAAACGCGCTGGTCATCTCCCAGGCCGCTTTTTCGTTATCAAAGCCGACCTGAATATCGAGCGGTTGTGCGGACACGTCCATTAACTCTGCCACGGGGATACCGCTGGCGCGCAGGTACTGCACCATTCTGTCCGTATGCTGGCGGCCCGTGAGGATCAAGCCATCGATGTTATACGAAAGCAGATTTAGCACTTCGCGCTCTTCACGACTGGGATCGTATTCATAGTTGGCGATCAGTGTTTGGTATTGATGCGCGGAGGTTACGGATTCGATCCCCGCCAGCACATCGGCGAAGATCTGATTGCGGAACGAAGGGATCAGAACACCGATCGTTTTACTGCGCGCGTTAAGCAAAATTTCCGGCGCGCGATTGGGAATGTAGTTGTTCTCTTCCATGATTTTCGAAATCAATTCTCGGCTACGCGCAGACACCTGATTCGGGTCGCGCAGATAACGGCTGACCGTCATCTTATTCAGCCCCGCCAGATTAGCGATATCCTGCAATGTCATCCGATTGTTTTTCATG
Source organism: uncultured Pseudocitrobacter sp. (assembly GCA_913778145.1). GTDB lineage: Bacteria > Pseudomonadota > Gammaproteobacteria > Enterobacterales > Enterobacteriaceae > Pseudocitrobacter. The sequence continues at coordinate 37,944 of CAJYVI010000099.1, forward strand.
AGATTCTCTGCGACAAAATGCCTGTTTTGCTCGCAGAGAACCTTAACACAGCCGGGCAGGATCTGCATCCAGCCCGTTTAGCTGGCTGCCTTATTGGTTTGCAACACGCCCCGCGTCGTTTCGCCAGGCGCACGCACGCAGTACATCAGCACCACGGAAGCAAAAAGCGCAGTCGCCATAAAGGTGTAAGACGCGCCTGGCCCGCCGGTGATGCCGTTGAGATACCCCACCAGCCACGCGCCGATAAACGCGCCCAATGCGCCGAAGCTGTTGATTAACCCCATCGACACGCCCGAGACGTTGCGTGGTAGCAGTTCCGGTATCAACGCGAAGAACGGCCCATAAGGCGCGTACATACATGCGGCGGCAATTACCAGTAGTGCATAGGAGAGCCAGAACGCCTGCGTGCCCAACATCCAGGAGCCGAAGAACGCGACGCCCGCAATCAGCACTAAAGGCCAGATAAACAGCTTACGGTTTTGCAGTTTATCGGAGAGCCATGAGACCACCAGCATCAGGCAAATTGCCGCCAGGTATGGCACAGCGGCCAGCCAGCCGACGGAGACAATGTCCATTTGCGCCGCATTTTTCAGAATCGACGGCATCCACATCATGAAGCCATAGACACCGATACTCCACAGCGCGTGCACGGCGCACAGCATAATCACATTGCGCGAACGCATCGCTTCACCGTAATTACGCACGGGTTTGATAGTCGTTTGTTCGCTATCCATCGCCTGCTGCAGCGCTTGTTTTTCTTCTTCATTGAGCCAGGCGGCCTCTGACGGTTTATCACGCACCAGCGCCCACCAGCAGAAAGCCCACAGCACTGCCGGAATGCCTTCGATGATAAACATTTCGCGCCAGCCCCAGGCCTGAATCAGATAGCCAGAGACAATCGACATCCACAGCACTGTCACCGGATTACCGAGAATCAGAAAAGTATTGGCGCGTGAACGCTCACTTTTAGTAAACCAGTTGCTGATATAGATAAGCATCGCGGGCATAACGGCGGCTTCGACAATGCCCAGCGTAAAGCGAATCGCCATCAGCGTAGGAATATTACTGACAAAGCCGGTCGCAGCGGCGCAGAAGCCCCATAATATCAGGCTGAAAAAAATCATTTTCCGCACGCTGCGTTTCACCGCATACATTGCACCCGGCACCTGGAAAAAGAAATAACCGAGGAAGAACAGTGCGCCAATTAACGACGCGGTTCCTTTGGTGATCCCTAAATCATTTTCAATTCCGGCGGCGGCGGCAAAACCGTAATTCGCGCGATCGAGATACGCCAGGCTGTAGGTAATAAAAATAATCGGCATTAAATACCACCAGCGGCGAACTGGCAGTTTGCTAAGTGTTTTCATACTCAATCCTCAGACGATGAGCATCATCTATCATTATTTTATGTTGTTACACGGCGGCTAACATTCCGCCATCGACAAACAGAATATGACCATTCACGAAATTAGAGGCAGGCGCCGCGAGATAAACTGCCGCGCCAATCAGCTCTTCCGGTTTCCCCCAGCGGGCAGCGGGCGTACGCTGGTAGAGCCAGGCTGAAAAGGCATCGTCGTTAACCAGCGCAGCCGTCATGTCGGTAGCAAAATATCCCGGCGCAATACCGTTAACCTGAATATTGTATTCTGCCAGCTCGACACACATTCCGCGGGTTAACATTTTGACCGCACCTTTTGAGGCGGCGTAAGGCGTAATCGTTTTGCGACCTAATTCGCTTTGCATCGAACAGATATTAATTATTTTCCCCTGCCGACGTTGCATCATATATTTCGCCACCTGCTGGGAAACCAGAAATACGGATTTTTGGTTAACGTCGATCACTTTATCCCACTCCGCTTCCGGGAATTCGGTGAAGGGATAGCGTCGCTGAATACCGGCGTTATTAATCAGAATATCAATTGCGCCCACCTCCTGTTCAATGTTGTCGATGGCTTTGGCTACCTCCTGCGCATGGGTGACATCAAAACCGTAACCCACTGCGCGGAATCCTTCAGCCGTCAGAGCATCCGCCGCCTGTGTGGCGCGCTGCTGGGTGATGTCGTTAATCACCACCTCCGCGCCGTGGTCAGCCAGACCGCGAGCCAGCAGCAAACCAATCCCCTGCGCAGAACCCGTTACCAGCGCGCGTTTACCCGATAAATCAAATAAATTACCCATAAAAAACCTCTTGCACATTAACTGTTACGCGTAACTGTATACGCGTAACAGCTGTTTTGAGAAGAGGGGGGTTGGGGGAAATGATCGTTTTGTGATCGAGGAGACATTTGAGTGAAACGCGGGCGAGGGAGTCGCATTTACCCCCTCACCCTAACCCTCTCCCTCAGGGAGAGGGAACTGGCCGTGCCCGTACTTACCTATGACGCTGTTTTTCACCCTCTCCCTCAGGGAGAGGGAACTGGCCGTGCCAGGCTTACATAGGACGCTGTTTTTCACCCTCTCCCTCAGGGAGAGGGCCGGGGTGAGGGTCGTTTTTACTGCGGCGCAGCATCACCACCAGTTGCCAGATATTGATCAGCACAATAATCGCCGTCGCCACAAACACCCAGCGGAAGCCCGCCATGGCGGAGACGGACGCCCCGATAAGCGGGCCGGCAACGTTGCCCAAATACATAAACGATTGGTTGTAGCCGAAAATTCGCCCGGTCACGCGTTCGCTGATGTATTTCAGCAGCAGCGTTTGTACTGCTGGCAGCATCGCGCCGTCGGCAAAGCCGAGCAGGAAGCGCAGCACGCCAAGCTGGAACGGTGTGGTCACAAACGACATGGCGAAGAACAGCACCACGGCAAAGCACAGCGTCGCCAATAGAATGCGCGCCGTACCGATGCGATCGCCGAGCTTACCCAGCCGTGGTGCAGAGATCAGCGCCGAGACGCCCGGCACCGCGGCAATCATCCCGCTCAGAAAAGCGATGTTGTTACTGTCCGGCGCCATTGATTTAATAAACAGCGCCAGAATTGGGCCGATCGAACCATTACACAGCTGAATCACCATGGTGGTGACAAACAGGCTGATCACCAGCCCTGGGTAGGGCAACGACGCAAATACCGCCTTCCCGCTCAGACGTTCCGCTTTGCTGATCTGCGGACTTACGCCCTCTTTGATTAAAAACAGGGTGACGAGGAAGCTAATCATCAGCAAAAACGCGGTGATATAAAAGACCATTCGCAGACCCATGTGATCTGCCAGGAAACCGCCGAGCAGCGGCCCGCCGATAACGCCGCTGATTTGCGCGGTAGAGAGCGTGCTAAGCGCCCAGCCGCTGCGCTCGCGCGGCACCTGCGAGGCCACCAGTGCCATCGCATTCGGAATATACCCCGACGTCAGCCCCATCACGCCGCGCAGAATAAACAACTGCCAGACATTGGTGGCAAAGGCTTGCAGCAAAATGGCAATCGCCATACCCAACGACGCGCGCAGCAGCATCAATTTTCGCCCTTTGCGATCCGCCAGGCTGCCCCACATGGGCGAGACAATCGCCGAAACCAGAAAAGTGATACTGAACGTTAGCCCTGACCACATTGAGAGCGATTCATGAGACGTGACGCCCAGTTGCGCCACGTAGAGCGGCAAAAAGGGCAGAATTTGACTGATGGCGAGGCCGGTAAAGAAGCAGCCAAACCAGACAGAGATGAGATTAACCTTCCAGGATTCCATAACTACGCGTTTTCGTTCACTTATGCGGACAAGTGCACAGGGTAGCAAGTTGTATGGCAGCCGGTATTGTCAGAGATGCGGTCGCGGTGAGTTTAGGTTTTTATCATTGATTTGCTATTTTCTGTGAACGATCTCACGTTTAAATTTCCACCACAAAGAGAGTTATGCTTAGCGACATAGCCCGTAGCCGCGCATGCCGAGGTGAAAATGATTGGCATGCGCCGCGTTATAATTCGGCCCTAGCCCATTCCCGTAATACTGGCAGCTTGCCGTCAGCAAAGTTTGCAGAAACGGTTGCGCCTGCGGCTGCGTCCAGCCCTTCAGCACGCTGATCTGTTTGCCGTTCGCCAGACGAAAGCCGCTGATGTCGAGTGCGTTTGCTGTGGCATGCTCGCTCAGCGGGCCATCGGCGCGATGATAGATATTCCGGCAGGCAAAACTCCCCAGATGGTCAATGCGCGTCACTTCGCTGTTTAACATCTGTCGGGAAAGCGGCTTCACCTGCTGTTCCACATACAACGCGCTGCTCAGCGCCAGACGGCAGCTGGCGAGAAAGCGGTTGCTCAGTTTCACCGTGCCAAAATCACGCACCTGTACCGCATCGGTGAGCGGACACGCGCCGCTGCTCGGCGCCACTCGCTGCGTGCTAATAAGCTTCTGTTGATTCGCCTCGGCAAGCAGCGTTTGACACTGCGCGTCCGTTATCGCTTTGAGTTTCCAGCGCGTCACGAGGCCCGGTGGATCGTTAAGCATTAATGGGATAAATGGATTGTACCAGGATGGCAGCATCCGATAGCCAGCATAGCCACCAGCAATAACCCCCGCAAATATCAGCCAGCGCGTGATTTTCATCGGTTCTCCCACCTGTAATAAAGTTAAAGATTATGGCAGATAGCCCGGAAATCACGTGGTATGTTATGTGTTTTGCGTTTGGAACGGATGGAATAAAAGATGGCGAAGTTGCGGGTTGGGATTGTTTTCGGCGGGAAATCAGCGGAGCACGAAGTGTCGCTGCAGTCGGCTAAGAATATCGTTGAAGCCATTGATAAAACGCGCTTTGACGTGGTGCTGCTGGGCATTGATAAGCAGGGTCAGTGGCACATTAACGATGCGCAAAACTATTTGCTGAACGCGCAGGACCCGGCAAAAATCGCCCTTCGTCACTCTGATGTGACGCTGGCGCAAATCCCTGGAAAAACCTCGCAGCAATTGATCAACGCAGAAAGCGGCCAGCCGCTTGGCGCGATTGACGTGATTTTCCCAATTGTTCACGGCACGCTTGGCGAAGATGGCTCCCTGCAGGGCATGCTTCGCGTGGCGAATCTGCCGTTTGTGGGCTCCGATGTGCTGAGTTCTGCCGCCTGCATGGACAAAGACGTCACTAAGCGCCTGCTGCGCGACGCCGGGCTTGCCATCGCGCCGTTCATTACGCTGACACGCAGCAACCGTGACCGTATTTCGTTTGCGGAAGTGGAAGCGAAACTGGGCCTGCCGCTGTTTGTAAAACCGGCCAATCAGGGTTCTTCTGTTGGCGTGAGCAAGGTCAATAGCGAAGCGCAATATCAGCAGGCCGTGGCGCTGGCATTTGAGTTTGACCATAAAGTAGTGGTTGAGCAGGGTATTAAGGGCCGCGAGATCGAATGCGCAGTGCTGGGCAACGATGAACCGCAGGCCAGTACCTGTGGCGAAATTGTGCTGAACAGCGAATTTTACGCCTACGACACCAAATACATTGATGATAACGGCGCGAAAGTCGTCGTTCCGGCGGCGATTCCGGCAGAGATCAACGACAAAATCCGCGATGTTGCAGTGCAGGCGTATCAAACGTTGGGTTGCAGCGGGATGGCGCGTGTCGATGTGTTCCTGACGGCGGAAAATGAAGTCGTGATTAACGAAATCAATACGCTGCCAGGTTTCACCAACATAAGCATGTATCCAAAACTGTGGCAGGCGAGCGGGCTGGATTATACGTCGCTTATCACGCGATTAATCGAGCTGGCACTGGAGCGCCATCAGGCCGATAGCGCCCTCAAAACCACGATGTAAAAGAGGCTTAGTTCGCGCCCTCTTCCACGCCGTCGCCTGCCGGGCGGCGGCGAATAATTAACCCTGCCAGCCAGAAGCTCATCACCCACGTCACCATCCCAACCGCATAGGTTTGCCAGCTTTTCGCTTCAAAACCCAGCAAGCCAACCGCGCCGTTAAGAATATAAATCAGACCAATCGCGAATGCGTAGTAGTGCCAGTCACGGCGAATTTTAGCAGGCAGCTTCATAATGCCTCCGAAGATAAAAAAATCATCTTTGCATATCCCTGGCTACCAGTCTGTGGTGTGAACAACAATTATCAAATGTTAGTTTAATGTTTACATTTGGGATTTGTGATCGCCACACAACTCCCGATAATCCAGGACGAATCCTTAACCGAAATTACCATAATTCTTATACTGCCCCGCGAGGAAGGCTGTCACACTCATGCCAGTATCACGATCATGTAATGAAGTCCGGGAGGTCTTTATGACAGATTTCGCCTTGTCGAAGCTCATCCTTAATGGGAAAAAAAGCGCATCTACCGCGCCGGGCAACGTCGCCTACGCGGTGTTTGTTCTGCTCTGCTTTTGGGCTGGTGCACAGTTGCTAAACCTGCTGGTGCATGCGCCGGGGGTTTACGAGCATTTAATGCAAATGCAGGATACGGGCCGCCCGCGCGTCGAAATGGGGCTGGCCGTTGGTACCCTGTTTGGCCTGGTGCCGTTTTTGGGCGGCTGTGCGATTTTAGGCTTCGTAGCGCTTGTGATGCGCTGGCGTCGCCAGCGCTAATCTTAGTTTGCCATACACTTCGCCCGACGATCGTCGACGCGCTTCGCAAACCACGCCGTGGTGAGATTGCGTGTGATCTTCGGGCTTTCCAGTTGAATACCAGGTAACATCTCTTTCACCAGCGTTTTGCCCGTTTTCTGCTGCGCTATTTTATACACGCCCTTGTAAAGTTCGGTTTCTTCAAACGCCAGGCTGTCGCCCTTCTTCAACTGGCGATGGATTTCGTCATCACTCATCGATAGTTTGCCTGCCAGCTTACGCACCGCCAGCTCGGTTTTCCCTGCTTCATCGCTATCATAGCGAATTAAATCACCGTCCAGCGCCAGCTTAACGCCGGTTGCCTTACTAACCGCATACTGGAATGCGGCATTACGGCTGGCATACCAGCCTGCGTTAAAGTCTGCAAAACGATAAATTGGGGCAGTGTAATTGGCAGGATAATTCAGCAGATGGTAGGTGCCAAACCACAGCCCGCCGCGCAGGCTGAAAACTTCCTGACGTACGGTGCCGTCCATTTTCCATGGGTAACCACGCGTATGCGCCTCGGCAAAGGCAATGCTCACCTGCATCGGGCCGCCGGTATGTACCGGGTTCAGCGAGCCAAACAGCGTCTGCCCCATTGGTACAATGTTGATAAAGTCGTCAAAAATCGCGCTCAGCTGTTTTTCCGTTTTCACGTTATCCAGCCGTTCGCTGTAACTTTTGCCGTTAGGCGAGGTAATTTTCAGGGCGGTATGCACGAGGAACGAGGGTATGTGCATACGCTCGGCACGACGGTCAATTTCCTGCCAGGCGATTTTACCCAGCCCCGGCACGGCGGGGTCGGCCTGATAATTAGATTCCTGCTGCGCCACCGCCAGCACCGAACAGATATTCTCTTTTGTCGGTGCCAGCTTTTGGCTTTCGAAGGTTTTTGCCAGCGCCTGCGCCCACTCTTCCCGATCTTTCACGCTGGCCGGTATTTTTTGCCGCACCACCGACGCCACGTCAACGGGCTTTTCCCCTTTCTTCAACGTTGGCGTCTGCTGGCTGGTACAGGCGCTTAAGACCAGCCCCGCCAGCAACGTTAACGGGAGTGAGACATAACGTGATACTGGCGTCATCGTGCTTCCTTGTAGAAATTAACTGAATGTGTGGGTCACTTCCTGGAGATCTTTGTCATCCAACTGGTGCTCGAAGCTGCGCAGACGTTTGTAGATGGACATCAGTTCCACCAGCATGGGCCAGGCGCTAATCAGATACTGGAACGAACCGCGCACCTGGCCGAATACGTTGAGGATCTGCTGCAGCAGGCCCAGCGTGATTGCACCTGCGGCGATTGACGGGAACAATAGAATCACGCCAAAAACATTATCTATTTGAAGATACAGGTTACGAGCGATATTGAAATACATATAGTGGAAATAGAGACGAAAATAGTTGCGGCGCACGGCGCTGAATAGCTCGCGAGCCGTCGGCGGCGTGGCGCGGGTTTCATCATCTTCCCCGTAGACCAGTTCCTTACGATAGGCCGCTTCCACACGCTGGTTTTTAAACTCCAGTCCAGGCAGTTTGATACCGACAATCGCCAGCAGCAAAGTACCCATAACAGACCAGATAATCGCGGCAATCACCAGACCATAGGGAATGCTGCCCAGAATCGGTAGCGTCGGTACGTGGGCCGAGAGCGTAACCAGCACCGGCAAAAAGGCAATCAGCGTCATAATGGCGTTAATAAAGCTGGTACCAATATCTTCCATCCTGGAGGCAAAACGCATGGTGTCTTCCTGCACACGCTGCGCTGCGCCTTCAATATGACGCAGGTGATCCCAGTGCGCCATATAGTACTCATTCATCGCGGCACGCCAGCGAAACACATAATGACTGACGAAGAAACTGTTGAGCACGCCGACGGTGACGGCAATCAGGGCAATGCCGAGGAAAATACCGATTTCATGATAGAGTTGCTCAATTGAGATCTTATGCGGCGTGGTCAACGCCTGCTGGATGAGGTCCCAGAATGGGGCATACCAGGCGTTGATTGCGACGCCCACTTCCACGCCAAACCAGGTGACGAAAATAATCAGTGCGGTTCCCAATATCGACCAGTACTGCCAGCGGTGCGGGCTGCGCACAAACCAGTAGAGCGCGAAAAGCCCGACACAAACGGCGTAGAACGCGTAGAAAACCAAATAGTTCAGCGACCAGAAGCGGGCTGCGCTAATCGGGACATCCTTCGATGCGTGAACCAGATTTAGCAGCCAGCTCCCTCCACCCGCTTGCCAGAAAATGACGGCAATTAACGCCCAAATAAATGCCGAGAGAAAAAAGGGCCCCGGCTTAGGGAAAAAAGACTTAAACATAGTGCTCTCCTGCTAACTTCTTATGGTTCTGGCGTTTGCTGTGTACAACACAAGTCCTGTCGCAGCATGTGCTGCAACCAAAGGGATACCACGTAAAAACGAAAGATAACCGCACAATGAGACCGATAAACAGGCGCTTAGTTCGCCGGTATAAGGTGCAAAATCGCCTTAACACTATTTCAGTTGTAACGAGGTTTCCGGGAAGATTTGACTCACTTTTTAGCCGTATTCAGCGACACAAATGGGATATTCATCTTATCTATCATACGCGACGGATCACAAAAGTGTGTCTTGAGGACAAAGTTTCATATCCACGGTTACTCACCGTTACGTTTTTCCCGCTATGATAGCGTTTAATAGCGCCGTATCAGGTGCCGACTCGCAGTGTAAGTAGTATAAATACGCACTGTTCTCCTCTTTCATTTATGGATGCCTTCGTTGAAACGTAGTCTGCTTTTTTCTGCCGCGCTCTGCGTGGCGTCATTGACATCGGTCCAGGCGGCTCAGCCGATCGCCGATCCCGTTTTCGCTTCCGATATTGTTGACCGCTATGCTAACCATATTTTCTACGGCAGCGGTGCCACGGGAATGGCGTTGGTGGTTATTGATGGCAATCAGCGCGTGTTTCGCAGCTTCGGTGAAACCCGTCCAGGCAACAACGTACATCCACAGTTAGATTCGGTCATTCGTATTGCTTCGCTAACCAAGCTGATGACCAGCGAGATGCTGGTGAAGCTGCTCGACCAGGGCGTGGTGAAGCTTGACGATCCGTTAAGCAAATATGCGCCGCCGGGCGCGCATGTGCCAACCTATCAGGGTTCTCCGATTCGTCTGGTCAATCTTGCGACCCACACCAGTGGGCTACCGCGCGAGCAGCCCGGTGGCGCGGCGCATCGCCCGGTGTTTGTCTGGCCGACGCAATCACAACGTTGGGCTTACCTGAATAACGCGACGCTGAAAGCCGCCCCCGGAACGCAAGCCAGCTATTCGAATCTGGCTTTCGATTTGCTGGCTGATGCGCTGGGCAATGCCGCCGGTAAGCCCTATTCTCAGCTCTTTGAAGAGCAAATCAGTCGACCTTTGGGCATGAAAGACACCACCTTTACGCCGTCGCCGGATCAGTGCCGTCGTTTAATGGTGGCCGAGAAAGGCGCCAGCCCGTGTAACAATACGCTGGCTGCCGTTGGCAGCGGCGGGGTTTATTCCACGCCGGGCGATATGATGCGCTGGATGCAGCAGTACCTGTCCTCTGATTTTTATCAACGTAGTAGTCAGGCGGACCGGATGCAGACGCTGATTTATCAACGCAACCAGCTCACGCGCGTAGTGGGTATGGATGTGCCGGGCAAAGCAGATGCGCTGGGGCTGGGGTGGGTCTATATGTCGCCGAAAAATGGTCGCCCAGGGATTATCCAGAAGACGGGCGGCGGCGGCGGTTTCATTACCTATATGGCAATGATTCCGCAGGAAAACGTGGGCGCATTTGTGGTCGTCACCCGTTCTCCGCTCACGCGCTTCGTTAATATGAGCGACGGTATCAATAATCTGGTCACTGAACTGAGCGGGAATCAACCGCTGCCTGTTCCAGGTTCTTAGTAGTCATAGGGCAAACGCGTGATGCTGACGAGTTTGCCCTTTTCCATCTGGATGTAATTTCCCTGACGTAACGCCGAGAGGACTTCAGCAATAACCGAGCGCGAAATATGCGTTCTGCGTTGGATGAACTTCATCACGCCGACTCTGGCGCGCAAATTGTCATTCCACTTCGCCATAACCAATAACGTACTGCGGATCTGGTGGTAGTTGCTTGACCCGATAAGCTGTACATCACGCACTTCGAGCATGCGATGCTGCCAGGTCACCCAGTAGAGTGCTTCGCGCCAGAGCTGGTAACGTGTGAGGCAATGTAGCGTGTCCTCCACGGGCAGATAATAGCCGCGACAGTCGCTTTCGGTGGTAACGGTGTAGTCCTGCTGGATCTTCATGATGGCACCGACCAGGCCAAAAATTGCCGGGCTTTGTAACATGCCGAACATGATATTTCCCGGATTGCGGCTAATGGATACCGCCCCCTGGGTGATAACGAGGGTGTAGTTTTCTGTCTTTTTATCTTCCGGCAAAATGATGGAACCTGCCGGTAAGTCAAAATGGATACCGCGATGAGATAAGTGCTTATCAAGAGTAACGAATTCGCTCAGTGGTTTACTCAATGCAGGCATTTTCTACCATCCATGTAAAAATGCCCGCCATAGCTATGACGGGCATGAGTAACGTTTCAGTTAAACAGGGAAGTCACCTTCCCCATTTACCGGAGAGCCATTACCAGGTGTATTTAACACCAGCGTTTGCGCCCCAATCCTGATCAACATCGCCGCCGCCGAGGTAGTTAACACCGGTGTAAGCGCTGAAGTTTTTGGTGAAGCTGAACTGGCTGCCCATGCCTACGCGTACTGCGGAACCTTCAACACCGTTGTCAATGCTGTCGCCGTTGACATCGTTGTGGTTGTTGGAATCGTCATACACATAAGCCAGTTTGAAGTAAGGAGTCAGAGCCTGGTCACCGTAGTTGAAGGTGTAACCCGCATCAACGCCCAGTTCATAACGCAGGCTGTCGTAGTCCTGACCACCGACATCCATGCTGTTGCTCAGGCTGTAGCTGTCGCCAGACTGGAACAGACCAGAAATTGCGCCGTACGGAGTTACATAGCCAGCGTCGTTGATTTTCCAGTCGTAGCCGACTTTCAAGCCAAAGCCCCATGCATCGGCAGTGGTATCGCCGTCAACATAGTCACCGTTGCTCATGGTTGCGCTCAGGTCGTTGTTGAAGCGGCTGTAGCTTAAGTTGCCATCAACAAATACGTTGTTCGCGAAGCGAGCAGAAGAGTAGACGTAGGCAGACTGGCTGTCTTGATCTACCTGACCAGTACGGTCATTCATGTCGCCTTTCGCGAAGGCAGCCGCAGCACCAACGATCCATTTAGCATTGTTACCGTCGATTTTGCTATCAACACCGACCATGATGCCGTTAACGTCCTGGTCATAGTTGATGGTGCCGTTGTCGCCGTTGAAGTTGCCACCGAAGTAGCTCACCCATGCGCCGCCATTGTCTTCAAAGCCATGACGAGAGGTGTTCAGGCGATTGTTCAGGGTATCCTGCTGCATGTTCCAGATGTTGGTGTTTGCAGACGGGATGCTCAGCGCCATGTTTGCGTAATCGGTCAGCTCAGTCTGTTGCAGAACAACAGTGTTGCCCACTTGCTGTGCCTGATAGGTGTATGCACCCAGGTCAGCTTTGTTGGCAGCAGAGAAGGTCGCGTTGGTTTTGGTGTCATCGATATAGATGAGCTGTTTGCCTTTGTAATCAGCAATCGCGCCAGCGCCAGTTGAGTTGTCGATACGAACTTTGTAGTTACCGGTTGCAGCTACTACGTTGTCAACAGAGCTGTTATCAACTTCGTCGCCGTAGTTAATGTCGTTGTTGCCATTAACAGTCAGGTGACCATCAGAGTTCATCGCAATAACACCGTAGCCGTAGTTAGCTTTGCTGGTGTCGTTGGTACGATCGTTGACGAGGTCTGCATTCAGGATGTAGTCATTGCTATGAATGTCGAATACACCTGCATAAACGTTGCCGTTGTTATCTTTAACGTTGCCGCTGGTCAGTTCCAGAGTATCAGTTGCAAATACGCTGGAGATATCATTCATGTTGGTGTTTACATCCAGCACACCGCCGTTAGTAACGGTAATGGTGTTGGCGTACAGCGGTGCTGATGTCCAAGCTGAAGCAGTATCTTCACCGAAGTTAACGGTTGAGAAGGTATCAATGGTCAGGTGATCGGTGTTAACTTCACCGTTGACTTCCATTGAAGAACCACCGTTCAGGGTGATGGTGTCAGAAGTCAGAGAAGACTCTGCACTCACGTTAACCTGAGAACCGCTGTTGATAGCCAGGGTATCGATCAGAGAATCTTTCGTGGTTTCCCAATCAGAACCGTTGTTCAGGACAACATCGAATACGCCGCTCTGGAATGCATTAGCATTATCAACACGGTTCCAGCCATCTTCAGAGTAAGAAGCATACGGGTTCAGGCTGTTTGGAGCAACGTCGTAGAAGGCTTCGTCAGCAACAACAACGTCATAATCAATATTCGCAGAACCAACCCATTTGGTGTTGTTCAAAGTCAGGTTCAGGTGATCGACGTTCTGATCGTCAGTAGCCCAACCGCCATGAGTGTAAGCAGTGGTGGAGTTGTCAATCAGGTGACCCGTCGCGTCAAAGTTAGCGTTCCAGGTGCTGTCAAATACAACGTCGCCAAGCAACTGAGAGTTGTTGAATGTAACGTTGTTGACCATACGATAATCAGAAGTTGCATCATCAATGAAGGCTAACGCAACATCATCAGCAGCAGATGCGCCATTGCCGTAGTCACTTGGTTCAACAGAGTTCCCAAAATGACCGCGATCTGACTGCTCATCTTCAGTTAATGAACCAGAAGTTACAGTAGAGTCATTAACAACGATGTTGTTATCCCACTGATGTCCTTCGGTATTGTAAGTCGCATTACCCAGGTCGTTTTGCACCAGAGTAATACCTGCAACATGGGAGTTATTGCTGATGTTGATGTCACTTTCAACATCCAAAGTCACAGCGGTACCAAGACCTGCGGTTACCAGGCGATCATAATCTGTCTTAGACGTTTTACCGTCAGCATCCAGATAAGTATCGGTGAAGTAGAATGCATCAAAATCATCGTCAATTGTAGAATTAGCGATGTTCAGAGTGAAGATGTCGCCGTCTACCCAGTCGTGGCCGGTATAGTCGCTACCGTTGGTCCAGACATAGTCACCGTAACCAATCTGATATGAGGTGACCATGCCATGAACGTTTGAATTGGTAATGTTCAGGGTATTGCCAGTATCTGTACCGTAATCGTGGTTCAGATAATAGGTAGAAATTACACCATTTACAGTGTCGCCGCTGAAAGTGGTATCAAAGTAACCGTCAGCTGCGTGGTCATATACATAACCACCATAAGTCAGATAATCGTGATCGGTTGTATCATCCCAACCAAAAACAGTGGCTGCGTCGTCATGATATCCGAAGGTATCATAAGTAGTAGCATTTGCCTGAGAGGCGATTGCCAAAGTGCAAGCCAATGCTAATTGTGATACTACAAGTTTCTTTTTCCAGGAGTGCATTTGTCATCCCTCCTCAGGGACGTATATAAGTTGGTCCATCAATTTACAATGCAATATGAGTATTGTTGCGGGTGTAATTATGCGATGCAGGGGATAAAAGGTTCAATTAATCTTTACTTAATGTCTGTATTCGGACAACTTAATCGAATAACAAAGATGCAGTAACAACAATAAAAAACACAATAAAATCAATGAATAAAATTCACGCAATATCACCACAACATACTATTTAAACTCCAATAAAAAATAAAACATTCACCACTATAATCTGAAAAAATAATTCATTAAAATGATAAAACAAACAAAAACACCCAACGCCATCAAAAATAGAATTCGTATCTATGATTAACATTGAAATTGAATATAAGTTTATATATATAAATGACTCACAAATAACTGCATTCATCATTTGAAATAATTTAAGAAATTCCTGAACAACTTCACGGCGTCCTGCCGCCTCCCTCCTCCTTTATAAGCACAACTTTAGTAAAACATCGTGGTGATGATTCGGTTACAATGGGTGCCTGTTCCACAAACATCAGGCAAATCATGACCGATTTAATCACTCGCCCACGCCGTCTGCGCCGCTTGCCAGCGCTGCGTGCTATGTTTGAAGAGACAACACTGAGCTTAAACGACCTGGTGTTGCCGATCTTTGTTGAAGAAGAGATCAACGACTACAAGGCCATCGACGCCATGCCTGGCGTGATGCGCATTCCGGAGAAACATCTCGCCCGCGAAATCGAGCGCATTGCGAATGCGGGTATCCGCTCGGTGATGACCTTCGGCATTTCACACCACACCGACGCCACCGGTAGCGATGCCTGGAAGGAAGATGGCCTCGTGGCGCGCATGTCGCGTATCTGTAAAGACGCCGTGCCGGAAATGATTGTGATGTCCGACACCTGCTTCTGCGAATACACCTCTCACGGCCACTGTGGCGTGCTGTGCGATCACGGCGTCGATAACGACGCGACGCTGCTGAACCTGGGTAAACAAGCCGTGGTCGCCGCTGCGGCAGGTGCAGACTTCATCGCACCGTCTGCGGCAATGGATGGTCAGGTGCAGGCAATTCGTCAGGCGCTGGACGCCGCCGGGTTTACCGATACCGCAATCATGTCCTACTCCACCAAGTTCGCGTCCTCATTCTACGGCCCGTTCCGCGAAGCGGCAGGCACGGCGCTGAAAGGCGATCGTAAAACCTATCAGATGAACCCAATGAACCGCCGCGAAGCGATTCGCGAGTCGCTGCTGGATGAAGCACAGGGCGCGGATTGCCTTATGGTAAAACCGGCTGGCCCGTATCTGGATATTCTGCGCGATATCCGCGAACGTACTGAGCTGCCGATTGGCGCGTATCAGGTAAGCGGTGAGTACGCGATGATCAAATTCGCGGCCCAGGCGGGTGCGATTGATGAAGAGAAAGTGGTGCTGGAAAGCCTGGGCGCGATTAAGCGTGCGGGTGCGGATCTTATCTTTAGCTACTTTGCGCTGGATTTGGCTGAGAAGAAAATTCTGCGATAGAGGGTGGCTTTTCCCCCTCCCCCTAACCCTCTCCCTCAAGGGAGAGGGGACTGAATGTGCAAGGTTGTTAAGTTCTGCGCCGGTTTTCTCCCTCTCCCTGTGGGAGAGGGGACTGATTGTGCACAGCTGCAAAGTTCTGCGCCGGTTTTCTCCCTCTCCCTGTGGGAGAGGGCATCACACCGCACATTCACTCACGCCCGATAAAACGGCTTATCCCCCAGAATCGTCGCCCGGTGCATAATCCGTCGCTGTGGCAAATAGTCAGCATTGGCGTAGTGCTGCGTGACGCGGTTATCCCAAATCGCCACATCGTTCGGCTGCCAGCGCCAGCGTACCTGAAACTCCGGTTTGGTGATGTGCGCAAACAAGAAGTTCAGCAGCGCCTCGCTCTCTTTCTCCGACACATCCACAATGCGCGTCGTAAATCCTTCATTGACGAACAACGCCTGCTTACCGGTAACCGGATGCGTGCGCACCACTGGATGCAGTAATGGCGGATGTTTGGCTACGGCTTCCAGCCAGCGCTGATGCTCCTCTTCGGTTTTACGGTATTTGTATTCCTGGAACGATTTTTTAAAATCGTGCTCTGCCTGCAAGCCGCTTAACAGGTTACGGAACGGATCAGACAGCGCCTCCCACGCGGCAATGCCGCTGGCCCATAGCGTGTCGCCACCGGTGGAAGGCAGTTCTTTCGACGCCAGAATCGCACCCGCAGGCGGCGTGTCGATAAAGGTCACATCGGTATGCCAGTTATCGTTATCCGGTGGATTATTGTCATGCGTATCCAGAACGATAATTTCCTCTACGCCAGGCGCGTGCGGATATACCGGGTGAATATGCAGATCGCCAAATCGCAATGCCAGATCACGCTGTAATTCAGGGGTAATCACCTGATTACGCAGGAAAATGACCTGATGGCGCAGCATCGCATGATAAAGTTGTTCAAACTGGTTATCGTTCAGCGGGCGGGTTAAATCAACACCGCTAATTTCGGCACCAATGTATGGCCCCAGCGGGGTGACGGTCAGACGTTCACTCATTGCACTTCTCCATGCCAGGGCGTCAGACGACGCTGCAACGCGCGCAGCCCCAGCTCTAAAACAAACGCGATAATCGCAATCACCGCAATGCCTGCCAGCACGACGTCGGTCGCTAAAAACTCGCCAGCAGATTGCACCATAAAACCTAATCCGCGCGTGGCGGCGATCAGTTCAGCCGCAACCAGCGTCGACCAGCCTACGCCCAGCCCGATACGCAGCCCGGTGAGGATTTCCGGCAGCGCGCCAGGCAGAATCACATACCACAGCACCTGACGGCGGCTGGCACCCAACGACTGCGCAGCCCGAATGCGTACCTGCTGCGCGCTCTTCACGCCTGCCAATGCCGACATTGCCACTGGGGCGAAAATCGCCAGATAGATCAGCAAGATCTTCGAGGTTTCCCCGATACCGAACCAGATAACCATCAACGGCAAATAGGCCAGCGGCGGCACCGGGCGGTAAAGCTCAATGATCGGGTCCAGAATGCCGCGTACCGTGGCGTTCAGGCCCATTGCGATCCCCACCGGAACGCCAATGAATACGGCCGCCAGCAGCGCGACCAGAATACGGGCCAGACTCGCGGAAAGGTGCTGCCACAGCGTGGCATCCATAAAGCCCTGCGGCCCGGCAATGACGATCAGTTTTTGCAGCACCTGCCCCGGCGGCGGCAGAAACAGTGGGCTGATAAGTTGCAGAGCGGCCACGGCCCACCACACCGTTAACAGCGCCAGCAGCGTCGCCAGGCTCAGGGTTATCTGGCGGGAGAGCGGCCAGCGCCACTTCACCGTTTTCAGGCGCGGTTTATCATTAGCCACGACGCTCATGAGAAAGCCTCCCGTTGTTCAAATACTCGACTCAGAACGTATTCGCGCATGGCGATAAACTGTGGGTCAGATTTAATGCTGCGGCAGGTTTCCCCGGCCACATAACGACGAGCAAACTCCAGTGGCAGACGCTCCAGCACCCTTCCCGGCCCCGGCGACAGCAGCACCAGCTCGGTCGCCAAAAAGACCGCTTCTTCTATATCGTGCGTAATCAGCATTACCTGCTTACCTGTGTCATTCCACAGCTTTAGCAGCAGGGTTTGCATCTGTTCGCGGGTAAAGGCATCCAGCGCGCCGAAGGGTTCATCCAGCAACAGCAGTTGCGGGTTCGCCGCCAGCGCCCTGGCGATACCCACGCGCTGGCGCTGGCCGCCGGAAAGCTGCCAGATAAAGCGCTTTTCCGCCCCTTCCAGCCCCACTTTTTTCAGCATTTCGCGGGCGATTTCCAGCCGTTCCGCCTTCGCCATTCCGTTCAACTGAAGGCCCAGCGCGATGTTATCCTGCACGTTGCGCCACGGCAGCAGCCCTTCGTTCTGGAAGACCACACCGCGCTCTGCGCCCGGCCCTTCGACACGTTTTCCACCCAGCGTGATGCTGCCCTGCTGATACGGTACAAACCCGGCAATCAGGTTCAGCAGCGTGGTTTTGCCGCAGCCTGACGGGCCGAGCACCACCAGCAGTTCACCGCTGTCCAGCGTAAGGTTGATATCCTCCAGCGCCGGTTTGCCGCCGTAATCGGCATAAAGATGAGATAGTTGCAGCATCACAGACTCCTTATTTCACAAAGCGATCGGTCACATACTGGCTGTAATCCGTCGCCGCCGCAGGCACTTTGCCCTGCGCTTTGAGGAACTCGGCGGTGTCGATAATCGCCTTGTTAACCGGGCCGTTCAGCTCTTTCACCTGCTGGTCTGCGGTCAGATAGGTATTGCCCTTCACCAGCCCCGGCACGTCAGCTTCCGGAACACCGCTTAGGCGCGCCAGTTTGCTGATGTTGTCCGGCTGTTTCAGCCAGGCTTCCGGGTTGTCGATATAGCCGCGCTGGGCATCAATGGCGCTTTTTGCGAAGGCGCGCACCACGTCAGGATGCTTCTCGGCGAAGTCTTTACGCACCACCCATACATCAAGCGTTGGCGAGCCCCACTGGCCCACTTTTTCGGAATCGGTCAGCACGGTGCCGTCTTTTTCCAGCTCGTTCACCGCCGGTGCCCAGACGTATGCGCCATCGATGTCGCCACGCTGCCAGGCGGCAATAATCGCCGGTGGCTGAAGGTTAAGAATTTGCACCTGGCCTGGCTTAATGCCCCAGTGTTTCAGCGCCGCCAGCAGGCTGTAGTGAGTAGTGGAGATAAACGGCACGGCAATGCGTTTACCGATTAAATCTTCCGGTTTGGTGATATTTTTCTTCACCACCAGCGCTTCGGAGTTGCCGAGCTGCGAGGCGAGCAGGAATACTTCAATCGGCACCTGCTGACTGGCAGCCACCGCCAGCGGGCTGGAACCCAGGTTACCAATCTGAACATCGCCGGAAGCCAGCGCACGAACGATGCTCGCGCCGCTGTCGAACTTACGCCAGTCAGGTTTTGCGCCGCTCAGTTTGCTGAAGGTGTCATCTGCCTGCGCGACTTTCGCCGGTTCGGCGGAAGTCTGGTAGGCGATGGTAACGTCCACGGCCTGCGCCTGAAATGCGATCAGTGCTGCGGCGGCGAAGAGTGAAATACGCGATGAAATTGCCATTGTCTGCTCCCTCTGTGTCTTGTTATGGGTGCAGTATTTCCGGGTGCGGAATTTTGTTAAAGGAATTAAAACGTCTTGTTAATGCCTTTTCGTTTTTAGAAAAAAAATGGGATTAGATAGATAAGATATGAGTAAGGGAAATGTCGGATGGCGATAGCGCCATCCGATAAGGGCTAACGAAGGCGTTTCAATGCCGCGATATCCGCAGGCGTCGTGCGGCAGCAGCCGCCAATCAACCGCGCCCCCGCAGCCTGCCACTGAGGTAAATGGTGCGCTAAGGTATCGCACGCCTCGCCGTGGTGGTGCCAGGTTTTACTCACCGCGTCATAATGCTCGCCGGAGTTGGGATACACTACCAGCGGCAGTGATGTCAGGCTATGAAGATGGCGTAGCGCGTCGTTAGTGTTTTCCAGCGCGATACAGTTAATGCCTACCGCAATCACCTGCGGGTAACGGGCCAGCGTGGCGATGACGTCACGCAGCGGGGTGCCGTCGCTGAGGTGCTGCGCATCGCGCAGGGTAAACGAGAACCAGGCGCGCGTCGTCGGGTATGCCGTGAGCAGTTCCGCCAGCGCCGATATTTCCGCAAACGACGGCAGCGTTTCGCAGGCCAGTAAATCGGCCCCCGCCTCCAGCAACGCCTCTACGCGAGGGCGATGGAATGCCTGAAATTCTTCCGCGCTGCGCTGATAATCACCGCGATATTCCGAACCATCCGCCAGATATGCGCCATACGGCCCAACCGAACCGGCCACCAGCAACGTTCCCGCCTGCGGGTTTTCCGCCAGAAACAACGCGCGCGCCGCCTGGGCCAGCTCGACGCTGCGGGCGATTAACGCGCGAGACTGAGATTCATCCAGCCCGCGCGCGGCAAAGCCCGCGGGTGTCGCCTGATAGCTGGCGGTTATCGCCACTCGCGCTCCGGCGCGGAAATAGTCGAGATGCACATCGCGAATCAGCGTTGGGTTTTCCATCAACACTTTCGCCGACCACAGGCTATCGGCCAGATTACAGCCGCGCCCTTCCAGTTCGGTCGCCATCGCGCCGTCCAACAGTACGAACGGCTCCACGTCGAGAATGGGGGTTAATGGGTTACTCTGCGGCATGCTGGATCTCCTGAACAGGCTGACGAGAACGCGTCAGATAATAAGCGCCATAACACAGCGCGACAAACGGCAAGCCGCAATAGAGCGCGATGCGCTGGCTCGGGTCAAACGCCAGGCCCACACAGGCAACCAGGCAAAGAATAAAGCCCAGCACCGGCACCAGCGGATACCACGGCGCACGATACTGCAATTCACTCAGCGCTCGGCCCTGCTGCACATGACGGCGACGGAAAACAAAGTGCGAGGCGCAAATGCTGAGCCACACCGCCACTACGGCAAAACCGGAAATCGCCGACAGCGCAACAAACACCGTATCCGGCGCGATGATGCTGGAAAACAGCGCCAGAACGCCGCCCAGCATACTGACCGACAGCGCCACCAGCGGCACGCCATTTTTGCTGACGCGGGAAAAACAGTGCGGCAGCGTGCGCTCATTCGAAAGCGACCACAGCATACGCCCGGACGCATAAAGGCCCGAGTTCGCCGCCGACAGGATCGCCGTCAGAATGACAAAATTAAAGATATCTGCTGCATACGGAATGCCCACTTTTTCGAAGACCAGCACAAAAGGGCTTTTCTCTACGCCCGCCTGATGCATGGGGATCAGCGCCGCCAGCACAAAAACGGTGCCGATAAAGAAGATGATTAAGCGGGCAATGGTGGTGCGAATGGCAACAGGAATAACCTTGTGCGGATTTTCCGTTTCCCCGGCGGCGATGCCGATAAGTTCAGTGCCTGAGAAGGCAAAGTTTACCGCTACCATGGTCATGAGGATGGGTAATCCGCCGTGCGGGAACCAGCCTTCTGCGGTGAGGTTATGCAACCCCGGCGCGGGTGAACCGTCCTGCATTGGAATAAAACCGAAAATGGCCGCGCCGCCCAGAATAATAAAGGCAATGATGGTGATGACTTTCACCAGCGAGAACCAGAATTCACCTTCGGCAAAGAAGCGCGTGGAGATAACGTTCAGGCCGTAAATCAGCACGCAGAACACCAGGCACCACACCCAGATGGGAACCTGCGGGAACCAGTATTGCATACAGAACCCGGCGGCGGTGAAGCTGGAACCCAGCGCCACCGTCCAGGTGAGCCAGTACAGCCAGGCGACAGTGTAACCGGTAGCCGGGCCGAGATAGCGGGATGCGTAAACATGAAATGCGCCGGTTTCCGGCATCGCCACGGAGAGTTCACCAAGGCACTGCATCACCAGCCAGACGACCAGCGCACCAATCAGATAGGCCAGCAATGTTCCCGCTGCGCCAGTGGTCGAGATGATATAGCCCGTGTTGAAAAATAGCCCTGTGCCAATAACGCCACCCAGCGAAAGCATAATCAGGTGACGCGTTTTCATGGTGCGCTTGAGTTGCCCACCTTGTTGTTGTGTTGTTTGCATTATGACCTTCTAAACGTATGGACATCTAAACATCCAGATGAAGGTGTTGTTATACCGCGTATGGTGGGGAAATGCAAAATGGGGGGAATGTGCGCGTTGATGCCCTCACCCCGCCCCTCTCCCACAGGGAGAGGGAGAAAACCGGCACAACATTTAACCATTTTGCACGCTCAGCCCCCTCGCCCTGGCGGGAGAGGGAGAAAACCGGCACAAGATTTAACTATTTTGCACGCTCAGTCCCCTCGCCCTTGAAAAAGAGGGAGAAAACCGGCGCAACATTTAACTATTTTGCACGCTCAGCCCCCTCTCCCTTGAGGGAGAGGGTTAGGGTGAGGGGGGAAAGGCGCACTACTCGTCGAAGAACCAATACCCTTGATTAATCAACGCCGTCAGCTCTTCAGCGAACACTGGGTTGGTTAACGCCTCGCCCAGCTCAGCCTTGCCGAGCGTCGTGTAGCGGGAAAGCGCATCTGCCGCCGCCGCGTCGCTGACGTCCAGCGGTTCGCTGTTGACGAACACGCTGCCGTTCACGCTCAACACGCGCAGCCCGTTCAGACGCACCAGCGTTTCTCCGTCCATCAGTGCGTCTACCACTTCCTGCGGTTCGTACGGCGGCTCTGCCGGGGCGATATCCAGCTCATGACGCGGCGTGGTCACAAAACTTCCAAACCACTGCTTAAAATCTTCCGGCTTGCTGATCATCTCGATCATCATTCCGCGCAGGCGCTCAAGTTCATACTCTTCGATGCGCCCGGCATGATCGCGTACAGTGAGATCCGGATCGCTGTAGTGTTCGCTGCCGAGATCGTTTTCCAGCGCGTAATCAGCGAAGCTGCTGATCAGATCGCGCCCGTTTGGCCCACGGAAGCCGACGGAATAGTTCAGCGCCGTTTCATGGGTGAACCCGTCGTGCGGAAATCCCGGCGGAATATAGAGAATATCGCCCGGCTCCAGATCTTCATCGATGATCGGCTCAAACGGATCGACGTGCAGCAGCGCCGGGTGCGGACAGAACTGACGCATCGGCAGTTTATCGCCCACGCGCCAGCGACGGCTGCCCATACCCTGGATAATAAACACATCATACTGATCGATATGCGGGCCTACGCCGCCGCCCGGCACAGAGAAGGAGATCATTAAATCGTCCAGTCGCCAGTCCGGCAGCACACGGAACGGGCGTACCAGCTCCGCTGAGGGTTCGTGCCAGTGGTTCACCGCTTGCGCCAGCAGCGACCAGCCCGTCTCGCCTAAGCCATCGAAATGTTCGAACGGGCCATTGCTCGCCTGCCATTTTCCGTTGGCATGGCTTACCAGTCGGCTGTCGACTTCGGGTTCCATCGCCAGGCCCGCCAGTTCATCCGGCGTGATCGGGTCAACAAAGTCAGCGAACGCTTTCTTCAGTACAACAGGTTTTTTCTGCCAGTATTTCTCAAGAAACTCCGGCCAGTTAAGGTTAAGTTGATAAGCCATTTTTTCATACCATCAGTGAGCAAACAGGCCTGATTATACGGAGCAGACGAATCACGCCGCTTTGTCATGGGTCAATCGCGCGCGATATGCCTGATTAGGCGATTTATGATCCAGATTCATAAACTCTAGCGATTAACCCTGTCTAATCATATGAATCCCGTTGCGCTATGCTTCTTCCCACTGCAATTTCCCTCTCAGGAGCGCAATCATGAACAAACGCATACTTGGCAAGTCAGGTCTGGAAGTCTCCGCCCTTGGTCTCGGCTGCATGGGGCTCAGTTTCGGCTATGGCCCGGCGACCGATCGTAAACAGGCGATTGAGCTGATTCGCGCCGCCGTCTCGCGCGGCGTTACCTTCTTCGATACCGCAGAAGTTTACGGCCCTTACATTAATGAAGAAGTGGTGGGCGAAGCGTTGGCCCCGTTCCGTGACCAGGTGGTTATCGCCACAAAATTCGGCTTCACCTTTGGCGACGATAACAAACAGCAGATCCTCAACAGTCGCCCGGAACATATCCGCGTCGCCGTTGAAGGTTCGCTCAAACGGCTGAAAACCGATGTGATAGACCTGCTCTACCAGCACCGTGTTGACCCGGAAGTGCCGATTGAAGATGTCGCTGGCGTAGTGAAAGATTTGATTGCCGAAGGTAAAGTAAAACACTTTGGTCTGTCGGAAGCGGGCGTGGAAACCATTCGCCGCGCGCATGCGGTGCAACCCGTTGCCGCGCTGCAAAGTGAATATTCCATGTGGTGGCGCGAGCCGGAACAGGCGATTCTACCGCTACTGGAAGAACTGGGGATTGGTTTTGTACCGTTTAGCCCGTTGGGCAAAGGCTTTTTGACCGGCGCAATCACTGCCAATACCACCTTCGGCGATGACGATTTCCGCAGCAAAGTGCCGCGTTTTGCCGCCGAGGCGCGTGAAGCTAACGAGCAACTGGTCCGGCTTATCGGTGAGTTGTCCAAAGAGCAAAACGTGACGCCTGCGCAAATCGCCCTTGCCTGGCTACTGGCGCAAAAACCGTGGATCGTGCCGATTCCTGGCACTACCAAACTGCATCGTCTGGAGGAAAACCTGGGGGCAGGAGAAGTGGTCCTCGCACCAGCCGATTTACAAAAAATCACTCAGGCGCTGGAAACCGTGCGCATCGTGGGTGAGCGTTACCCGGCAGCCTTACAGGCGCGCGTGGGGAAATAAGCCGTAAAGCCCGGTCATCGCTGACCGGGCCACATGCGTTACTCGGCCTTGCCGTGCGCCCACTCGCGCAAACGCTGGAACAGCACGTAGAGCGCAGGAATAAACACAATCCCCAGCACGGTTGCCACCAGCATACCGCTGAATACCGTAGTACCAATGATGCGGCGGCTTTGCGCCCCGGCTCCCGTCGCCAGCACCATCGGCGTGACGCCGATAATAAACGAGACGGCAGTCATCATCACGGCACGGAAGCGGCGTGATGCGCCTTCCCGCGCGGCATCGACAATCGATATCCCCTCTTCCCGCCGCGTACGGGCAAACTCAACGATCAGAATGGCGTTTTTCGCCGCCAGGGCGATTAACAATACCAGGCCAATCTGCACATAAACATCGTTGGCGTACCCGGCAATCCACAACCAACTGAGCGCTCCGCCAATCGCCACCAGCACCGAGAGCATGACGCTCGCTGGTAGCGTCCAGCTTTCGTACTGTGCGACGAGGAACAGCCACGCCATCACCACCGCCGCCAGCACAATCCAGATAGCCTGGTTTCCCGTCTGTTGTTCCTGATAGGAGATTCCGCTCCAGGCATAGCTGTAGCCTTCCGGCAGCGATTCTTCCAGAATCTGCGCCATCGCGTCCATGGCGGTGCTGCTGCTGACGCCCGCTGCCGCCGATCCGCTCACCGACACCGACGGGAACTGGTTGTACTGTTGCAGAAACGGCGCGCCGACGGTTGGCGTGATGGTCACCAGGTTGCTCAGGCGCACACGATCGCCACCATTGCTGCGAACGTAGAGCTCGCTGATTTGCTCGGCGCGTTCACGCCACTGCATTTCGTTTTGCATCACCACGTGATACGAACGGTTGTTGATGGTGAAATCCCCCGCGCGGGTGCCGCCGAAGGCCGTTTGCAGGCTGTTAAAGATTTGCGAAACAGGCACATCCAGCTGCGCCGCGCGCTCGCGGTCGACGCTGAGCGTCAGCTGCGGCACATTGCTGCTCCAGGTGGTGAAGACCCGGCTCAGTTGCGGATGCTGATTGGCTTTGCGCAGCACCTGCTGGGTAACCGACTCCAGTTCAGCTGGCGACTGCCCGGCCTGCGCCTGAATACGCAGGTCGAAACCGGATGCATTACCTAACCCCGGCAACGTGGCGGGGGCGAAGGTCATAATGGTCGCTTCCGGTAACGCAAAAAGCTGCTGCTGAAGCGACGCCATCACCGCATCCAGCGGCGCGCGCTCGTGCCACTCTTTCAGCATAACGGACATAAACCCGCCGCTCGACGCGGTCGTGCCGTTAAGAATATTAAAACCAGAAACCTGAATAACGTCGCTCACGGCCGGGTTCGCCGCGATAATCTGCCGCGCCTGCGCCATGACCGCTTCCGTGCGCTCAAGCGAAGCGGAATCCGGTAACTGCACGCTGGCAAAGAAGTAACCCTGATCTTCCTGCGGCAGAAAACCTTTTGGCATGCTGCTGAAACAAAATGCAGTGACCGCCGCCGCAACGCCTATCGCCAGCAATGCCAACAGCGGGCGCAGATTAAACAGCCCCACCAGCCGAACGTAGCCACGACGCGTTATCTCCAGCCCGCGATTAAACCCACGGAATATGAGCGCCGGGCGTTCAGCGCGCGGACGCAGCAACAAGGCGCACAGGGCGGGCGTGAGCGTCAGCGCCACCAGGCTCGACAACACTACCGCCGCTGACAGCGTAACGGCAAACTGGCGATACAGCTCGCCGACGATCCCCGGCAGCAGCGCTACCGGCACAAAGACCGCCAGCAATACCAGCGACGTAGCGATCACCGGCCCGGCGATTTGCTGCAGCGCTTTTGCCGTGGCCTCCCGTCGATTCATACCTTCTGCCATCAACGATTCGACGTTTTCAACGACGACAATAGCGTCGTCCACGACCATGGTCAGCGCCAGAATGATCGCGAATAAACTCAATGTATTGGCGGTATACCCCAGCAAATAAAGCACTGCAAAAGTGCCTACTAGCGAGACAGGGATCGCCAGCGCAACAATGAATGTTGCCCGCCAGCTTTGCAGAAACAGTGAGACCACCACCACCACCGCCAGCAGCGTAAGCGCCAGCGACACGCCAATCTCTTTAATGGTCGCCGCCACGAAACGAGTGGTATCGAATTTCACTTCATAGGTTAAATCTGCCGGGAAACGCGCCGCCAGCCGTTCCAGTTCGGCGCGCACATTTTCCGCCACGTTAAGCGCATTCGCCGAAGGCGTAGGGTAAATGCCCAGATAGGCTGAATCATGGCCGTTCAGCTGTGCGCCAGAATGATAGTTACGCGCCCCAAGCTCAATGGTCGCCACATCTTCCAGCCGCACACGCTGGCCGTTTTCGCCGGTGCGAACAATAATATGGCGAAACGCTTCAACCTCATTAAGTCGCCCCAACCCTTTAATGGTCAAGGTCTGCTGCTGGCCGTTAAAGACCGGCGGTGTACCAATTTGCCCCGCCGCGCCCTGAACGTTTTGTTCACGCAGCGCCTGCGAAATATCATCGGTCGTAATATTGAGCGCGTTCATACGATCCGGACGCAGCCAGATACGCATGCTGTAATCACGTGCGCCAAACATTTGCACCTGCCCGACGCCTGGCAAACGTGCCAGCGCCTCACGCACCTGGGTGCTGGCATAGTTGCTGACAAACTCTGGCGAGTGAGATTGATTCGGTGAATATAAACTCACGCCCATCATCAGATTGGTCGCCCGCTTACGCACCTGAACGCCATTCTGCTGCGCCTCGGCGGGCAGCTGCGCCAGCGCCTGCGAGACGCGGTTTTGCACGTCAATCGCGGCAAGATCAGGATCGGTTCCGGCGGCGAAGGTGATGCTAAGACTGTAGCTGCCTTCGTCAGAACTGGTCGATTCCATATAGAGCATATGGTCGACGCCGTTTAGTTGGGTTTCCAGCGGCGTGGCGATAGCCTCGGCGACATCGCTCGCGCTGGCTCCCGGCCAACTGGCGCTGACGTTAACCACCGGCGGTGTGATTTGCGGGTACTGCTCAACCGGAATGATCTTCAGGGCAATCGCGCCCAGCAGGGTAATCACCAGCGCAATCACCATTGCGAAGCGGGGGCGCTTAATAAAGAACGTCAGCATAGTGGCTCCTTAATTCAGCACCTGGACCGCAGCGCCGTTTTGCACGCGCTGCACGCCTTCGGCTACCACGTGCTCACCGGCTTTTACGCCCTCAAGCACCTGATAAGCCTGACCTATTTGCCCGGCTAATTTCAGCGGGCGTTTCTCAGCGGTATTGTCCTTTGAGATAACCCAGGTGTAGAACCCATCACCGTTCTGCATGACTGCAGCGGCAGGTAGCGTAACCACCTGATGCGCTTCCTGCGGACGCAGCCAGACGTTAATACTGCCGCCCGGCAACAGGCGATGACGCGGATTGGCAAACTCCGCGCGCAGCGTGACGCTGGCGGTACGCGGGTCGATGCGGTTATCCACCGACGTCAGCACGCCGTCTTCGCGCGCATCACCCACCGCAATCTGCGCCAGCCACGCTTTTTTTAGCGCGCCAACGTCCGCATGGCGATCGACTTTGCTGGCGAAAACCTGCTCTTCCAGGGCAAATGCAATGCGGATGGGGTCGAGCTGCACCACGTCAACCAGCGCACCGCTGGAGGGGCTCACCAGGCTGCCAACATGAAATTGCGTGTGACCGATACGGCCATTCACCGGGGAGGTAATGCGCGTATAGCCCAGCGTGACTTTTCGTGCCTCCACGCGCGCGCTGGCCTGCGCAACGGCGGCGCTGGCAACATCGCGCTGCATGCGGGCGTTATCCACATCATTACGGCTAATGGCGTCGCTACTTTTCAGGCTTTGATAGCGGTTGAGCACCTGCTGGGCCTGACGTAACGTGGCTTGCGCGCTATTCAGCTCCGCCTGCGCCAGGCGCAACGCCGCCTGATGCTCCGCGTCATCCAGTTCAAACAGCAGGTCGCCCTGCTTTACATACTGGCCGTCGTGGAAGTGAATGGTGTGGATCGCGCCCTCAATGCGCGCGCGCAGCTCAACCGTATGAATCGCTTCAATCCGGCCCGGTATCTGCCGCTCGGCTGCGTGGTTGACGGTTTGAACAGGGGAGACGCGAACGGCAATGGCCGAGGCGAAGGCGTGGCTCAACGAACAGGCTATCAGCACACAGCTGAGTACGGCGTGGCGGATGGTATTTGGCATAAATATCCCTTGTAGTCTTCCTTCAAATTCCGTGAAGGAAGTCGTCCATTTTTACTACAGAGATTGTTACAGAAGTGGGCTAAACCGGGTCTAAACAAGCTGAAACGCGCCTTATCGTGCGATACAGACTCGCGGATGATCGCTGGCAACGGCCATACGCAACAGCAGTCGATGACCAATATTATTCTGCCAGTTAAAACTGTTTTGCAGTACCACGATGGCGTTACCGTGGCGTTTATCAAGGCCAATATAGCTGCTATAGCCACCAATAAAACCGGATTGATATAGCAGCGTTTGCCCATAGGCTGAATAGCCCAACCAACCCAGGGCCGCGGCGTCATCATCGCTCTGAAAGCGGCGAAGCGTCATGGCATCAGCAAAGGCGTGGTCCAGTTGCGCGTTACCCGAGCCAGACAGATGGGCCTGCAAATAACGCAGCAGATCGTTTCCCGTCGTCCACAATGAGGCCGCACCAACCATATCATGGCTAAAGCGCCATTCCGGCACGACTTCTCCACGCGCGACAAATTTTGGCTGATCGCCCGCCTGCCCTCGCGCGCGCAGAATATAGCCGGGGAGTTTCTCGGGTATATAGCCCGTATGCGTCATTTTCAGCGGCGTGAAAATTCTCTCCTGCGCCATTTCAGGGATCGTTCGCGAAGCGTTATGTTCCAGCGCGCTGTCTAAAATGGCGTAACCGAGATTGGAATAATTTATTTGTACGTCTTTCGGCGCGCGGAAGGTGCTGAGATAATACTGATACTCGCCGCGATCCAGGTCATCGTAAAAGGGTTCGCCGGTAAAAACATAGCGCACCAGTTTACCCAGCATCGATAAATCATAAGCCTGTCTTGGCAGTCCCGCCGTATGACTGGCAAGCTGCTCGACGGTTATGTTTTGCGCGTCCGGGCTCAGGTCTTTCTCAGCAGGTAAAAGTTCGCGTAGCGTTGAATGCCACGCCAGCTTATTTTCCTGCACCTGTAAGGCTGCAATTTCTGCGGTCACGCCTTTGGTCACCGACCCCACCGCAAAAAGCGTATCGCCTGTGACCGGTACGCGTTTATCGGAATCAGCATAACCGTAGCTAAAGAGCTGCGGCGGCTGGTTATGTGAGATCACGCCAATCACCAGCGCGGTGGAACGCTGATGGGCAAAATGGTCGCGGGAGAGTTGCGCTATTTGGCTATTTAAGGGCGCGTCGCAGAGCGTGTGCAACGAAGTGGTAGTATCCAGCGTATCTACCGGATTACTGGAAAGTGAGGAGTGACAGCCCGTCAGGAACATGCCCATCAGAAGGGTTAACGGTAATGGGATAGTCTTCAGCAAAATCTCACTCTTTCCTGCGCAGCGCACTTTTTCGACGCGCAATAATAATGGAATGGTGAAGGTAAAGACAGCAGGAAAAAGACTAAAGATATTTGCCGGATAGCATAATGCCATCCGGCAAATAACAGGCATAGAGGGTAATAAAGCTTACGCCAGCGTAAAGGCTGGCGTATTCAGGCTAATCAGAACTGATAAACTGCGCCGATACCAACCTGATTATCCGTATTCAGCCCCTGGCGCTGAACATTGGCATTATCGCTGTCGAGCAGGTTAATTTTATAATCTGCATAGACGGCCATATTTTTGTTGAAGTAGTAGTTTGCACCAACTTCGATATATTTCACGATATCCATATCGCCGGAACCATTATGATCGCCGCGAGATTGCAGATAGGCGATGGACGGACGCAGACCGAAATCAAACTGATACTGAGCAACCAGTTCGATGTTTTTGGTTTTGTCGAACGCGATGGTACCGGAATCATACGAACCGCCCGTCATGTTACGGGTTTCCGCATAGGTCGCCGCCAGGTACAGGTTGTTCGCATCATATTTCAGACCACCCGCCCAGGCTTCTGCGTTCTCAGCGGTGTTGTCTGTGCGCGTCTGCTGCTGGTCGGTACGCTTAGAACCGGAGTACGCCGCAGAAGCCGCGAAGCCTTCAGCGAATTCGTAAGACACGGAACCGCCCCAACCTTCGCCGTTCTGTTTCAGCACGTTATCGCGACCATTGTTGGTTTCACCGCTGCCGCCGTTTTTGCCCTGATACTGAATGGCAAAGTTCAGACCATCAACCAGGCCGAAGAAGCCAGTGTTACGGTAAGTCGCGAGGCCGTTCGCACGACCGGTCATAAAGCCGTCGGTCTGGGTGTAAGAGTCACCGCCGAAGACCGGCAGCATATCGGTCCAGGCTTCTACGTCGTAGATAACGCCGTAGTTACGACCGTAATCGAAGCTGCCATATTCGCCCGCGTTCAGGCCGGCAAATGCCAGACGGGTAGCGGTGTCCGCGCCGTCTTCTGTTTTGTTGCCCTGAATGTTGTATTCCCACTGGCCGTAACCGGTCAGTTGGTCATTGATCTGCGTTTCCCCTTTAAAACCGAAACGAACATAGGTGTTATCGCCATCAGCACCTTTGTCGTCAGAGAAAATATGGCGAGCGTCAACTTTGCCATATAAATCGAGTTTGTTTCCGTCTTTATTATAGATTTCTGCTGCGTGTGCTGCGCCTGCGGCCAGAATGGCAGGAATAACGACTGCGAGAATTTTTTTCATATTAAGCCACCATCATTATATTTAGTTTTAAGAGTATGAAAGGCCCAAAAGGACTATTCATACGAGCTTCTTTGTGAAGCGATTCATACGTTATTGAAATATTCAGAAATGAATAGCAGGCACATGTAACAAAATGTAAAAACAGGATCAAGTTATCTTATTTGCCGCATGAATTCGAAATTAGACAATCCTGATAAAACATTTCATTAACGCAAAATGATCATGCGATAAAATAGTAAACAAAGATTAAACACTGAAAATGGAACAAATATAATTACGCATGAAATTATATTTCAGGAAATAAAAAAGGGGGTTATTAATAAATATCAACGCAGACAGGGCCACCCTACCAGATAGCGATGACCCACCCGAGAGCGCCCTCAGCTATAGCCGATGCAGGCGCTTCTCTTCCAGCAGCAGTTTGATCACAATGCTGTCGAGATTCCGCCGCATCGGTTCACTGATGCGTTTAAACTGACAGGAGAGATGCCAGCCAGGCGTCGCATTGCTATCAGAAGCCATTTTTTCGCTACTTAACACGAACAGGTCTGCCGTAAGAGTGCCGTGGATAGCAAAATCCAGTTCGATATTACGCAACGTGCTACCCACAAGCGCCTGCGCGCGCTCGCCATCTTCCATAATCAGCGCACAGCCGCCCGGCGAGAGATCTTTAATCCGAAACTGGTAATAGAGTCCGTCATTAAATTTTCCCTGTGCGGTATAAACGCGGCGATCGCCAAACATCAGGCGAGGATGCTTGCGGCGTTGGGTCACACTGATAGCGTCAGGGTATTGAATGTAGAGCCAGTTCTCGCCTTCACGAGTTTTAAACGCGCAGGCCGAGGTGTGAAATTCGAATTTTCCGGTATCCGCAAAAATTTCAACATCGAGACTTTCGTCGTTTTCCGGGGCATCGCCTTCCCAGGGAACGTAAAATCCGGATGCATCCAGTTTTTGAATTTTGCAAAACGCATCGGCATTTTTGCTATGAATATCAACCAGACATCCTTTTTTGAGTGCCTCGCGAATAATTGCTACGCTCTCAAACAAACCCTGCTTTACGTATGATTCGTCCATAATTCTCTGACCAGAGGAAACTGCGCTTAACCGCCCTGACAGGGTTAATGCGAGTATGCCAATAAGAGCCTAATGGGTCAGGCTCCAAGCTCGCTGCTGAATAAGCAGATTTTACTCAACCCACAAACGGGTGAGTTCCATAAATATGCTGAGTCTTTGCAATAGTGCCAGGCGAGGTCGATACAGAATACGTTGATCTGTACTCAATATGTGAATTTGCTGTTAAGTCGTAATTTAATTATTTAAAAACACATATGCCGAAGCAAACGCTATACCGCTCTTTTTGCCAAAAAGAAGCTTTCTGCGTCTTCATTTATTTTGCGGACGATTTTATCAGAATTGCTAACCTATTATTATTGCTTTTATCTATCAATGAATTCGATTTAATTGATTAACACCCTTTCATGATTAATTCTCATTTAGGAAATGACCTAGGCTAACTTATGAATAATCCAGGTTTTTTCCGATAAGACATAAAGATGAGACCTAATCAACTGTTTCTGCCTATCAATAACAACTCATTAAAATACTAAAACAATCCTTGTAATCGGGATGTTGCTGTAAATTTCATCGCACTCAACTTGCCTGCACTGGCTGGTTGCATGCCTGACTGCACTGCATTCACTTTCAGTGCTGACTACTTATGTCGTTTTTCAAAAAATACATGGAGTTAAAATGAATAAGAAATTGCTGCCGATTGCGGCTCTCATTATTTCCGCATCTGCAATGAATGCTTATGCAGTAAATGGTAAAGTCAATTTTACCGGTGAAATTATCGAATCCACCTGTACTGTGACCTCTGGCGACCAGAATAAAGACGTCTTCATTGGTAAATATCCTACCAGCGCATTTACCACCAAAGGCGACGTCACCGCCTCTAAAGCCTTCACCATCAACCTGGAAAAATGCGAAGCGGGCGATTACTCCCTGCGCTTCGACGGCCCGTCTGTTGCGGGTAACCCGAATCTGCTGTCCGTTGACCAGGCTGGCGGCGTTGGTATCGAAATTCTGACTAACGACGAAAAAATTATCCCGATTAACCAGGATGCCGATGCCAACTCCCCATGGGTTAACGTTGCCACTACTGGCGACGCCAGCGGTACTGCGACCTTTAACCTGAAAGCGCGTTACAAATCCTTCCTCGACAAAGTGACTGCCGGTACCGCAAACGCCAGCGCGACCTTCACCATCGAATACAAATAATTACGGATAAAGGATGTTAGCCATGGATGGCTAATTAAATATAACTGGAACGGGTAAATGAAAAAAATAGTAGCAGCCTTATTACTGCTGGCGTCATTAGATGCATCTGCGGGTATCCAGGTCGATCAAACGCGTGTGATTTATAACGGCAATGAAAAATCTGCCGCGCTGTCCATTCACAACGATACGGATGAAACATGGATGGTTCAGACCTGGCTGGATACCGGAGATTCATCCGCCACGCCGACGAATTTACCCATGCAGGCAATCCCTCCCATTTTAAAACTGGCAGGCAATAAAGACGCTATTTTGCGCTTCATTTATTCCGGCGCTGGCCTGCCAACCGATCGTGAAACCGTCTACTGGATTAACGTTCAGGAAATTCCGCCTGCATCAAAACAAGAGAACGTGCTGCAGATTGCCATTCGCACTCGCGTGAAACTTTTTTATCGCCCAACCACGTTGAAAACCACCCTGCAAAAAGAAGTGGAGGCACTGAGCTGGCGTAAACAGGGTAATCAGTTGGTGGTCACCAATAACGGCCCGCTGCACATCACTTTTGGCACGCTGACGCTGAAAAATGGCAACAGCAAAAGCTGGAAAGTGAATGCCGATATGGTGAATCCGATGGACTCAATGCGCATCAACTTACCGGCGGGCGCATCTGTCGCCGATCAGCTCTCTTTCACCTTTATTAATGATTTTGGCGGACACACGGAAATTAAAGACATCCGCCTTCAATAAGGGACCAGCAAAATGGCCAGCCATAAGATAAGGACAACACCAGGACGTCTGGCGCAGCGGATTCGCTGCGCCGTTTATGTATCAACAATGCCATTGTTGGCGACGCCGTTTGTTAACGCAGAAGAACAGTTCAATACTTCGTTTATCCACGGGGCCGACAATGCCTCGCTTGTGCAGAGTTTATCCAGCAGCGATGATATCCTGCCGGGTCACTATCCCTTTGATATCTATCTGAACAAAATTCGCGTCGATCACCGTGATGTTGAATTCAAAAAAGATGGCCCCAATTCCCCTGGCTATTTTTGTTTAGATGCAGATAGCTTCCGTCAATATGGCGTACTGGTGCCAGAAACGGCAGGAAGCAGCGCGTGTTACGATCTGGTCAAAGGGATCCCCGGCAGCAGCGTTAGCTGGAATGCGGCGCTACAGGAGCTGGATATTTCCGTCCCGCAAACCGAACTTGAACCGCGCCCGCAGGGGATGATATCTCCTCTGGTGTATGACGATGGGATCAATGCCGCCTACTCCAACTACGCCTACAGCGGCAGCCACTCCCGCTACACCAGCAACGGCGCAAAACGCGATAGCGATTACTCCTTCCTGACGCTGAATAACGGCATCAATATCGGCGCATGGCGTTTTCGCAATAACTCAACCGTCTCAAAAGAGAGCGGACAAAACGCGCAGTGGAACTCGGTATCCAGCTGGGCGGAAACGGATATTGTGCCGTGGCGTAGCCGCGTGCTGATTGGTCAGAGCAACACCAATAACAACGTTTTCGATAGTTTCCAGTTTCGTGGCGCGCAGCTTTCCAGCGTGCCGGAAATGCTGCCGGACAGCCGTCGCGGCTACGCACCGGTGGTACGTGGCGTCGCCAACAGTAACGCCCGTGTAGAAGTGCGCCAGAACGGTTATACGGTTTACAGCACCGTTGTGCCGCCAGGGCCCTTTGCCCTGAGCGACATTCACCCAAGTACCCTGAGCGGCGACCTGGCCGTCACGGTCATTGAGGCCGATGGCACGCGCCATAACTTCACGCTTCCTTACTCCTCCGTGCCAAACATGCTGCGTGAAGGAATTTGGGAATATCAGGTGACTGCCGGGAAATATCACGACGGTACGACTGATTACGAACCAAACTTTATTCAGGGCACGATTTCTCATGGCGCGGGATGGGACATCACCCCGTACGGCGGGATGATCGTCGCGGAAAACTACCGCTCCGGCGTGCTGGGCATCGGTAAGAATATGGGCGAGTATGGCGCAGCATCCGTTGACGCGTCGTGGTCCGATACGGACCTGGCCTCCGGCGACAGCAAACGCGGCGCCAGCGTACGTTTCCTGTATTCGAAATCGCTGAATGCGCTGGGCACCGAATTACAGATTGCCGGTTACCGTTACTCTACGTCCGGATTCTATGATTTCTCGGATGCGGTGACCGAACGCTCCAACTGGAAAAACGGTTTCTACCAGACGGAGTATTACGATCAGGAAGGCGATAACAGCGGCGCGCCGTCATGGGCAACGCAGAGCCAGCGCCGTCGCTATTACGAATCGATGCGCTATAACAACAAACGCCAGCGTGTCGAGCTGACCGTTAACCAGCACGTAGCCGGGGCATCGCTGTATGCCACCTTTACCCGCCAGAATTACTGGAACACCTCGTCGTATGACCGCACCATCCAGACCGGGATCAACACCAGCGTCCATTCGGTGAACTACAGCCTGTTCTATCAGAGCAGCCGCAGTAACTATGGCTACAGCGACAACAGTGTGAACGTCAGCGTGTCGATTCCGTTCAACATCTTTAGCCCGGATAACCAAACCGTCGCCTCCTTTAACGCTTCGCACAGCAAGCAGAGCGGCGATGGCTACAGCGCGGGGCTAAGCGGCACGCTGCTGGATGACCACCGCATGAACTATTTCGTCCAGAGCGGTCACTCCCAGTATGGCGGCGATACCAGCGTGGCGAACATCGGTTACATGGGCAGCATGGGTAACGTGGCGCTGGGTTACAACTACAACAACAACTATCAGCAGACGTCCCTCAACGTCTCTGGTGGCGTGGTGGCGCACTCCGGCGGCGTAACGCTGTCGCAGCCACTGCAAAACACCTTTGTGCTGGTGAAAGCCCCGGGCGCGCAGGGCGTGCGCCTGGAAAACCAGCCAGGGGTGGCAATCGACCGGTTTGGCTATGCGGTGTTGACCTCTGCAATGCCGTATCGCCACAACCGCGTCGCACTGCGTACTTCCGATATTGGTAACGGCATGGAAATTCCGCTGGCCGCGAAAGATATCGTACCGACACAGCGTGCCATTGGCCGCGTCGAGTTTGAAACGCATCTTGGTCACAGCCTGTTGATTCACGCCAAACTGGCGGACGGCTCTGCGCCAATGATTGGCGCCAATATCTTTAACCAGCAGGGCGTGAACGTTGGCGTCGTCGGCACGCGCGGCGAAGCCTATGTTGCCGGTATCGAAAGCGGCGAACGTCTGCGGGTGAAATGGGGCGACGACGACAGCGCCTCCTGCACCATGCCGATACCGGAACTGCCTCCTGTCGACCGCGATCAACCCGGTGGTTACCAGGTTGTCTCCCTCACCTGTAACCGGAACTAAAGGATATTTACCATGCGGATTTTTACCCCCACGCCGCGCACCGGGCTGCTTCTGCTGATTTTGTCCGCCGCGCTGTTTTCCACCAGCAGTTATGCGCTGACCTGTATACGCGCCAGCGACGGCAGCGTCGAGCAGATCATTCCGTTGGATCATCAGATCAACGTTTCTACTGCCAATCTCACGGCGGGCACCGTGTTATGGCGCTCACAATCGTTTACCTCGACCTTTAAATGTTCCGATACCAACAACCACCCGCAGGGGGAAGATGCCTACCTGTGGTGGGATCCGGACATTAAGATGTCGGCCATCCACAACTCGCTGGAAGTCGGCGTAACGTTCCTTGGCACGGATATCGATCCGACAAAAATCAAGAGCACCGATATTGGTCCGGGTACGGTATGCCAGCGGTCGGCTAATGGTCGGTGTAAACCGCCTGCGCTTCCGCAGACCATTACGGCCACCTACGCTATTTACATCAAAGCAACCGGCAACCCTCCGCCGGCCAACGGTGTAATCAACGATCAGAGCAAATATGCCGTCTTTCAGGTCGATGGCGAAGGCGGCTTAAACAATCAGCCAAACAGTAACTTCCGCGCCTACGTTTCCGGGCTTGGCAATATTCGGTTCATCTCCTGTAGCCCAAAAATTACCGTCTCGGCCAACAATGGTGAAACGGTAAACTTTGGCGCTATTCCCGCGCGTAACGCGGTCGTCGGCAAGATTGAAAAGCAGGTGCCGTTCAGCATTCGTGCCGACCTGACCGGCCAGGGCCAGGATTGCGAAAAACAGACGTTAATGGCGAACTTCAGCACCACCTATCCGACGCAGGATAATCAGGTGATCCTGCCAGAGCAGAACAGCGGTTTTGGGATTTTACTTTCTCGCGCCGACTCGCCAAACACCTGGCTTAGCATGAACACGCCAACGGAGCTGGGCTATGTGAACGGTAGCGTTGTCGAAAGTAATTTTCTCGCCAGCCTGAAATGGCTTAGCGCTTCGCCGAAAGTGGGCAAATTCAACGCGTCAGCTAATATTGACGTGACCTTTAAATAACACGAGGACACTCCACTAAAATGTCGCTGACCTCCGCCGAGCCAACCGGACTGCGCTATGTTTTTCAGCCCATGTTCGACCGTGCAGGCAAAATGATTGCCGTTGAGTGCTTAACCCGGTTCACACAGGTGCCGGGAAGCGCGGCCATCACCGTAGAGCAGTTCTTTAGCGACGCATCTGTTGAACTTCGCACGCGCATTTTGCAGGAGCAAATTGCGCTCGTGAAAAGTTATCAGGGGTGGTTCCAGCAAAATGACGTGATGGTGACCATTAACGTAGATGAAGCGACGCTGCACACGCTAAACGATGATTTTATTGCCGATTGTGTAAAAAACATCGGTTGCCTGCATTTCGAGGTAAGTGAGTTTTCCAGCACGCTGGTCAAACGCAATCCGGCCATCGAGGCGCTGGGCGATAAATATTCGTTCTGGCTGGATGACTTTGGCGCGGGCTATGCCGGGTTTGGCGCACTGGCGATGCAGTCTTTCCGCTTTATTAAAATGGATAAAAATCTGCTGTGGAACCTGTGTGAGCAGAAAAACGGTCAGCAGCTAATGGCCTCACTGCTGCATTACTTCAGCGCTAACCATTATCAGGTGATCGTTGAAGGGATTGAAACACCAGAGCATTTGGCCTGGCTGGATAATATGCCCTGGTTCGCGCTACAGGGGTTACTGTGGCAAGAACAAAGTATTGAAGCACTGACCGCCGGGCAATCCAGCGCGCATCCTTTTCCCTGTCCGATCCAGCACTAATTTCAGCCGTTTTTGACATTAAAAAATCCCATGTGATAACGCGTTTTGCGTTATTGCATGGTTTTACAAATAATCAAAAAATAATTAACAACAATGTAATGCATCAGTTATCCTATAAAATAATTAGCGACAACATCTCTTCAGATAATTCCCTATCGAGTTTTAAAATGATGGATAAAAATTTTTTATAACTCAATCAAAAAATTTAAATAGCATCTCATCAATAATTTTTTTCGCCGCTAAACAATAGTTATCCTCAATCAATTCCGACATCCTGTTAAAACATTCGGCGTTGACTCGTAAAATTCCTAATCCATAGAGAGGAGATATTGACTCTATATTCTTTTTTGCGCTTACAGTTACATCATCCATAACCTTTCACACAACTTGTCACAGTTTGACAAAATGTGACGCACAGACAATAGTTATTCCATCCCGATAGCCTCGGATAAATCTGAGGCTATTTCTATGGTATGGAGCCAGCAATGTTAAATAATAAAACCAAACGAATCAGCCAGGCCGTGGCATTATCTTTTGCCCTGTGTGGCGTGAGCTATGCCGCAACCACGAGCCATGCATCATCGGCAAAACACCCGGAAGTTCAGGCCAATGAGCCGTTTTCCGCGCACGTCCTGACCAGCGGCCTGGATGCGCCGTGGGATATGGTGTGGGGCCCGGATGGTTATTTGTGGGTGACCGAACGTAAAGCCGCGTCTATCGATCGCATCGACCCGAAAACCGGCGAGAAAAAAGTCGCGATTACACTGAGCGGTGTCCATACCGGCCCGCAACACGAAGGTGTACTGGGTCTGGCATTATCGCCAAACTTTATGAAAGCCGGTGGCGATAATTATGTTTATACCGCTTATACCTATATGAACGGTAATGAAGAACACGCCAAAATTGTTCGTCTGGAATATGACGAAAAAACGCAAAAACTGGGTAATGAAAAAGAAATTCTGGCTGGTTTCCCGGCGGGGAATGACCACAACGGCGGGCGTCTGCGCTTTGGGCCGGATGGTAAACTCTATTACACCATCGGTGAGCAGGGGCATAACCAAGGTGCGAATTTCTGCAAACCTATCGACGCACAGCGTATTCCAACTGAGGATGAGCTGAAAAATAAAAATTATGCCGCTTATGCCGGTAAAGTGCTGCGTCTGAATACCGACGGCTCTATTCCGGAAGATAACCCAACCATTCACGGCATTAAAAGCCACCTGTTCACTTACGGTCACCGTAACCCGCAGGGTCTGGTCTTTGTCGGCGATACCCTTTACGCCTCTGAACAAGGCCCCTCTTCTGACGATGAACTGAACATTCTGGAAGCGGGCGGCAACTACGGTTGGCCGCACGTCGCGGGCTTCCAGGACGATCAGGCTTACGTGTATGCAAACTATTCGAAAGCCGAAAACTGCCCGTCGTTGAAATGGGATCCGAACCATATTCCAGCAGGCGTACCGGTACAGAAAGAGACTGAATGGAAAGCCGCTGACTTTAAAGCGCCAATCAAAACCTTCTTCACCGTCAAAGAGGGCTACACCTATAACGACGCCAGCTGCAGCGCGGATTCTGCGTACATTTGTTGGCCGACTATTGCACCGTCAAGCGTAGCGTACTACCCGGCGGATGGCGTCATCAAAAGCTGGCGTAACTCCATCATCGTCAGCTCGATGAAAAACGGTGCGCTCTATCGTGTTCTGCTGAACGCCGATAAGAAAAACGTGCAGGGCGACGTGGCGAAATACTTCCACACCGCCAACCGCTACCGCATGGTGGTGGTCAGCCCGGACACCCGTAAAATCTTCGTGGCGACCGACAACTTCGGTAACGTGATGGATGAATCTAACCATCCGACGCACAACCTGAGCAATCCGGGTTCGATTATCGTCTTCGAATACACCGGTAAATAATGCGCTTACAGGCGGGCTATTGGCCCGCCTGATTTTTTTCCGTCTTATAAAAATACGTTCCTATGAAAATAACTCTGCCCCTCTCCGGGCTGGCGGCTTCGTTTGTGCTGTCTCCGGTTTCATACGTTTACGCGCAGGACGCCGTAGCAGATGATGGTGAGCAAACCATGATCGTCAGCGCAGCGCCCCATTCCGGCCTCTCCGCGTTAGATACGCCCGCTGCCGTCTCCGTCAATTACGGTGATGATATCCGTCACGCCGCACCGCGAATTAATCTTTCAGAAGGGCTGGCCGATGTGCCGGGCCTGCAAATTCAAAACCGACAGAATTTCGCCCAGGATTTACAGATGTCAATTCGCGGCTTCGGCGCGCGCTCGACCTTTGGGATTCGTGGACTCAGGCTGTACGTGGACGGCATTCCGGCGACCATGCCGGACGGTCAGGGGCAACTCTCCAATATTGATATTGGCTCGATTGAGCGAATCGACGTGCTGCGCGGGCCGTTCTCCGCGCTTTACGGCAACGCCTCCGGCGGCGTGGTGAACGTGGAAACAGAAACGGGCCGCCAGCCCACGACCATTGAAAGCAGCAACTACTACGGCAGTTTCGGTACCTGGCGTACCGGGTTAAAAGCCACGGGCGCGGTGGGCGATGGCACGCAGAAAGGCGACGTGAATTACACCGTCTCCAGCAGCCGCTTCTCTACGCACGGTTTTCGCGACAACAGCGCCGCGCATAAAAACCTGCTCAATGCCAAACTGGGCGTGAAGGTCAACGACACCGGCAGCCTGACGTTGCAGCTCAACAGTGTGGATATCACCGCGGACGATCCGGGTGGTTTAACCCGTAAAGAGTGGAAAGATAACCCGGCGCAAGCACCGCGCGGCGAAGAGTATCGCATGCGTAAAACCGTCAAACAGACGCAGGCCGGGCTGCGCTATCAACAAGGATTGGGCGAGCACGACGACCTGAGCGTGATGACCTGGGCCGGTATCCGCGAGACCGTGCAGTACCAGTCTATTCCGTACTTTGTGCAGCAGCGCAGCGACACGCATCCCGGCGGCGTGATTGATTTAACGCGCCGCTACCAGGGCATTGATACCCGCTGGACGCACCACGAAGAGAGCGGCTTCCTGCCCTACTCCATCACCACGGGCCTCGACTACGAAACAATGACCGAGCAGCGCAAAGGGTATGAAAACTTTGTCTATCAGAACGGTCATTACGATCTGGGCACAAAGGGCGATATGCGCCGCAACGAGCGTAACCTGATGTGGAACCTCGACCCGTACATTCAGACCAACTGGCAGCTCACTTCTGCATTGAGTCTGGACGCGGGAGTACGCTACAGCTCGGTATGGTTTGATTCCAACGACCATTATGTAGTGGGTAAAAATGGCGACGACAGCGGCGAAGCGAGCTATCACAAATGGCTTCCGGCGGCCGCGCTGAAATATGCCATGACGCCGACGTGGAACGTTTATCTCTCCGCCGGGCGTGGCTTCGAAACGCCGACGATTAATGAGCTGTCGTATCGCCCTGATGGGCAATCGGGGCTGAATTTTGGCCTACAGCCTGCGACGAATACCACCGTTGAAGCGGGCAGCAAGTGGCAGGTTGGCACCGGGCTTGCCAGCCTTTCCGTCTTTAACACGGATACCAAAGATGAGATTGTGGTGGCCGCCAGCGACAACGGGCGCACCTCTTATCAAAACGCCGGGAAAACGCGCCGTCGCGGCGTAGAGCTGGCGTGGGATCAGCAGTTTGCTACCGCATGGCGCGCCAAACTCGCCTGGACCTGGCTGGATGCGACCTATCGCGAAGACGCCAGCAGCACTATCCAAAGCGGCAACCGCATTCCAGGTATTGCCCGCAACAGTGCTTACGCCTCATTGGGCTGGGTACCGGAAGAAGGCTGGTATGCAGGGGCGGAAATGCGCTATATGAGCGACATTCAGGCCAACGACGCCAATACCGAGCAGGCACCAGCGTATACGGTCACGGCGCTGAACAGCGGCTATAAGTTTGTGGCGGATAACTGGGTGGTAGATGTGTATACCCGCGTCGATAATCTGTTTGATAAGGAGTATGTCGGCTCGGTTATCGTTAACGAAAGCAACGGGCGCTATTACGAACCGGCGCCAGGGCGCAATTACGGCGTAGGGTTGTCGGTGAGTTATATGTTTGATGCGATGTAGGTGCGGGGGGTTCCCCCTCACCCTAACCCTCTCCCTCAAGGAGAGGGGACTGATTGTGCACGGTGTGAAGTCCTGCGCCGGTTTTCTCCCTCTCCCTGTGGGAGAGGGGCTGATTGTGCACTATGTTAAGTTCTGCGCCGGTTTTCTCCCTCTCCCTGTGGGAGAGGGTCGGGGTGAGGGCATCAGTGCACACATTTCCCCCCAATCTCTCTTTTCCGTAAAAAAAAGCTTGATACATAT
Organism: uncultured Pseudocitrobacter sp.; assembly: GCA_913778145.1. Taxonomy (GTDB): domain Bacteria; phylum Pseudomonadota; class Gammaproteobacteria; order Enterobacterales; family Enterobacteriaceae; genus Pseudocitrobacter. The sequence continues at coordinate 80,897 of CAJYVI010000099.1, forward strand.
CAACACATATTGATAATGCTTCTCGTTATCGATTTAGTTCTCATTTTCATAACGGACGCACTGGTATGAATGACACCGCAGAAGACCGGACAAAGCACAGCGCTTCGCCCTATCCTTCGCACGGAAAACGCCTGATTAACAGCAAGGCGCTGCTCGGCGATGAGGGGTCGGTGCTGATTGAGCACAATGGCCAATACTATCAACTGCGCCAGACGCAATCCGGCAAATTGATTCTGACTAAATAAATCATCCCTTTTCGCCAGCCACCCAGGTGATTCCCAGGCAGCCAGCAATTTTTCATTTTCCTTTTGGAGAGTTGTTATGCTACGCCCGCAATCCGCCCCGCTGCGCCCAACGCTGCTGGCCCTGACCATCGCCGGCATTCTGCCCGGCACGGCCTTCGCCGCCGACGAAACAATGACCGTCACCGCCACCGGTAACGCCCGCAGCGCATTTGAAGCGCCCATGATGGTCAGCGTCATCGATACCGCCGAGCCTGAAAATCAAACCGCCAGTTCCGCCGCTGACCTGCTGCGCAGCGTGCCGGGGATTACGCTCGACGGTACAGGCCGTACCAACGGTCAGGACGTCAACATGCGCGGCTACGATCGCCGCGGCGTGCTGATTCTGGTGGATGGCGTGCGCCAGGGCACCGATACCGGCCACCTCAACAGCACTTTTCTTGACCCGATGCTAATCAAACGTATCGAAGTGGTGCGCGGCCCGTCGGCGTTACTGTACGGCAGTGGCGCGTTAGGCGGGGTCATTTCATACGATACCGTTGACGCCAAAGATCTGCTGCGCGAGGGTCAGAACAGCGGCTACCGCGTCTTTGGTACCGGAGCGACGGGCGATCACAGTATCGGCATGGGGGCCAGCGCCTTTGGCCGCACGGATACGCTTGATGGCATCGTTTCCTGGTCGAGCCGCGATCGGGGCGATCTGCGCCAGAGCGATGGCTTTACCGCACCAAACGACGAATCGATCAACAACATGCTGGCTAAAGGTAGCTGGAAAATCGACGATGCGCAGACGTTAGGCGGATCGTTCCGCTACTACAACAACAAATCGCAGGAACCGAAAAATCCGCAGAGCAGCGAAGCCTCTGCCAGCAGCAACCCGATGACCGATCGTTCCACCATTCAGCGCGATGCGCAGCTCACCTATAAACTTGCGCCGCAGGGCAATGACTGGCTGAACGCCGACGCAAAAATTTACTGGTCGGAAGCGCGGATTAACGCACAGAACATCGATAATACGGGTGAATTCCGCAAGCAAACCACTAAAGGCGGCAAAGTCGAAAACCGCAGCCGTCTGTTCAGCGACTCCTTCGCCTCTCACCTGCTGACCTACGGCGGGGAATACTATCGCCAGGAGCAGGAACCCGGCGGCGTTACCACCGGTTTCCCGGAAGCGAAAATCGATTTCAGCTCCGGCTGGATCCAGGACGAAATCACCCTTCGCGACCTGCCTGTTACCCTGCTCGGCGGCACGCGTTATGACAACTATCGCGGCAGCAGCGACGGCTACGACGACGTGGATGCCGATAAATGGTCATCCCGCGCGGGCATGACCGTCAGCCCAACCGACTGGCTGATGCTGTTCGGCTCTTACGCCCAGGCCTTCCGCGCGCCAACGATGGGCGAGATGTACAACGACTCGAAGCACTTCTCCATCGGTAGCTTCTACACTAACTACTGGGTACCGAACCCGAACCTGCGCCCGGAAACCAACGAAACGCAGGAGTACGGTTTTGGTTTGCGCTTCGACGACCTGATGCTGGCCAACGATTCCCTCGAATTTAAAGCCAGCTACTTCGATACCAAAGCGAAGGATTACATCTCTACGGCGGTCGATTTCGCGGCGGCAACGACGATGTCCTATAACGTACCAAACGCCAAAATCTGGGGTTGGGACGTGATGACCAAATATAGCGCGGACCTGTTCAGCCTCGACGTGGCCTACAACCGCACGCGCGGGAAAGACACTGACACCGGGGAGTATATCTCCAGCATCAACCCGGACACGGTGACCAGCAAGCTGAATATCCCGGTGGCGCACAGCGGTTTCTCGGTCGGCTGGATTGGGACATTTGCCGATCGCTCTACCCACGTCAGCAGCAGCTACAGCAAACAGCCGGGCTATGCGGTTAACGACTTCTACGTCAGCTATGAAGGCCAGCAACAACTGAAAGGCGTCACCACCACGCTGGTGCTGGGCAACGCCTTTGATAAAGAGTACTGGTCGCCGCAGGGCATTCCGCAGGACGGTCGTAATGGGAAAATTTTCGTAAGTTATCAGTGGTAACGACATCGCCCCGGTTCGCCGGGGCTTCATCTGGAAGGAAGAGACAATGAATCACTACACACGCTGGCTTGAGCTAAAAGAACAAAACCCAGGTAAGTACGCGCGTGACATCGCAGCATTAATGAATATCAGCGAGGCAGAATTGACCTTCTCTCGCGTGGGCCATGACGCGGCGCGTCTTGCCAGCGACGTGCGCGACATTCTCGCCGCACTGGAAACCGTCGGCGAAACCAAGTGCATCTGCCGTAACGAATACGCGGTACACGAACAGGTTGGCGAGTTTACCAACCAACATCTGAGCGGCCATGCGGGGCTGATCCTCAACCCACGCGCCCTTGACCTGCGCCTGTTCCTGCACCAGTGGGCCAGCGTTTTCCACACCAAAGAGATGACCGCGCGCGGCGAGCGCCAGAGCATTCAGTTCTTTGACCATCAGGGCGATGCGCTGCTGAAAGTCTACGCCACCGAGCGCACCGACATGACCGCGTGGGCCGATGTACTGGCGCGCTTTATCATCACCGACAACGCGCCACTGGTGCTGAAACCCGCGGAAGATGCCGCCAGCGAAAGCCACGCCGACGCCGAAACCGTTGATAGCGAATGGCGTGCGATGACCGATGTGCATCAGTTCTTCACTCTGCTGAAGCGCCACAACCTGACGCGTCAGCAGGCATTTTCGCTGGTCGGCGACGACCTCGCCTGCAAAGTGCCTAATAGCGCACTGGCACAAATTCTCGATAGCGCACGTCAGGACGCCAATGAAATCATGGTGTTTGTCGGCAACCGCGGCTGCGTGCAAATCTTCACCGGCGTGGTGGAAAAAGTGGTGCCAATGAAAGGCTGGCTGAATATTTTCAACCCGACGTTCACGCTGCATCTGCTGGAAGATCATATTGCCGAAAGCTGGGTCACCCGCAAACCGACCGCTGACGGGCACGTCACCAGCCTGGAAATTTTTGCTCACGATGGCACGCAAATCGCCCAGCTGTACGGTCAGCGTACCGAAGGCCAGCCGGAACAGACACAGTGGCGCAAACAGATTGATGCACTCACGGCGGAAGGGCTGACAGCATGAAAAAATGGTTCGCTCTGCTGATTGCCCTGCCGGTCGCGGCGCTGGCAGCGCCGCAGGAGAAAATCGTCGCGCTGGGCGGTGACGTGACCGAGATTGTCTACGCTCTCGGGGCGCAATCTTCGCTTGTCGCGCGTGACAGCACCAGTCAGTGGCCGCCGGAAGCGGCCAAACTGCCGGATGTCGGTTATCTGCGCCAGCTCAATGCGGAAGGCATTCTGGCGATGCGCCCGACGCAGGTGCTCGCCAGCCAGCAGGCGCAACCGTCGCTGGTGCTCAAACAGCTGAAGCAGAATAAGGTGCAGGTGATCAGCGTGCCGAGCCGTAACTCACTCAGCGTGATTGACGAAAAAGTGCAGGTCATCGCCAAAGCCACGCACCGTGAAGCCGAAGGCGAAACGCTGCGCAACAGCGTGCGTCAGGCCATTGCCGCGCTGCCCACTACGCCGCTCGATAAAAAAGTGCTGTTTATTCTCAACCACGGCGGCATGAACGCAATGGCCGCCGGGCAGCAAACAGCGGCCGATGCGGCGATTCGCGCGGCCGGGTTAACGAATGCGATGCAGGGTTTTGCCCGCTACCAGCCGCTGTCTCAGGAAGGCGTGATTGCAAGCCAGGCCGATCTGGTGGTGATCCCCGCCGATGGTTTAGCGGCAATTGGCGGCGAAGCGAATCTGTGGAAGCTGCCGGGGCTGGCGCAAACGCCTGCCGGGAAGCATAAACAGGTTCTGGCGATAGACGACATGGCGCTGCTCGGATTTAGCGTACGTACGCCGCAGGCGATTCAGCAGCTCCGTACCAAAGCGGAGTCGCTGCCCTGATGTCACGGCGGATCACCCTCTCTCTCATTACGCTGGCGCTGATGCTGGCGGTGGGGACGCTGGCGGCAAGCGGTTTTGGCGCGTTGCGTCTGCCGCTCAGCCTACTGTGGAATAACAGCGATGAAGCGCTGCGGCAAATCTGGTTCACCATTCGCCTGCCGCGCGTACTGCTGGCGCTGGTGGTCGGCGGCTCGCTGGCGCTGGCGGGATGCGTGATGCAGGGGCTGTTTCGCAATCCGCTGGCCGATCCGGGCCTGCTCGGTATCAGCAGCGGCGCGGCGCTCGCGGTGGCGCTGTGGGTGATATTGCCGCTAACGCTGCCGCCGCTGATGATGCTTTACGCCCCCATGTTCGCGGCCTTTTTTGGCGCGCTGGCGGCGACGGTGGTTATCTTCCTGCTAAGCCGCCAACGCGACAGTTCACTGTCGCGCTTGTTGTTAGTCGGCATCGCCATTAACGCCCTGTGCGGCGCGGCGGTCGGCGTGCTGTCGTGGGTAAGCAACGATGCACAGCTGCGCCAGCTTTCCCTGTGGGGAATGGGCAGCCTCGGGCAGGCGCAATGGTCGACGCTGCTGACCGTCGCCTCGCTGATGGTGCCCACCGTGTTTGTTATCTGGCGTCTCGCTGCGGCGCTGAATCTGCTCCAGCTCGGCGAAGAAGAAGCGCACTATCTCGGCGTGGATGTGCAATCGGTTCAACGGCTATTACTGGTTTGCAGTGCCCTGCTGGTTGCCGCCGCCGTGGCGGTGAGCGGTGTAATAGGCTTTATCGGCCTGGTGGTGCCGCACTTAATCCGCATGTGGCTGGGCGCCGATCACCGCGCCGTTATCCCCGGTTCGGTTCTGGCGGGCGCTTTACTGCTGCTAATCGCCGATACGTTTGCCCGCACGCTGGTCGCACCTGCAGAGATGCCGGTCGGCCTGCTGACCAGCATTCTCGGCGCGCCGTGGTTTTTATGGCTGATTTTCCGTCGCGGAGGGCAACATGGCTGATTCACTGAGCGTCAAAAATCTCCACTACCGCGTGGCAAACCGGCTGATCATCCGGGATGTGTCGCTTAGCCTTGAACGCGGTGAGCTGTTGACGCTCATCGGCCCCAACGGCGCGGGGAAATCAACGCTGCTGCGCCTGCTGACCGGTTATCTTGCGCCTGCGGGCGGTGAGCGCTGGCTGGCTGAAAAACCGCTGGAAAGCTGGGAGGCCAACGCCCTTTCGCGCCTGCGCGCGGTGATGCTACAGCAAACACAGATGGGCTTCGACTGGCCGGTTGAAGCGGTGATTGGTATGGGGCGCATGCCGTGGACGCCGCAGCCGGAAAACGCCGTGATTCAGCAGGTGATGCAGCTAACCGAATGTTTGCCGCTGGCGGGCCGACGTTATGCGTCGCTCTCCGGCGGTGAGCAGCAGCGCGTACAGCTGGCGCGAGCGCTCGCGCAGCTGTGGAGTGAGGGTTCGCCGCGCGGCTGGCTGTTTTTGGATGAGCCCACCTCGGCGCTGGATCTGTTCCATCAACAGCATCTGCTGCGGTTGTTAAAACGGCTGATCCGGCAGGGGGAGCTGCACGTGTGCGTGGTACTGCATGATTTAAATCTTGCCGCGCTGTGGGCCGACAGAATTGTGCTGCTGTATGAGGGAATGATTGTTTCGCAGGGCACGCCTGATGAGGTGTTGCAGGCGGAGACGCTGGCGCGCTGGTACGGCGCGGAGGTGCAGGTGCGGACGCATCCCGAATGCGATGCGCCGCAGGTGTTTTTAGCCCGGTGATATTGCCGGGAAGCGCTGCGCTTGCTCGGCCTACAACATCACGCAAATTCAATATATTGCTGACAATGTGCGCGCTGTTGTTGCCGGATGCGGCGTAAACGCCTTATCCGGCCTACAAAAGCATGCAAATTCAATACATTGCTGAGATCGCGTAGGCCTGATAAGCGAAGCGCCATCAGGCAAAAAACAGAAGGGAGCCGAATGGCTCCCTTCTGTACTTCCGGCCTTACCAGCCGTATTTCAC